>DGUQ01000146.1 GCA_002394725.1 Ruminococcaceae bacterium UBA4306
GGAGCACCAAGGCGCTCCCCTACAAATCCTATGCAAAGTCTACTGTAGGGGAGGGGCGCTCCCCTGCAAATCCACCGCGGCTTTTGCGGCGTACTCCTCAAAATTCATACCGAACAGGAAGATCGACAGCAGATCGCCGCGTCCGCTCCTCTCTATGATTCGGTTACATTCGTTGTCGATCACACGCTTACAATCCTCGACGGTATAGCCCTTTTTGAACAGCTTGGTGAGCAGCATGCCGTTGCCTAATTTGGTGACACGGATATGGGTGCCGGCAACCTGATTGAGATAATGAATGACCTCATGGACATCGGAAATGTACTCCAATGGAATGAGATAATCCGGACGGGCGCTCTGCGCCTTGTTTTTGTTTTCTTCCTCTTCCTCTTCATTGTATTCTGGTTTGTTTTCTTTTTCTTCTTTGTATTCTTCTTCTTTTTCTTCTTGGCAGCAATTGGTGGCAATTGCCACACTTGTCTGATCCTTTTGATGGAGTGCTTGTGCGCCGCGCCTGCCGACCTCGGAACGCTTCTGACAGATATCGCGATACTTTTCAAAGTCACGATCGATCTGATCCGTGATTCCGCAAAAGGTGACGTCAAGCGCTAAATCATCGGAAAAATCAGTGTCCTCGCCTGTGTTTCCGTATTTCAGCATCGCCTTAACAAGCCTGCCTGCCTGCGAGTCGGACAGCTTTTCAAATCGTTTATACAGGTCAAGATATAGGTTGATTGCTTTCGGCTTTTTCATATGATTACCCCCGTAAACGTTGTTTCACCTATGCCGAGAAAAAGAAAAAAGTTGCATAAAAGTATGCAACTTTTTATCCATGCGTATTCTTTTGTTATGAAAAGGGAAGTTTTCCTGTAAGATAAACGCGTTCGATTAGCCCCTGATCGATCCGATCGCGTAGGGGACGTCCGCCATCGTGGTCAGATAGCGCTGGATCTGGGTCGCGTCGCTGACCTCCAGCTCGCCGCTGTCGTCGACGTCGCCGACCATGAGGACGGCTTTCTCGATAGGTACATCCATATTAGCAAGGTGTTTTTGGATCGAGGTGGCGTCCATCAGATCGACCATACCGCTCGCGTCAGCGTCGCCGAGAGGGCATTGATCGAGATCGACATAGGGAAAGCCGAATTGCTTTGCGATATCGCAGGCGCCGTACTGACTGCCGTAGCCGTAGATCGTGATATCGCCGCACCCATCAAACGTGTCCTTCGGCATCTGCCATGTCTGACTGTCGCGCCCGAATACCACGCTCCTCAACGAGGTGCAGCCGGCAAAGCACTTGCCGAAACAGGAAGCCGACGCCGGGATCGTGATGCTCTGTAATGCGGTACAGCCCTCAAAGGCGGATTCCAGCATCGCTGTGTCCTCGGGCAGGATAACCCGTTTGAGTCGGGTATTGTTGCAAAAGGTTTTGCTCAAGAATACCTCGTTCACTCCGAGGACGTTGCCCGGTACGGTGGCCTGATCGCTGTCGCCGTGCCATCCGGTGAAGGTCGCCATACCGCCTTGCGCCGAATAGCATTGTGTATGGAAGCTCCAGTCGTCGGTGCCCGGCGCGACATAGGTAATATCGCGGCTGCGTGCTTGTATCGAGGTGCTTCCGCTCCGTTCGGCAACCACATAGATGCCGCTGCTCTCGTTATTGTACACATTCCTGATCAGCAAATGATTCTCTTTGATCGAGCTGTAAGCCCTGTCGTACACTACCGTGTAATGATCGGCAAATTCGTTGGGCGCCCATTCGATATATAAGCCGTCCTCACGGAAATCGCACCGCGTGATCTCGGGCATATTGTTCAGCGTAAGCGTCGGGGTGAGCCCGTAGGCGCTGTAGCGGTTGTTGCCGGAGATGCTCCCATCCTCCTGTGTAGGATCAACGGCGACGACGGCATAGCGCTTTTTGACTCCGTATCCCGTCGCGCGGAGCGTAAAATGACGGTCGGTGGTGATCCCGAGCGCAGGGTATTTGATGCGATCCCCTGCGATATCGACTTCATGCACGGCGTATTTCTGCGCGCCGTCCATCGCGTTCCAGCTCAGGCTCAAGCCGTCGAAGGTCGGCTTCACCGATACCACGGGACTGTCGGGAGATTTGGAGCTCAGCGGCTCGCTGAGGATCTCGTTGCCGTTTTTATCAAAGGTATATTCACGCGCGGTGTACCAATAGTGCTTGTCGCGCTGAGCGGTAGTATCGATATATTCCGTGCCGCCGCGATTCGCGAAGGTAGCGATCTTCTCGTATTCTCCGCCTTCCTCCTTGCGGTAGATATGGTAGCCCACGCCGCGGCTGAAGGTATAGCGCAGCCTCACGCCGTCCTCCGTCCATGTCGGGGTATCGCCGGCGTTTTGGTTGAAGGCGGTATATACACTGGTGCCGCATGCAAAGGTGTAGGGATAAAATTGGCTTGTGATGCCGTTGACGCCGATCGTGGATTTGCCGTAGGCGGTCTCGATATGCGGACCGATCCTTTTGAGATACCCGTTCTCGTAATCCGCCGAGAACAGCGGCTCTCCGTCGTAGCGGAAGTTGAAATCCTCGCCGCATTTGAGCTCATGACCGTCCTTGTATACGCCGATATAGTCAAAGAGATTGTCCTCGGTCAGGGTGAGCGATTCGGGGATCGGGTCAAAGGTTCTGAGCACGGTCGTTGCCGTGTACATGTTGACGGGATAGGTCAAGACATCCTTGGGGATGATGTCCTGATGCAGGGTGATATTGCCCTCAAGATCCATCTGCGCGACGGCGTCGATGGTGTCCTCATTGGAAAAATGCCAGAGAATACCCTTTTCGGTCACGATCGGCTGATCGCCCGACACAAATACGCGCAGTTCCTCGGGAGCCAATCGGATCTGATAGCGCGGATCGCCGACGGCATTGATTTCCGTTTCCTCTGTATGAGCCGGATCGATGTTGCCGTTGCCGTCGATAAAGACATATTTCAAGGTGGTGGGGGTGGCGTCATAGTTTATCTTGCCGCCGCTTTCCATACGAGCGCTTTTGCGTTCATCCCACATGATCAGGTAGCGATCGTCGTTGATCTTGACCAGGTGCGGATTGGTGGCGCACCGGTAATCCTCCTTCACAAAATCCGAGAACCAGATCCTTTTGGTGCTTTCCATGCTGAAGGGATCCTTCGGCGTGACCGACAGATAGACGTTGCGCGACTCGTTCGTATGGAAATCATCCGACTGTTCAACAGTGTCGCCGACCGTCAGATATGCGGTGCTCGATATCGCGAGACCGCCGATATTCGCGCCGGTGGTATTGTCGCCGCCATCGCCTTTATACTCGATGATCGGGATAGCGTCATAATTCTTTTTTCCGATGAGGAAATCGCTGTCCGCTTTCTTGATGAACTTGCCCAGCAGCGCGACACGCGGATTTGCGTCCGCGTGATCGAGGCATACGACCGTGCCGTCCGTATCGACGGCGACGAACTGGTTGAACGAATGAGAGGCATAGCCGATGAGCCCCAGTGTGGACGCGCCGTAGACCGACGGCTCCTCCGTCATGGTGTTGATGTCAAAGCGCAGGGTGATGTTCGACTGATGATACTGACCGAGCGATTTATACATCTGTCGGGCGGTACGGACGATCAAATGCCCGTTGTATATCGCGAAGTCACAGCCGCCCTGAAACGGGATGGTGGTGCAGGCGTTTTTGATCCCGACGCTGCCCAGCTGATTCCAGTTTTTGTCGAACTTGGTCAGGCGGTATACCTCCTTGTCGGGATCCTCCTCCATATTGGTTTGGCCCGTGAGCACATAATAACGGCTGTCATCCTCATAAAAGCCGCCGAAGATGGGCAGCCCCGAGGGGATGACGCCGCTGTTGACCACCTCAAAAGCCTCGTTGTAATACTCGACAAACACCGTGCCGTTATCGGCGCCGTACAGCCGCATATAGCCGTCCGATGCTTTTCTGAAAAATGAGCGGTTCACGGAATTGACAAAGTCGTAATGATTGCCCTCGATGTTGTCCTCGCGGTAGGTGAACTGCCGATCGGATGATCCGGGGACAGGGGCGGCAAAGGCGCTCTGCGGAATGAGCAGTGTCAGCAAAATACAAATCAGTAATGCGGTGAGCTTTCGTATCATTGATTATCCTCCAAATAGCGTAACATATTGTTCAGCGACATTGCGCTCGGCGAATAGCGGCTCTGCGCTTCATACGCTTCATCCGAGCACATGCCGCGCATATCGTTACGGATCAGAATACTGCTGATATCCAAGAACAGGCTTTTTTCACACGCGATATAAGCAGAGGAAGAAAGGACCTCGTTGCGGACGATGTATTTCGACGGATACGTTCTGCTCGAGCATAATTCCGTCGCGACCAATTTGTCGCCGTTTTCATCCAATCTGATGCAGCGGGATGAACCGTAATCACTATCGTCGGTGCTGTACAGGTAAAGATGCTTGTCGCCGTCCTTTTGAAACAGGAAGAAGGAATCGTTGATATCGGCGTTTGAACGCAGTGGGGAATCGTTGAGCAAGCTAACGGTATTGGTTCCGTCATATGTGTAGATATTCAGCTGAGCGGTATTGCCGTTCGCGCTGAAAAACAGCAGCTCCGGTGTGTCATCGCCGTAAATATCCGCCAGCGTGACGGGAGCGGAGCTGCCGCTGAACTGCCAGTTGTAGCCTTGGATCGCCTGCGCGTTTTGCCGCAGCAGCTCACGGTACGCCCCAAACGCGTTGTTGCCTTGCTCCCGTGATTCCTCGGGGGGCAGTGTGGGCAGGGGCGTGGGCTGATTCGGCGTATCGGGATTTGCCTGCGTGGGTGATACGGGTGTGTTCTGTACCGCCTGCGTGGGCAGTACGGCAGGGGTTTGGTTGTTGTCATCGATGGGAGTCTGCGGTGTGTTGATCACATTCTGCGCGACGTTATCCGCGTTAACGGGTGTAAAAGTATTTTGATCGGGATACTGCACGGGCAGGTCGTTTTGCGAGTCTGCCTCACTTGACAGGAGCTGCTTGGGATCCTGCTGCTCGCCGCCCTGCATGCTGCTCCAGCCTCGGGCGCTCTCCTGCGACAGCGCGCCCGAGAGCACGCCTGCCGCCGCGCCGAGCACCAGCATGATCGCCAGCGCGCCCGCGACGAGCTTTGCCGCGTTTGTGCCGCTGCCGGGCAGCTTGCCGCTGAAGCCGCCGCACACGGTGTCGAGATCCTTTTGCAGGCTCTTCCATAACGCGGCAGGCTTCTTCCTGCTTTTCTCCCGATCGAGGATACGGGTGAGGATATCCGTAAGCGGCAGGAGCGGCACGCCGTAGAACCGCTCGCCCGTCTGCTTCTCCTGTTCTTCGATATTCTTTTTCAGGCTCTGCCGCGCGTACCGCAGGCGCGATTTGACCGTATTGATGTTGCTGTCGGTCAGCTCGGCGATCTGCTGCAAGGACAGCCTGTGATAGTGGAACAGCAGGATCGAGCGGCGCTGTTCAAAGGACAGCTTTTCGATCTCAGCCTTGAGCCGATCGGACAGATCGCTGCGCTCGGCATACAGCTCGGGGAGCATGAATTCATCCTCCTGATCGGGCTCGCGGTCGCTGTATACCGCGTTATTGTCGGCGATCTCCATGCCGCGGCGATTGGCAATCTTGATGCACTCGCGGTTGAGGATCTTCTCCGTCCACATGACGAAGGCGTCGTCGTTATGCAGGGTGCGGATACTGCCGTACATGCGGATAAAGGTGTTCTGTACCGCGTCCTCGGCGTCCTCGCGGTTCTTCAATATCATCAGCGCAAAGCCGTAGCAGGACTGTCGGCACTGCGTATACAGCTCGCCGAACGCCTTTTTGTCGCCGCTTTTCACCTGCGCTAAAAGCTCCTTGGAAGGTGCTTGCATTTTTGGAATTCCCTCCTGACACTCATTTTAAATAAAAGCCTTCCATATGGAATGAAAGATTTTTATTTAAAATCAGTATAATTGACATTATAACACAGCAAATGGCATTGAACAACATTTTTCGCCATAAAACCGATATAGCACCCCTGCTGAGGGCAGGGGTGCTTGCTATAGGGTTTAGGATAACGCTTTGCCGATCGGATAAGATACGGACAGTCCCGCGAGCTTGCGCTGGATCAGGGTCGCGTCGAGGGCGTCCGGCTTACCGTTGCCGTCCACGTCGCCGTTGCGCGCGATCACATCGGGATCCGCGTTACTCTTGATACCGGCAAGGGTTCGCTGGATGACGGTCGCGTCGGTGATGGTGACCTTGCCGTCGCCGTCCGCGTCGCCGCAGATCGCCAGATCGACCTCTGCGCCGAGCTGCACCAGCAGATAGATGCTGAAATGGTCGGTCTCAAAGACCAGATAACCGTCCTCGTAGCGCGCGTTCATATCGGTCAGCGTGCCGTCGGTTTCACGGCGGAACACATGCGCGTCCGGATCGTCACAGCGAACTCTTACGGTGACGGGAGCGTCGGGCTGTACGGGCGTTTCATCCTTGATATCACGCAGGGTGATGTCATATGCCGACAGCACGATGCTGTTCTCGGGCAGCTGTTCTGCGGCAGGGACTGCTGCCTCGTCATCCGTTGCCTTTTTGGCGACGCTGTAGGTCTTGCCCTCGGGCGCGTCCAGCACTGCCTCGTCGCTTGTCGCCGGCGCGATCATGCGGAATGGGATATCATACTTGACGGCATATTTTTCCGCATTGGTACCGTAGTAGCCGTAGACGGTCAGATCCGTGGTCTCGACTTTTCTATAAACCGGTTCCCAGTATTTATCATTTACGAGATTATAATCTATAATATAAACACCGAGACCTGATGAAGATAATCCTGTTATCTGCTCGGGGATTACGGCGCGCTTAAGTCCGGTACAGCCTAAAAATGCTTTATTTCCGATCATGGTCACGGAGGACGGGATCGTGATCTCTGTCAGCTCTTTATTTCCGTAGAATGCGTTTGTACCGATCTCGGTGACCGTGTCGGGGATGATGGTTTGAACACATCCGTGCACCAGCTTGTTATCCTCGGTGAGGATGATGGCGTTACAGTTATCGCGGCTGTCATAGACGGGATTGTTTTTATCAACAGTGATCGACTTTAATCCGGCACAGCCTTTAAACGAGGTGCAAATGAAAGTGTCAGCATTTTTGTCGTAGTTGTAGGATTTATAGCCGATCTCCACCGCGGTTGACGGGATGTTGATGCTTGTCAGCGATGTACAGTAGGCAAAGGCTTGGTCGCCGATGGTGACGAGCCTCTCAGGGAAGGTAACCGACGCTAAGCCGGTACAACCGAAAAATGCTTCATCTCCGATTTTGGTCACGGAGGACGGAATCTCGATCGCTTTCAGACCGTCATTTCCGGTGAATGCCTTTTCACGGATCGTGGTGACCGTATCGGGGATGGTCGTTTGAGCAGATCCGAGCAACAGCTCATTATCATCGGTGCGGATCAGGGCGTTGCAGTTATCGCGGCTGTCATAGACGGGATTGTTTTTATCAACAGTGATCGACTTTAAACCGGAACAGCCTTCAAACGAATTACAATCGATCTTAACCTTTGTGCCGATGTAAGTACCGTTTTCGTCGTAGAGCTCGGTGGCATAATCTTCGTAGTCTTTATCATCGGGATCAGGCTTTCTGCCGATCTCCACCGCGGTTGACGGGATGCTGATGCTTGTCAGAGATGTACAGTCGGCAAAGGCTTGACCGCCGATGGTGACGAGCCCCTCGGGGAAGGTAACGGACGTTAAGCCGGTACATCCGGAAAAGGCATGATCGCCGATCTCAGTCACAGAGTTCGGGATCACGATTTCTGTCAAGCCGGTACAATAGGAAAAGATACTGCTACCGATCTCGGTCACAGAGTTCGGGATCTTGATTTCCGTCAAGCCGGTACAGCCGGAAAAGGCTTCTCTGCCGATTGCGGTCACAGAGTTCGGGATCTTGATTTCCGTCAAGCCGGTACAGCCGGAAAAGGCTTCTCTGTCGATTGCGGTCACAGAGTTCGGGATCTTAATTGTTGTCAAGCCGGTACAATCCAGAAACGCACTGTTACCGATAGCTGTAACCGTGTCGGGGATGGTCGTTTGAGCGCAGCCAATCTCCAAGGTGTTATCCTCGGTGCGGATGATGGCATTACAGTTATTGCGACTGTCAAAGACGGGGTTGTCTTTGTCGACCTTGATTGACCGTAAGCCGGTACAGCCGACGAAAGCATCATTGCTGACTCCTTCTACGGAAGCAGGAATGGTGATCTCGGTCAGTCCGGTACAGCCCATGAACGGTCCGCCTTCTTCACCGAACACATCCATATCTAATCCATTGATACTCGTGACGGAATCGGGGATCGTGATCCCGGTTAATCCCGTACAGTTCGCAAAGACGCCTCCGTTGAGCGTTGTGACAGAATGGGAAATCACAACGCTTTTTAATCCGGAACAGTTTTTGAAGGCTTTGTATCCGATGGATGTGACCGAATCGGGGATCACGATTTCCGTCAAGCCGGTACAACCGTTGAACGCGTCATCATCGATCGTGGTCACAGAGCTCGGGATCTTGATTTCCGTCAAGCCGGTACAGCCGGAAAAGGCTTCTCTGTCGATTGTGGTCACAGAGCTCGGGATATCGATTTTTGTCAAATCAGCACAACCCTCAAACGCGCTGCTGCCGATCGCGGTGACCGTGTCGGGGATGGTCGAATGAGCCCATCCCGATACCAAGGTGTTATACTTGGTGCGGATGACTGCGTTGCAGTTGTCGCGGCTGTCAAGGATGGGGTTGTTTTCATCCACCGTGACAGACTGCAGATTGGAACAGCCTACGAATACCGCGTAGCCGAGGCGCTCAAGATGCTCGGGAAGAGTAATGCTCTTGATGTTTGAATCACGGAACGCATAGGAACCAATCACGTTAACATATTCGTCACCGATACGATCGGGGATCACGATATCGGTTTCATCGCCTGAGTATCCTGTGATAATGAGTTCGTTAGAATCGTAATCCTTAATGTACTGAAAGCCGTTGTATTCGTAGACTATGGGCGGTCTCCAATTCCCTCCTCCTGCCGATACGCTCAGGGTCGCGGCAGGGATGACGCTCAGCGCGAGGATCAGCGCTAAGACGACCGATAGTATTCTTTTGTTGTTGCTCATAAAAACCTCCTTGGTTTATCTCATTCCGCGATCGTTTTTTTTGCCACGCTCCGAGGGAAGTGTACTCGGCGGAATGACGCTGCTTTGTTTTTGCCTTGCAGTCGCCCGAGGAAAAGCGCCTGTCGCGCGATTATCCGTTTTACGACATGACTTTTCTCCCGGGACGGCTGACGGCTAAGAATCGGCGTGTACGCGTTTCACGGATGATGAAATGCGTTTATCAATAGATAAGAACGCCGTATCAACAAAGATGTTTTAAAAAAAACACCATTGTGATCAAAATTGTAGGAAGTGACAAAAACCAACCCTCTGCTTTGTGAGAGTTGACCAAGCGCCGTTACATCAGCTCGATCAGCTTTGCCTCAATATACGGCAGATAGCCGATCGAGTAGCCCAGCGCGTTGGGGTGGATGCCGCTGTTACTGGCTATGCCCTTTTTGATATCGTAGCAGTATTTTGCCACCTGACGTTTGTTGAAGCCGTCCAATACGGAGAGGTTGAACAGATCGACCGTCGCGATCCCGTGATCGTCGGCGAGGGAGAGGACCTTTTCCTGATAGAATCGCTGTCTGAGCAGATTGCCGTAATCGATCTGATGAGAGCGGACATAGACGACGGGGATATCGGGGAAGCTCTCCTCGATCAGCGCAAAGGTCGTCTTGACGCCGTCGACAAAGGATGCCTCGTCGGTATAATCCACGCTCACCTTGCCGTCCGTGTAGTGGTAGATCTCGGGGTGCTGCTGATGATATTCACGATGTGCCTCCACGCTGAACCAGTCGGGCGCGCTGTAGCCCCAGTCATACACGATCCTTTTTTGATCGTTGCCGCTGTAGGGGATGGAGGCGGCGTATTCATCGTTATCGCCGCCGTTCATCAGGATCAGATCGGCGGATTGATTCTCTCTGACGGCGGTGCGAATCTGATTCGCGACATGCGATTTGTAGGACGCGTTGTCGGTGAATTCATAGAGATTGCCGTTTTCCTTGAGCTCCGTGCCCATCGACGCGCCTGCCCATGAGTAATCCCGATGGATCATGCCGTACTTCTCGCCGATGAATTCGATGGGACCCTCCATCAGCTCGCGGTTATAGCGCGGAAAACGCTTGTTGCCGAAATCCTTGCGGTTGACGTCGCGCCAGGAGTTCTCACACTCGCCGCCGTTTTTGTTGACGATATTGCCCTTGCCCTGCATGCCGCTGTCGCCGAAGGAGATCACCGTCTTGCCGTTCCACTGCCGGTACAGCATGAGCCCGTCCATCATCCTGTCCCATTCATCGGCAGAGATATCCCTCTGCGGAAAAAGCCGATTGTAGCGGTCGGGCGTGATCCAGCCGTAATAGGCGACGGTGTTCATGTTTTTGTTGGCGGTATCCGTCGCGTAGTAGGCGGCGCCGCTGAGCTTGTTGAAGGGATATTTGCTGAGCGACATCACGTTATACGCGTTGCCCAGCGTACGCGGCGTATAGCCGAACAGATTGACCAGCGTATTGGCGGCGAACTGTCGGGTCAGGCTCACGCCGTCGTTAAAATAGCCTGTGGGCGTCAGCGCGCCGTATTCATGCGCCGCGTCGCTGAGCTCCTCGTATGTCCAGTCGGAAAACTCCGTCTCTGCTACCTCGCTGTGCTTGGCGGACAGCAGGTCATAGATCCAGCGGTTACGCGTGCAGTAGAGCGCGCCGTTGACATAGTAGGGGGTAGAGGTCACCGCGCTCGCCACAGCGCCGTATTTGTCCAGCGCGCAGATCTGATAGGCGTACACGGTATCTTCCTTTGTGTTTTCGATCGTGAGCGAATTTTGGGCGGTGGAGTTGCTGACGACCTCGGTTTCTATGGAGGGATCCAGATATTTGCGGTAGACGCGGAACGCCGCACCCTGACCGCTCCATGTGAGCGTGTCGGTGTTCACACTGCCGCCTGTCGGCGCGAGCTCGTCATCCTTATGCTCGATCTCGGCGCTTTCGTCCTCCTCGGCGATCTCATCCTCCGTGGGGGTATCTGTCTGCGGCGTTTCGACAGTATTCCCGGTCGCCGTGATATCCTCTGTGGGAGCTTCTGCAGCGGCTGCCTGTGTGGGAGCTTCTGTCGGCTCGGGCGAGCCTGTGGGCGAAGCGTCCTTTGTTCTGCTGATCACGGAGGTGACGGTCGGCGCGTCATAATAGGTGACTGTCCAGCCATTGTCGTTGTAATCCGAGGCGAATTCCTTGCCGTCGGGCGTCACACAGCGGATTGTATAGCAAAAGGATACTCCGATGTGCACGTCCGCGTCGACATACTGCGTCGCGGCGGTCGTGATCATCCTTGTCCAGCTGCCTTTGGCATTCCTATAGTAGATACGGTAGAATACGCCGTAGGGGCAATTGTTGTTGGTATACGGATCCCATTTGAATTGGATGCCGCCGTCGATGACCTCGATACTGCTGAACGAGGGGAGCGGCGAGCTGCTGTCGTAGATAGCGGCGGATACTGTGGGAACAGACGCCGCCGTGATGCCGACGATCAGCGTGATGATCAGCATGACCGACACAACAGCCGCGGCTGTTCTTTTGCGCTTTTTCATATTCGGTCTCCTTTGGTTTTACGTGTTGCACAGGGTAGCTTGTTTGACCGTAATAAAGAACCGTCAGCCGACAAAAAAGTTTTATCAACGACAGCTTTTTGTCATCCTTTTGATGATCCTGCCGAATTAAGCGGCTGTATTTGTGGATTATGCTGACCGAAAAAGCGCAAAAAAATAACGGCACAGCAAGCGCCGCGCCGTTCAGAATGATGGTATGATGCTGTTGTCAGCGGTAGTCGTCAACGTCGAACTTCCGATCCTTATAATAGCAGCCGATGTCCGCGTCGGTGATCTCTCTGAGCACGTGGCAGGGATTGCCTGCCGCGACGACATGAGGGGGGATATCCTTGGTGACCACGGAGCCGGAGCCGATGACGGAGCCTGCGCCGATGGTAACGCCCGGATTGATGACCACGTTCGCGCCGATCCACACATCGTTTTCGATCGTGATCGGAAAGGCGTACTCGTACTTCTTGCGCGAGAGGGGATGGATCGGATGCCCTGCCGTGGTAATGCACACGTTCGGACCGATCAGCACATGATCGCCGATGGTGACCTTGGCGCAGTCCAGCACACTCAGGTTGTAGTTGGCGTAAAAGCCCTCTCCGACCTCGATATTGTAGCCGTAATCGCACCTCAGCGGCGGCTCGATGAAGAAGTGCTCCTTGTGCTTGCCGAGCAGCTCGCCCACGAGCTTGGTGATCTCGTCAAGATCATAGTCGTCCGCTTCATTAATTTTCTTACAAAGAATTTTAGCCTTGATACGATCCTCAAACAAGCCGTCCTGAAAGGAATCGTACGGCAGTCCGTTGAGCATGCGTTCCTTTTGATTCATGGTGTACCTCCGTGGCAGTATTGTCGATAGGCGATCGTATATTTTGTTGATCTTTGCAGGGTGGGGGGCTCCCCTCAAATCACCTGTATTGATTATAACAGGAAAGGATGATACGGTCAAGGATAAGACTGACTGTATCCTGCGGAGCAGATCATCATGCCCTGCTACGAGGCGTCATAAATGTCGCCCCCTACAAATCCTATGCAACGTTTACTGTAGGGGAGGGCATTCATGACGTACCGAGAATGACGGGCGTTTCTGTTATCGAAAACATGAGATAGGATAAAAACGTATCTGCCATGCGGTACGTCGGACACGCGTGTCCGATGATCGTTCCTACGGAAACGTTTTCTTTCCTTAACCGAGGTTGTTCATTATCCAACGCCCTGCCGCGGGAGCACCAAGCCGCTCCCCTACAAATCCACTGTAACGTTTCGTGTAGGGGAGGGGCTTGCCCCTCCCGAAACCTTTCCGATCAACGTCACCCAAATGCGGAGCAGATCATCATGCCCTGCTACGGGGCGTCATAAATGTCGCCCCCTACAAATCCGCTGTAACGTTTTCCGAATTGACGGGATCCGCCGAAAAGAAACACTTGCTTTTATCAAAGCCATATGTTATAATAACACTGTTCGCAAGCCGTCCACGGTGTGGATAAGCGAGCGACAGGCCCTGTACGATTCCCGGTCATGAATCATGTCAGGCGCGGAAGCGAGCAGCATTAAGTGTTCTCGGGGATGCGATGCAGTAAGTCTGTCGTTCACTTATCAACATCTTCAGCCACTATGGCTGCGGCTTGCGTTTTCTATATCGGTTTGTTGCCTCGATGGGATGATTGCTAAAGGGAGGATCTCGATGACGAAAAAAAGAGTGAAATATGTTGATATGGTAAAAGGACTGGCGATCGTGGGGATTGCGGTCTATCACATCATCGCTCCCGGCGTGCTCAAAAGCATTCTTTCGGGAATGTCATGTGTTTTGTTTTTTGCTTTTTTCCTTTTCTCCGGCTATTTTTATCAACCCGGAAAAACAAGCATCAAGAACGGGATCGCCGCCCGTGCGAAATCACTTCTTGTTCCCTTTTTTACCTATTCCGTTTCATTCTGGTTCGTCGGAAGCGCCGTCCTGATCCTCAAGGGGAAAGAGACGGTCATGGACGCGCTGTGCTGTATCAGAAACTTTTTTGCGGGTTCTATCTGGAACAGAGACATACAGGATTGGTTTGGCTGGGAGTATCATTCCCTCGGAAAGAATTATCCCTTTCTTGCCGATTTCTGGTTCCTTCCCGCTATGTTTATCGCAAGCATACTGTTTATCCTTTTGGTCGAGAAGCTCAGCAAATCCCTGATCCCTCAGATCGTAACGGTGGCGGCTTTACTGACCGTAACAGGAGTGCTGAGAGCCTTTGGGATCAGCCTTCCTTATAATCTTCAAATGATTCCTTACTGGACGGCGATCATCCTTCTCGGGCAGATCGCACGAAACGTAAATACCTTTGACAAATTGTCGGGCGCCGCCGCATGGGTGACGGGAATCGTGAGCGCTGCCGTACCGATCGGAATAGCGGCTTACTTTACACTCGGCGCGAAAATGTTCCGCGGTGAGTTTGATAAACCGGAGCCTGTCATGATGATAGTGGTATTTTTGCTTGGCTGTATCGGTACCTATGGCGTTACTTTGGTCTGCAAGCAGATCGAAGACAGTGGTGTGAAGGTCGATAAACCGGCGTATCTCGGCTCCCATTCCATCTACCTGTATATGTACCATGTGTTTATCGCGTGGGCGATCGGTATGATGACGGGATTCTCGATCAGATATGATCCGAAAAACGTCACAGGCGAGCAGCTTGCCGTCAGCCTTCTTTTGGCGGTAGTCAG
>DGUQ01000066.1:0-1524 GCA_002394725.1 Ruminococcaceae bacterium UBA4306
GGCAGGCTTATTCCAAAAGAATTTATCACTTTCAAAGAGGGCGACGGCTTCAGCTCTACCTATGAGGAACTAAGCGTCGAGCAAAAGGAACAAAAGCTGATCCTCGCCGAAATTACCTACGAAAACCTGACCAACGAGGACGTAGAATTGTACATTCCATACCGCGCGAATGTGCTGAATAAAGACGGAAACGAATTCAGCCATGCAGAGAGTATTGACCCGAAAGAAGGTATCTACAGCACCGCTTGCTGTGACACCGAGATCGCCTATCTCTCACCCCACGGCGAGCGAAAGAGCTTCTATATCCCTACTCTTCCCACACATGAAACCATGACCGTAACCATCGGCATACGCTGTAACGCGGATATGCTCGATCATGTTTATCTTACCATCGACGGCATAAACGATATCATCGATCCTCTCTATGACGGCGACAGCAACTATACTACCTATCTTTTCAAGGTGCTCGAAGATGATCGATAATCATAGCTTTGCGATGCTCGTCACAGCACAGACAGACACGCTCTATCGCATCTCTATGTCTATGCTGAAAAACGAGCACGACGCGCAGGACGCGGTGCATGACGCGATCCTGCTCGCCTATCAAAACAGAAACCGACTGCGGCAGGAGCAGTACTTCGGCACATGGATTGTGCGTATCCTGATCAACGTCTGCCATAAAGCCCTCAAAGCGCGTAAGCGGTACTCAGATATCGGGGAGCCTCTCCCCGATATCGCCTCGCGCGATAATCCCTATATCTCCGTAGAAATAGGTGAAGCCATTGACAGCCTGCCCGAGAAGATACGCCTGACAGTGATCCTGTTCTATATCGAGGATTATTCTATTAAAGAAATAAAAGAGATTCTTCGCGTTCCCGAGGGAACGGTCAAAAGCCGACTGAGCAAGGGTCGCGCGCTGCTCAAAAAGCTGCTGGAAGATGACTGATCGCGCAAATATTAGATCATTTACACAGTTTTTCGGCTGTAATTTCTATACACCGTATGATTGATTTTTATTGTTAAAAATTATACAATATAAATAACAATTTATACGGAGGTATATTATGGCAAACAGAATCATTCTTAACAACACTTCCTACCACGGCAAGGGCGCGATCAAAGAGATCCCCACGATCGCTAAGACAAAGGGCTTTACCAAAGTCCTCATCGTTACCGACCCCGATCTGATCAAGTTCAACGTAGCGCAGAAGGTCACCGCGCTTCTGGATGAATGCGGTCTCGCTTATGACGTTTTCTCCGAGGTCAAGGCGAATCCGACCATCGAAAACGTACAGGCAGGCGTGGACGCGTTCAAGGCGGCGAAGGCTGACTCCATCATCGCCATCGGCGGCGGCTCCGCGATGGATACCGCCAAGGCGATCGGCGTGATCATCACCAATCCTGAGTTCGCCGACGTTCGCTCCTTAGAGGGCGTTGCTCCCACCAAGAACCACGCTGTCCCGACCATTGCCGTCCCCACCACTGCCGGCACCGCCGCAGAGGTCACCATCAACTACGTCATCA
>DGUQ01000066.1:1577-2730 GCA_002394725.1 Ruminococcaceae bacterium UBA4306
ACCATCAACTACGTCATCACCGATGTGCAGAAGGAGCGCAAGTTCGTCTGCGTTGACGAGCACGATATCCCCGAGATCGCTGTTGTCGATCCCGATATGATGAGCAGCATGCCCAAGGGGCTGACCGCTTCCACCGGCATGGACGCGCTCACCCATGCCATCGAGGGCTATACCACCGCCGCGGCATGGGAAATGACCGATATGTTCCACCTCGAGGCGATCCGTCTGATCGCAAAGCACCTGCGCGGCGCTGTTGAAAACAAGCCCGAGGACAGAGAGGGCATGGCACTGGCGCAGTATGTCGCCGGTATGGGCTTCTCCAACGTCGGCTTGGGTATCGCGCACAGTATCGCCCACACCCTCGGCGCGCATTATGACACGCCCCACGGCGTTGCGTGCGCCATGATGCTGCCGATCGTCATGGAATACAACCAGGAGTACACCGGTGAGAAGTTCCGTGAGATCGCGCGTGCAATGGGCGTAGAGGGCGTAGACGCTATGTCGCAGGCTGAGTATCGCAAGGCGGCGATCGACGCAGTCAAGCAGCTCTCCAAGGACGTCGGCATCCCCGAGAAGAACGAAAAGGTCAAGGCAGAGGATCTGGATGTTCTCGCCGCGGACGCCTACGCGGACGCCTGCCGCCCCGGCAACCCCAGAGAAACCAACGTCGAGGATCTGAAAGAGCTGTACAAGAAAATCATGGCATAAATTAATGAGGAGTGAGGAGTTAATCACTTATTAGATCACATCTAATTTCAACAAAAAGCATTTCTTCACACATCTTTATTTCTCACAAAGACTGACAACATATATGACAAAAGCTCCCGAATCGTAATGACTCGGGAGCTTTTTCATCCTATTTTGAGCCGCCGTTAATGCAGACAACGTTTTTATGGTTCTTACAAAAGGCGGAATGAAGACGTTACGCGTCTTCCGCAGGGATATCGCCGGTACAATGCGGACACTTGGTCGCGTTGATGTTGACCTCTTCACAGCAGTGAGGGCAGGTCTTGGTGGTCGCTTCTTCTTCCGCTTCTTTCTTCTTTTTGCCGATGGTCATCAGCTTGTTGATACCCTTGACCATCAGGAAGATGATCAGCGCCATGATCAGGAAGTTGATCACCGCGGTCAGGAACGCGCCGTAACGGATCTC
>DGUQ01000119.1:0-3269 GCA_002394725.1 Ruminococcaceae bacterium UBA4306
TTTTATTGCTACTTAGTATTAGTGTATAGGATAACACGGGAATGTGACAGTTATTTGATGAAAGGGTTACAGAGATAAAACCGTAGGGGTCGGCGCCCCCGACGACCCGAGAATGGAATTAGAAAACTTCTTCTATTCTATTATAATGGAGAACAGGGGAGAGGGCAAGGGTTTTCTGCTTAGGGTGACAGGAATAATCCGAACCGTGGTTATGACAGGCATATTCCTGTCTCCCTATCCATTCTGAACTGATACAAAAACGGCGCCCTCATTTGAGAGCGCCGTAAAGAGTCAGATCAATATTAGATTATTCTGCTTCCTTATAAGGAGTGGTGCCGTCGATGTTGCACAGTCTGGCCAGATATCTCTGGATACGGGTAGCGTCGATGATGGAGATGTGACCGTCACCGTCTACATCCGCGGTGATGGTATCAAATTCCATACCCTCGGGCAGATCTCTTTGTGCAAGATGGTACTGGATGCACAGTACGTCGATCATATCGACAGACTTATCGTTGTTGACGTCGCCGGGTCTGGGATGATTATGCTCGGGATTGACGCAGGAAGCGTACTTACCATGGTAGTTCGGGCTGGTGGTGGGATATTCTCCGTAGCAGCCGTCGCCATAGTAGACATACCAGAAGGACTCATAAGCCGGGATCTGAGTCAACGGGTTGACAGTGCTGTGAGCATAGTCGATGATTTGGATGCAACCGTCCATGTTATCCTCATTGGGAGTACCCTCGGGGAGTGTATCATAGTCGCCTTCATAAGCGCCTTCGATGTTAGCGTCAGCCAGCTGACGACCGAATTTGAAGATAGGCTTAGTCTGATCCATACCGCCGTTAACGCCGTTGTTCCAGATGATCAGGGGAGTGTTGCCGTCAGCGGGAACAGTAGCTTCATAAATACGGTTGACGGGATCTACGAGCTTGGTTCTGTAACCAACCCATGTACAGCCTTTACCGCTCGGCCAACCTTCAGAAGCGGAACCGGCAATGCCGCCCCACCAGTAAACACAGATCTGGCAGACGCCGTTTGCATCGGTATTGTACTGATTGACCCAGTCGGAACCATCCTGATTAGGATCAGCCTTGGGAACCTGGAAGTAGATCTTCTGAACATTGTTCAGGTCACCGCCGCAGGCTACAATCGCCTCTTCACAAGTAGGTGTATTATCATCTACTGTATAAGAATCACTGGGGTCATACGATGAACCGGGGCTCAATTTGGAATAATCTCCGTCGCTGCCATACGCGTTAACAGAAAAGACCGCGACAGATACTACCAGCATTACAGCAAGCAAAATGCTAATAATTTTCTTCATGAGAAATCCTCCTAAAATATTGGTATTCCTATTATAGCACAAGAGAGTAAAAAAAAACAAGAGTATTTACCCTATAATTTCGTTAATTTTTGATAAAAATAAAAAATTTCTGTAATATTGCATAAATTTCAGGTGTTATAATTCACACTATCGACAAAAGATCGCTGGCAAATCATGGATTTATCGTATTGATCGAAGAAACTAAGAGGAAAAATATTTTGCACACCTATCAGGTAGGTTATATTGACATCGCCGAAATATCGTGTACAATGGAACCAGAAAACACAGTTACGGAGACCGACATGACAGATCGTTTAGTGGAACAATTAAGACAGGATCGGGATCTCAGCGATCGTGAGCTCAAGGAGCTGATCGAGGATCCCTCGCATGACGCGGCGTTGACCAAGGCTGCAGATGAGGTGCGCCGACAGTGGTACGGCGACAAGGTCTATCTGCGCGGCTTGATCGAGTTCACCTCTTATTGCAAGAACGATTGTCTGTACTGCGGACTCAGGGCAGGGAACAGGCATGCCGAGCGCTACCGATTGAGCAAGGACGAGATCCTCTCCTGCTGCGAGGAGGGCTACGCGTTGGGCTATCGCACCTTTGTCCTGCAGGGCGGTGAGGACCCGTACTTCACAGACGACATGATCTGTGATATCGTCCGCACCATCAAGGAGCGCTACCCCGACTGCGCCGTGACGCTTTCGATCGGTGAAAAACCGCGTTCGAGCTATGAGCGTTACTATCAGGCAGGGGCGGATCGCTATCTGCTGCGGCATGAGACCGCCGATCCCGTGCATTACGCTAAGCTCCATCCGCAGAATATGAGCAGTGAAAACCGCAAACGCTGCCTGTGGGATCTCAAAGAGATCGGCTATCAGGTCGGCGCGGGCTTCATGGTCGGCTCACCCTATCAAACGACAGAGAACCTGATCGCCGATCTGCGTTTTTTGCAGGAGCTGCAGCCCGATATGATCGGAATCGGGCCGTTCATCACCCATCAGGATACGCCGTTTAAGGATATGCCGGGCGGCACGCTGGAGCTGAGCCTGAGGATGCTCGCCATCCTGCGGCTGATGTTCCCCTACGCGCTCTTGCCGTCGACGACCGCGCTGGGCACGATCGACCCCTCCGGCAGGGAGCTGGGTCTGCAAAGCGGCGGCAACGTTGTGATGCCGAACCTTTCTCCGACCGCTGTGCGAGAAAAATACGCCATCTATGACAATAAGATCTGCACGGGAGAAGAATCCGCCCAGTGCCGCCGTTGTCTGGAAATGCGCGTCAAAAGCGCAGGCTATCGTGCCGTGACCGACCGCGGAGACGTGAAGCGCTCGAAGAGCGAAAGGAATACTGAAAACTGAAAATTGAAGAATAAATAATATTTTTGTGGCTCCCTTTGGTATAGGGGTCGTGTACGATACGCTGTCACTCTCCAAGGCTCCCTTTGGTAAAGGGAGCTGTCCCCATACGGGGACTGAGGGATTGCATCATTGTTTGAGCGAAGCGAGTAACCCATCAAAAAGGCAGAAAAAAATATGATCAATGAATTCTCACGCACTCAGCTGCTGCTCGGTGCGGACGGTATGAAAAAACTGAAGAACGCGTGCGTAGCGGTATTCGGGATCGGCGGCGTAGGCGGCTACGCGGTCGAGGCTTTGGCGCGATCCGGCGTCGGCGCGCTCGATCTGATCGATAAGGACGAAATCAGCCTCACAAACATCAACCGCCAGATCATCGCGACCCATTCGACCGTCGGCATGCCAAAGGTCGATGTTGCTGCACAGCGAGTGAGGGATATCAACCCCGATTGTGTTGTGCGAACCTATCAAATGTTCTATGTCCCCGACACGGCGGCGCAATTCGATTTTGCGCAGTATGATTACGTGATCGACGCCATCGACACCGTCACGGGCAAGATCGCGCTGGTGATGCAGGCGCA
>DGUQ01000119.1:3483-14324 GCA_002394725.1 Ruminococcaceae bacterium UBA4306
CATTTGAAGGTCGTGTATTCTCAGGAAGAAGCGCTCACCCCCGAGGGCGCGACGGAGGAGCTGCCGCAGGGCAGGCGCTCGATCCCCGGCTCAACAGCCTTCGTGCCGTCCGTCGCCGGACTGATCCTCGCAGGAGAAGTGATCAAGGATATCGTGAACAGATAGCAAATACGCCGGTCGTATCATACGGCCGGTTTTTGTTGTTTATCAAGGGGAAATGACTGTCAGTTTGGCTAAAAGCGCTAATTATTTTTGTGATACCGCCTTGAGGG
The DNA here is from genome assembly GCA_002394725.1 of Ruminococcaceae bacterium UBA4306. GTDB lineage: Bacteria > Bacillota > Clostridia > Oscillospirales > Acutalibacteraceae > Ruminococcoides. The sequence continues at coordinate 3,756 of DGUQ01000119.1, forward strand.
TTTGACAATATTTTCTTGCAGTTTGGCACAAGATGTGGTATGATATAATCGATAATATGCAATAATGAGATATTATGCGTATTGTCAGTATTGATGAACCTAATATAAAGCAGAATCTTTGAAAGGAGTTTTGCGATATGTGCGGTATTTGCGGTTTTACAGGTGAGCTGGAACAGAGAGAAGACGTCATCCGAAAGATGACCGAGGTCATCACCCACCGCGGTCCGGATTCGGACGGCGTGTACATGGATGACTATATCGCGATGGGCTTTCGCAGACTGTCCATCATCGACCTCGAGAACGGCGATCAGCCGATCTACAACGAGGATGGTAATCTGGTACTCACCTATAATGGCGAAATATATAATTATCAGGAGCTGAAAAAGGAGCTCGAGGGACTGGGACACAAATTCTCGACCAGCAGTGACAGCGAGGTGCTGCTCCACGCCTTTGAGGAATGGAATGAGGATATGTTCGAGCATCTGCGCGGCATGTTCGCCTTCGCGATCTATAACAAAGAGACCAAGGCGGTGTTCCTCGCGCGCGACTTCTTCGGCATCAAGCCCCTGCACTTCTCGATCATCGGCGACGATCTGTGCTACGCCTCCGAGATCAAGAGCATCTTAGAGCACCCGAACTTTACCAAGCGCTTCAACGACAAGGCGCTGGACGCCTATCTGTCCTTCCAGTATGTGCCCCAGCCGATGACCTTCTTCAAGGACATCGAGTGCCTCTTGCCGGGTCACTTCATGTGGTTCCGAGACGGCGTTGTTGAGACACAGCGTTATTTTGAGCCCAAGTTCAGACCCGATCTGGAGATGACCGAGGATGAGGCTGTCGATCAGATCGAGAAGGTCTTTGAGGACAGCATCAAGGCGCATAAGATCGCGGACGTCGAGGTAGGCTGCTTCCTCTCCTCCGGCGTCGATTCCTCCTATGTCGCGTCCTACTTTGAGGGTCAAAAAACCTTTACCGTCGGATTTGATTTCGGCGAAAAATATAACGAGATCACATGGGCACAGTCCCTCTCCGAGAAGATCGGCGTCGAGCATCACGCCAAGCTGATCTCCTCCGAGGAGTTCTGGGCGGCTGTCCCCAAGGTGCAGTACCACATGGATCAGCCCTTGGCGGATCCCTCCTGTATCGCGCTGTACTTTGTGACCAAGCTCGCGAGCGAGCATGTCAAGGTCGTCCTCTCCGGCGAGGGCGCGGACGAGCTGTTCGGCGGCTACACCTGCTATAACGATCCGCGTGTGTTCAAGTGGTATCAAAAGCTCGTGCCCTATTTCCTGCGCCGCGGCATCGGCTGGGTCTGCAAGAAGCTGCCTGACGTCAAGGGTCGCGACTATTTGATCCGCGCGATCCATCCGCTTGAAAAGCGCTATATCGGCAACGCCTATATGTATGATGAAAAGCAGAAGAAGGCGTTGCTCAAAAATCCCGAGATCGCGTCCGACCCTGCGCGTATGTGCAGAAGAATGTACACCCGCGCGCGCCGATATGACGACGAGACTAAGATGCAGTATCTCGATATCAACATGTGGATGGTCGGCGATATCCTGCTCAAGGCGGACAGAATGAGTATGGCGAACTCTCTGGAGCTGCGCGTACCCTTCCTCGACAAAGAGGTGTTCAAGGTAGCGTCCTCTCTGCCGACTCCGCTGCGCGTCAATAAATATAACACCAAGTACGCGATGCGTAAGGCGGCGGCACGCCATCTGCCCGAGGAGGTCGCCGAAAAGCCGAAGCTCGGCTTCCCCGTGCCGACGCGCGTATGGCTCCGCGACGAGCATTACTATCATGTCGTCAAGGATATGTTCACCTCCCCGACAGCCGAGAAGTTCTTCAACACCGAGCTGCTGCTCCAGTATCTGGACGAGCATTTTGATGAAAAAGAGGATAACTCGCGCAAGATCTGGACGATCTATGTGTTCCTCGTATGGTATCAGATCTACTTCGGCGCGGTAGCGCCCGAGGATCTGGCGCCTGCCGAAAGATCGGCTCCGATCGAGCCTGTTGAAGAAGCTCAGGCAGAGGATCAGGCGGATGCTGAGGGAGAGGAATTGCCCGAGGAAGAAGTCAACGCAGGGGGCACCAAGGTATTCAACCCCGTCAAGGGAGATGATCTCCCCGACGAGCTGCCCCTCCCCGAACAAAAGGAGAAAAGGGAAGAGGACGACATCGAGCCTGTACCGGCGTATGAGGAGATCTACTCATCATCGGATAATCCGACTTCGCACCGCGTGAAGCTTGAGGCGGAGAGCAAGCCGATTTCCTTCACCGATGATATCGATCCCGAGGATTTCTTCGCGAGCCTGAAGGACAAGCTCAGAGAGAACATCGAGGATGAATGATTATTTTCGCTGGATAATTCAAAAAACGCCGCTCCCCGAGCGGCGTTTTCAGCAGGAAAACCATATGAAAGTCTATTACAACCTGAAAGAATATATACCAAAAGAAACCGGCACAAGTGTCGCGCTGGGATTCTTTGACGGCGTACACAGCGGTCACCGCGCGGTGATCGGCAGCTGTGCCGCCGAAAAAGGGGACTGCCCCTGTGTGGTGCTGACCTTTCGCGAAAGCCCGGCAAAGGCGCTGGGCAGGCCGACTCCGACCCTGCTCAGCACAAATGAAAGAAAAGCGGAGCTGTTGGAGGCTATCGGCGTGGACGAAGTGATCTTCGCGGATTTCAACGCCGTTAAGGAGATGAGTCCGCAGGCTTTCGTCGCCGAGATCCTGTGTGACAAATTGCATGCGAAAAAGGTATTTTGCGGCTTTAATTACCGCTTCGGTCAAGGCGGCTCGGGCGATACCGAACTGCTGAAAAAGCTCTGTAACGAGCAGGGGATTTCTGTCGAGGTCAAGGAGCCCGTGCTCCTTGAGGGCGAGCGAGTTTCGTCCTCGCTGATCCGCCGCTGTATCGCCGAGGGCAGGATCGAAAAGGCAAATACCCTGCTCGGATATTCCTACGCCATCGAGGGCGCGATCGACAGCGGCAATCATATCGGATCGGCGTTGGGCTTCCCTACCGTGAATATCCCGATCGGGGAGGGCTTGACCGTGCCGCGCTACGGAGTGTATGCCTCCGCGATCACCATCGACGGCAGGCGCTACAGGGGCGCGACCAACATCGGCGTGCACCCCACGGTCGGCGCGCATGATATGCCGCTGTGCGAGACCTTTTTGCTCGATTTCGGCGGCGGCGATCTGTACGGAAAGAAGGCGACCTGTGAGCTGATCGCCTTTGTACGAGAGGAAAAGCGTTTTGGCTCCGTCGACGAGCTGAGCGCACAGATCAAAAAGGATTGTGAAACGATAGATAATATGTCATTAAGTTAAGGAAGGCTTTTAGAGGTTTTTCTACATCAAAGGCGCACGGATGATTTCCGTGCGCCTGTTGTGCTTTAGGCAATCAAAGATCGATCAAATACCGCTGGAGCTTGGTCACATCGAGGATACTGCGCGTACCGTCGCGGTCAAAGTCGGAGTAATACTTTGCGGAATAACTCCATAAGCCGTCGTCCACCCTGATCTCGTCGTCCGTGGGGTAGTCGCGCACACCGACCTGACAGCGCTGCATGACGGTCGCGTCGATGATGGTAAGCTGATCATCACCGTCGAGGTCGCCCAGCAGTCTGCCGCTGCCGAGCTCATCGAACACCTTGACAAAGCCGTCATAGCCCTTGCGTGACGCTGACTGCGCGTCGACAAAGGTATCGTTCTTTACGTCATAGACGCCGTAGCCCGAATCAAACGGAACGCCGCAGCTGCCGAGCAGGATGACGCGGTTGCCGATGATGGTATTCAGAGGGGCAGGATACTCCATATTGGTATAGCCGTTGATCAGCACCCAGTCGGTCTCACCGTTTTTGTCCTTATGCCGATACAGCTCTTTATACCGCAAAACCTCGACGTCGTTGAATTGCTGATCACAGTAATCTTCAAAACGAGAACGGTAAGAATCGGACGAAGGAGTTGGCTCATTCACTAAAACGGTGTCACCATAATCAAGAATTTGAACTTCATCCAATTCAGCAATCGTGTAGATTTCTTCCTTTGTTAATCTAAGAATAACCAAAGGGGACGTCGTTCCGCAAAAGATAATATCTTCATCCGCAACTCCGACCTTTTCAATAAGCGCCTTATTTCCTGCCGCTTCAAGCTCTCCGGCAATTCTGTTGTATGTCTTGGAATAAATATCAACTTCTTCCAAGGTCATACATGTACCGGCGGTCAATCCACATTCTTCAAAGGTCTTGTGCTCAATGAGATCGGCATCATGTTGATAATAGAGCCATATACACGTTTCGATTCTTTCATTATCAGGCATTGCTTTCATAACCTGCAACAGTGAATCAGAGATTTTTGTGCCTGTCGCAAAAGCTGTAATCGTCATACATGATAACAATACAGCGATCGCAAGCAAGATGGATAATGCTTTTTTCATGTTAACTCCTCCTTAGAATATCAGTGGGTAGCGCATAGGAATTGTGAAATAAGCTTTGATCACTTCATTTAACCTGCGCTGAGGGTGGCTGTACCTTTGGCGATCACCACGCCGTTGCCGTTATAGAACTCATAGCGATACTTTCCGTCCGCGGGAAGGATACCGTGATCGCACGGACGGTATGTGGCGGTATACCGTCCGCCGGAATAGGAGAGTGAGGCGATATGCTGAGCGGAGTAGAGGTCGCCGTCGCCGTACTCGGTGCCGTCAAGCCCGTATACCCTGCAATAGATCGTTTGCCCCGTGATATAACGGTCGCTGAACGACGAGAAGGTGTTTCTGATCGTGGATTGATAGGGGCTTTGGGTCGGCTTCGGCGGTGTGGGCGCCTGCGTCGGATCATCCCACGATGGTTCCGACGGATTATCCCACGGCTCTTCGGTCGGCGGTACCGCAGGCGGATCAGCCTCGGTCTCGCGCGGCGGATCGGTTTCGACCGGTTGCGGTGATACGGTCGGTGACTGCGGCGTTTTGCCGTGCCGATCATCGGAGGGTGTGGAGCCGACCTGACCATCCGACGCGGTAGGAGTAGTCGGATCGCTTCCTCCGAAGAGGGTCTCAAAGAAACGCGCGATCCCGGATGTGTGTTCCGTGGGCTGAGAGTCGTTCTGCGCGTCGGGGACAACGACGACCTCCGTCGCGACCGTCGCGCCGTACTCGTCGGTCGACCAAACGATCTGCGTCGCGTCGGGCTTAGAATCGGACTTTGTCGCTATAGGGGGCTTGCTGCCCATCGACAGAAAGAGGGCGATACTCAGCGCGGTGACCAGCACCACACTCGCTGCCATCGCGATAAAGCGCGGCTTGCGCCAAAGGGGGACAGGCGGTTTTTCGCCCTCGGTCTCGGGGATCGCGAGCAGACGGTCCATCAGCGCATCGGGAACCTTTATGCTTTCTAAGGTACGGAAATTCAGTTCTTTCATGCGTCATCACCTCCGTACAGCTCTCTGAGCTTTTGTCGGCCGCGGGATAACAGGGATTTGACGGTGCCGCTTTTGCTGCCGAGGATCTCGGCGATCTCGTCGACCTTGTAATCCTCAAAGTAGTACAGGTACAGCACCTCGCGGTATTTTGGGGTCAGCCGCATCAGCGCCCAGCTCATATCGTTGATATCCTCGGCGGCCGTACCGCTCGACTGAGGTTGGGGGGAGGAGCTCAGCACCTCGAGCGATACCACACGACGGCTCAGGCGCTGCGCTTTGCGGCATTCATTGATCGCGACGCGCAGCAGCCATGCTTTCAGGTGGTTTTCATCATGGAAGTCGGGGGATTTTCGGAACAGCTTGACGAAGGTGTTTTGTACACAGTCATCCACCTCGGCGTTGCCGCTGAGCCGCACGACACAGGCAGTGTACACCGTTTTGGCATACCTTTGCACCGCTTCGTCAAAGCTCAGTCCGGCATACAGACGCGCCATGTTCATCCCCCCTTCTACAATATACATCCGCGAGCAGGCGTTTTGGTTGCATAGAAATGAATAATTTTCCACATAAAAAACAGGCAGCGTTAACGCCGCCTGTTGATCCATTATTATTTTTCTTTTTTGTTCGTATCAGCCGTCTTTTTATCAGGCTTTCCCTTTTCGGCAGGAGCCGTCTTGTTCGCCTTGATCTTCGCGAAGATCTGTTCACGCTTGGGCGCGAGGATGATCAGCGCGATGAAGATCGCCAGCGCCAGCAGGGTGCAGATCACGCCGGGGATGAAGCCCTCGGGGATATACTTGAGCTCGATGTGGTGGTCGCCCTTTGTCAGCGGGAACGCCAGCATCGCGTTGCCCACGGGAGTGATCTCGGTCTCTTTGCCGTCGACATACGCCTTCCAGCCCTTGGTGTAGGAGATCGAGGTGTAGAACAAGCCGTTTTCCTGCGCGGTGATATCACCGGCGATATAGCTGTCCTTGACCGTAGTCGCGGTCATGGTGGATTGGGAGAGCAGGTCATAGCCCTGTTTGAACAGGTCGTCGTTGAACATCGCGCAGTACGAGGTGAGCGTGCCGGTGGAGCTGTTCGCCATGGTCGCGTGCATGGTGATGGTGTCGCCCTTCTTGACGTCGCCGACCATCATGATGAACGGTCGCTTGATATAGTAACCGATCTTCTCCGCGCCGTTGACGCGGATCGAGATATTATCCGTGCTGCCGGAGAAGTACGCGACCGCGGTGCCGTCGCGATCGGCGACATAATTGACGTCATAGGAGTCGTTCGGCTGTGAGGAGCTGTAGGAGTAGGTGCCGCCGTTTGTCGCCTTGATCGAAGCGCCTTCGGTAGCGGCGGTGCAGGAGGTACTTGCCAGATACTGATAGATATCGCCACTCAGTCCTGTTGCCATGCGGAACAGGTTATTCTGGTTGTCCATCGGGTTCGTCGAGGTGTTCTGAACGTCAAAGGTGCTCAGCGCGTTCTTCACCATAAAGCCCTGCGGCAGATAATACTTGTTTTGCAGCAGCTTGACGTTATTGCTGTGATAAATCTCATCCATATGAGCGGTGTCAAGATACGCGCCGTAGGGGGTGATCAGGTATTTGATGTTAAGCATCAGGTTGGTAAAGGGGGAGCTTTCCTGATAGGTGTAGCGGTTGGAGGCTTCCCATCCGCAGATGCCGAACTTCTCCATATAGATGGTGATATCCTTGTTGACCATCGAGTTGAACATGGAGATACCGTCCGTGCCGATCAGGGCGTTATCGTTGAGGGAGTGATACTTATTGACCTCGGTATGAGACAGGTCGATGTTATTCTTTTCCAGATCATTGACCTTCGCGACGCAGTTGAGGGTATCCTGTCCGCCGAGCGGATAACTCTTCGCGTCGGTAACGCCGACGGTCTTGACGCCGCCCGCGGCAGAGAACAGACCCTCCACCATGGCGATGATCAAGAGGACAACAGACAAGACGACCTTGGTCATCTGGTGATCCTTGTTCATCTCCTTGGAGCTGATCAGCAGCGCCGCCGCCGCAGTCAACAGCAGGATGATAATGCCTAAAAAGATGTGGAAGGCATTGCTCCCGTCCTTACTGACAGCGGAGTTGATAATCGTGCCCGACACAAAGATAATGACCGCCGCTGTAACGCCGATGACCGAGGTGCCGATCACCATCGCAATACGCGGAAGCTTGTTGCGCAGGGAATACAGCAGTACCCATGCGGCAAGGATGCCGCCGATGAACGCCGACCAGAGGATCGGGTCGACCTTTTGATTCTCGAAGATCGGTGAGAGCTTGACCTTGTCACCGTCAAAGTAAGCCGCGGCAATGCCCAGATAGATCGCGAAAGCGAGGATGCCGCCGATCACGGAGGCGAGCTTGACGCTGTCTATATGCATGAACACCCTGAACGCCATATATATCAACAGGAAGGAATACAGGAATGAGAAGCGGTGCGGCAGCATGTTGGGGAAGTGGAAGCCGTGCCATACATAATCGAGCTGACGAATGATAAAGCTGAGCATAAAGAACAGCAGCAATCCGCCGCAGAAAACGCGCTCGCGGATCTTGATCTTGGAGCAGAAGAAGAACAGCAGCGCCAAAAAGATGATGAACACACCGCAGTAAACGTTGGGCAGACCCTCCTTCTCTGTCGGTTTGATGAACGCGACCGAGTTGGCGATGGTCTTGCCGATTCCCTCCAAAACACCGCCGAAATCAGCCTTACTGCCGATGTTGATCGCAAAATCCTTGGGGAAGGTATTATTGGCGGAATAGGTGTAATGCAGCGCAAAGTACGTCGGCAGCACCAAAACCGCCGACATCATGATCGACAGCAGCGAGAAGCCTGCCATCTTGAGGAACTGCTTGATCAGATCCTTCCAGCCCTTGTATTCCACAATGCAGTAGCCGATGGATACCAGCAGCACGAAAATGCAGGTAAACAGTCCGATGTAGTAGTTCGCGAGGATGGACAGCGCCAGCGCGATGACATACAGGCGGAATTTTCCTTCTCTCAGCAGCGCAAAGGTTCCCGCGATGACCAGCGGCAGCAGCGCGATGGTATCCAGCCAGATGACGTTCCAGTAGTAGCCCATGATAAACGCGCACAAGGCGTACATGATGCCGAACGCGGTGATGGAAACATCCTTGCGCTTGAACGTGATCTTGAGGAACAGCGCATAGAAGAAGCCTGCCAGACCGATCTTGACGCAGGTGATGACATATAAAAATTCTCTGAGCTTATCCGCAGGAACCAGCACGGATAAGAAGTTCAGGGGACTTGCCAGATAGTAGGACATCAAAGCGACATAGTTGGTACCGCCGCCGCTCTTCCATGTCCACAGCAGCGATCCGCCGTGCTGGAGCTTGTCCTGATAATCCACCAGAAACGGATAATACTGGTGCCACAGGTCGGTGGCAAGGATCTGGTTCGTGCCAAAGGGAGAAACGCCCGCGATCTTGAACGCGAAGAACATCAAAATAAACGGGATGAAAAACGCCAGAAACAGGTAGACCCACACACCGTAGCGATCCATGAAGGAGCCTTTCGCCAGTGTGGGAGCGTCTTTAGGAGGCGAAGCGGTCTTTGTCTTTATCTTAGCTGACATACAATTCTCCTTTACAAATTTACATACATATTTATATTACCATCATTTACGAGGCAGGTAAACACTTTATTGATATTTTTCAAAAAAATTTTTCATTATCATTTACACATTGATGATATTTTGGTATAATAATCGTTATGATATGTCATGATAAGAGGTATGGGCAAGACCGTTCCTTATTTACAGAGGTGTGAAAATGAAGCTGATCGATATTGTCGTTCCCTGTTATAACGAGGAGGAGGTGCTCCCTCTCTTTATCGAGGAGACCAACAAAGTTATCGCAACCATCCCCGACTATGATTTTCGCTATATTTTTATCAACGACGGCTCCAAGGACAAGACCTTATTCGTTTTGCGTGAGCTTGCCGCCAAGTACAGTAACGCAAAGTATATCTCCTTCTCCCGTAATTTCGGCAAGGAGAGCGCTATGTACGCCGGACTGGAGCATTCTACCGGCGATTATGTGATCGTCATGGACGCCGATCTGCAGCATCCGCCCGCGATGTTCCCTCAGATGATCGAGGGCGTGGAAGAGGGCTACGACTGCTGCGCGCTGTATCGCGCCAAGCAAAAGGGAGAGAACCCGATCCGCCAGATGATCTCCAAGATGTTCTTCGGCTTCCAGAACAAGATCTCCGACGTCAAAATGCCCGACGGCGCGGTGGATTACCGTATCATGTCGCGCCAGATGGTGGACAGCATCATCAGCCTGTGCGAGAAGCAGCGCTTTTCCAAGGGACTGTTCTGCTGGGTCGGCTATCAGACCAAATGGATCGAATACCAGAACGTGGAGCGTACCGTCGGTACGACAAAATGGAGCTTTTGGAGCCTGTTCAAATACGCGCTCGACGGTATCACGAGCTTTTCGGTCACGCCCCTGCGCTTTATCGCGGTGCTGGGCTTTGTGATCTCGGCGCTCGCGTTTATCTGGATCATCATCACGCTGATCCAAACCCTGATCATGGGTATCGACGTGCCCGGTTATGTCACGACCCTGTGCGCGGTACTGTTCATGGGCGGTATCATCGAGATGTCTGTCGGCGTGCTGGGCGAGTATATCGGCAGGATCTATATCGAATCGAAGGATCGACCGATCTATATCGCCAAGGAAACCAATCTGGACGACAAAAAGCCTTCCCCTTGAGGGGAAGGTGGGCTTTTCGGCTTTCAAGTCGAAAAGGTCGGATGAGGTGGAAACCTTTCCGATCCATGCTCTTCAAACGCGGAGCAAATGAAACATACATTGTAGAGCAGGTTTTCATCCTGCCTCAAAGGAAATAATATGGAAAAAATAAAATCACTGTTTATCAAATATAAAGAGATCATCATGTATATCATCTTCGGCGTGCTGACCACGCTGGTCAACTGGGTGGTATATTGGATCATGGAGCCGCTGCTGAACTCGGCGATGCACGGCGATCAGGTCATCTGGACGATCTTCGGCAAGAATATCACGATGTCGATCCTTTCGATCTTCCTCGCGAACTTCATCGCGTGGGTCGCGGGCGTTGTCTTTGCCTTTGTGACCA
>DGUQ01000192.1:0-14511 GCA_002394725.1 Ruminococcaceae bacterium UBA4306
CGCGTATCATACAAACGATCATGGAGTAATCCTATTTTCAATAAAAGCCGAACATTCTTATCGGTCTGCTTTCTATTGAAAACCGGTATAAAATAACAAAGCACATTCAGCGACTATGCCGAATGTGCTTTTCTTATTGTACGGATTTAACGGGCAGCGCGGATTTTTTCCTTTTCCAGATACAAAAGATTATCCGCCTGTGTGAGATAGTCAAAGAACTCCGCAGGATCATCGGGGCAGCCTGCCACGCAGCCAAAGCTGCAGCCGAGACCGCTCTCGATGCCCTCTACATCCATCTTGGAGAACTTTTCATTGACCTTGCGCAGTTTATCCTTCAACGCATCCGGGTCGCCGCCCTTTTCAACGATCAAAAATTCATCTCCGCCAAAGCGATAGACGCTGTCCTTTGGGAAAACATCCAGAAGAATGTCGGAAAACAGCTTGAGGACGTCGTCGCCGACCTGATGACCGTAGGTATCGTTGACGCCCTTGAAGTTATTGATATCGCCCATCGCGATACAGACGTCCGCGCCGATATACTCGGATACACGCTGATTCAGCGCGTAGCGGTTCTGCAGTCGGGTAATACTGTCGTGGTTGGCGATCAGCTCCAGCCATTCGTTGAGCATATTCGCCTTGTTCTTCTCCGCAATATAATTGATCGTCAAATGATAGTTCGTCACCGCGCCGGCAACAGAGATCGCCGCGAGCATGATATAATTATACGGATTGATCCCTCCCTGTCCGAACCCGAAGTTCAGGATCAGGTAATTGAGCAGATACGAGCCCAGGATCGTCGCTGCGGTAAAGAGCGGATGCAGCCGGACAAACAGCACCGTGATCAGCTCGACGGTATAGAAGGTCAACAGCTGCTGGTTGTTGACGTAGTTCGATACGGATACAAACATGCTCCATATGATCAGCAGGATGATGAATCCGCCGATAAAGATTTTTGTCGCCGTGAGATGTCTTTGGATGGTCTGCGGATATTTGAGCAGTCTGCCGGCGATGATAAAGCCGATGACGCACAGCAGGACGCTGAGTCCGACGCGGATGAGAGCGCCTGAAACGTCGCTCTGCGACAGCTTGCTCATATTCATGAGCAGGAATATGACCATCGATACGGTCTGGACGATCCCTACGACAAGGGATACATAATATATATTCTTAATATTCAGCGTATGTATCTCATGCTCGGTATCCATGCTTAATCGCGGCAGGAACCAGCCCTTGATCCACTCTGAACATTTTTTCATGGAATCACCTCACTCAGGATGGGTATGTGCTCTACGGATATCTTTCAAGTATTCCGCAGCCTGATAATGATATCAGCATTGTAACAATTCTTTTGCCAAATTGCAATGGTAAAACTGCCCAAAAATCAAATTTCACGGCAGTGGAAGGTAAAACTGTCCGATCACGGCTCCATATTGAGCGCCGCGATACGCCGCACCTCGTCCTGCGCGTTCAAAAATGCCTGCGCGACCAGCGGATCAAAATGCGAACCGGCGTCCTCGCGGATGATGTCGAACGCCTTATCGACGGTGAACGGCTCCTTGTAGCTGCGGCGCGACACCAGCGCGTCGAATACATCCGCTACCGCCATCACACGAGCCGAAAGCGGGATCTCCTCGCCTTTACGCCCCTCGGGATAGCCCTTGCCGTTCCACTTCTCATGATGATACAGCGCCAGATTCTTCGCCTCGGTCAGATAGCCGGTATCCTCGTCCACCAGCTCGATCGCCTTGTCGATGATCTTGCCGCCCTCGACGGTATGGCGCTGCATAATACGGAACTCATCGTCGGTCAGCTTGCCGGGCTTGTTGAGGATGGTATCGGAGACCGTGATCTTACCGACGTCATGCAGCGGCGCGGAGTTGACGACTTCATCGATGAATTTCTCGCTCAGCATATCGCCATAGATGCCGTCCTTCTTCATCTGCCAGAGGATGATCTCGGTATAGGCGGCGGTCTTGAAAACGTGATCGCCCGTGCACTGATCGCGGCTTTCTACCATATCCGCGAGCACCATGATCAGCCCGTTCTGCAGCTTGGTGAGCTGTTCGCTCTTGTGCTGGAGCTCCTCGATATAGCGTATGGTTTGATGCGCCGCCTTCTTGTATTCTTCATAGAGCGTTTCGATCTCGTCGCCCGTGCGGACATCCAGCATATCGAGCATACGGATCCACTTATCCCTCGCCTCGGGGGTATCGTAACCGGAGTGACGCGATACATGCGCGATCGAGTTGATGGGCTTGACAATATGCCGCTCCGCCAGCCACACGGCATAGGTGCGGATCAGAATAAGAAAGCCGAGGAACAGCGAGATGATCTTCGCCAAAAACTCGATCTCCCCCGAGCGCAGGCGGTTCATCTCCATATCGACGCCGATATAGCACTGCACCTTACCCGTGCTGTCGGCAACAGGCTCATACACCGTGAGCAGCCAGCCGTATTCGTCGTTGGTGATATCGGTGGGGATCGGCTCGCCCTTCAAAAAACGATCCTTATATTTCCTGATGGAGTCATCATATCGGATGACGTCGCCGGGCTCGTCCGCCTTCACCTCGGCGGTGTCCGCGTCAAAGACAACGTGCGTGCCGTCCTCCTCAACGCGATAGACATAGGCGTACTTGATCTCGGGAGAGAGCCGGATGACCGTGGAGAGCAGCTCCTCGGTATCCTTGTAGCCCTCCGCTTTCTCACCCTTGCTCAAAAACTCGGCGATCCGGTCCTTGTCCAGATGGTCACTGATGACATGGGCAGCAAAGCGTCCGTTCTCCTCATACTCGGCGATCGTGGAATCATGGTACTGCAAAATGCTGATGCCGATCGCCGCCGACGCCACCAGAGTGGTGGAGATCGCAACAACGAGGGTGGTTTTCCATCGCAGAGAAAGGCGCTTGCGGTTATGACCGTCGTTCCTCTCCAAAATGGTGATGTAATACCAGCTCTGTGTATGGATGAACGCCAGCAGCTTCAGCGGCAGCAGCTTATAGATAACCAGCGCGATCACGGTGACGATCGCCTTGTCGACCAGATCGATCAAAAAGTTCGACAGCAGGTTCGACAAAAAGTAGCCCATCGGCACGATTCTGTTGATGTCTGCCGCCATGTTAACGGCGTAGCCCTCACCGAAGCCCATCCCGTTGATGAGCCATGTCAGCATGCCGCCGCCGACGCCGCCGATCAGAGCGAATACCACGATGCCGAGCAGGATATACGGCACCTTGTAGCGGCGCAGTTTATCGGCGAACGACACTGCCGCTACGGCAATGAGCACGCTGATGATACAGTAATAGATCGAATAGGAATCCGATAATCCGTTGATGATATTGGAGAAGAAGCCGACCGTGATACACGGGATGTAGCCGCCCACCATCGCCGACAGTATCGTGCCGATATCGTCGATGAACAGAGGCAGTCCCAGCATGGCGTTGAGCCTTGTGCCGAGGATATTCAAGAGGATACCCACGACGATCACACATACCAGCGACACGCCGGATCTCCATGATTTATTTTTCAGAGTTGACGTCATGATGAGCCTCCGCTGAGTCGGCGCTGTTCGGGCGCGGATATTCTTTCCGGATCAGTTCCTCAAAGCGATCCGCCGGAAGGGGCGGCGAGAAATAGTAGCCCTGCACGATATCACAGCCCATCTCCTTGAGCGCGTCGAGCTGTTCCTTTTCCTCTACCCCTTCCGCGACGACGGGCACGCCGAGGAACGCGGCGATATCCATCACCAACTTGACGAGGCGGAGGTTCTTGTCATCGATCAGCATGCGGCGGATAAATTGCATATCGATCTTTAATACGTCGAAGGGGATCTCCGTGAGCATATTCAGTGACGAATAGCCGGAGCCGAAGTCGTCCATCTCGATCTTAAAGCCGCTTTTTCTCAGGCTGCCGACCACCTCGATCAGGCGGTCGGCGCTGTCGGAATAGGCGGACTCGGTGATCTCCGGCATGAGATCGTCGGGTCGAAGTGAGCATGACTCCACGATGTCCATGAGCTTGTCCTCCAGCTGCGGATCAAAGACGTCGACACGCGAGACATTCACCGACACGGGGATGGTGACCCCGTATTGATCGCGCCAGCGCTTGATCTGCGACGCCGCCTCATGCCAGACATAATCGTCCACCTGCCGGATCAGTCCGTTTTGCTCAAAGAGAGGGATGAAATCTCCCGGACTGATGAAGCCGAGCTCGGGATGAATCCAGCGGATCAGCGCCTCGGCGCTCGTGAGGGTCGGGCGGTCGCTCTTGATGTTATATTTCGGTTGATAATAAACGACAAAATCACGGTTGCGGATCGCGCTCTCGACGTCGCCGATCAATCTTTCGTGATAGACCGTGCGCGCGTACTGCTCGCTGTCATACCGTGCCGTCAACACGCCGTATTGTCCTCGGATGCGATCACAAGCGCCCTTCGCGCGACTGAACCAGCTCTCGGGATCGGCGGCGTTATCGTCACAGGAATAGATACCGGCTCTGATATGCAGACCGCGCGATTCGGAAGCCTCCGCCAAGCGCTCCTGCATCTGCCGGATCATCGGCTCATAGCCGTCCTGACGCTTACAGCAGACAAAGAAGGTGTCGCTGTCACTGCGGCACGCGATGCCGCGGATCTCGGGGAGCGCCTCGGCGATCAGCTGACCGAAATGACTGAGGACGCGGTCGCCCTTCTCGCGTCCGTAGAGCTCGTTGATCATATGGAAGCGGTCGATGTTCAGCACCAGCGCGTCCATGCGCGCGTCAAGCGCCGGCTGTCGGCGCTGCAAATAGGCGAAGAAGTAGCCGCGCGTATACAACCCCGATACCTTATCACGCTCCGTCGAACGGATGATGCTCTTGTCCTCGCTCATCTCGATGATCCGCTCACAGCGCGCGAGGATGACCTCGGGCATATCATAGGGTTTGGTGATGAAATCCGCCGCGCCCATGCGGATACTGCGCACCTCGGCGCTCTTCTCGGAGGTCATGACGATGATCGGGATCCGCCGCAGGCGTTCATCCTCCTGACAGCGTTCGATCACCGCAAAGCCATCCATGACGGGCATCAGCAGATCGAGCAGGATCAGCGAATAATCCCCCTCCTCCAGTGATGCCATCGCCTCTTCTCCGTTGGAGGCAAACGCGATCTCAAAGGTCTGTGAGAGCATCGCGCCGAGCAGCTCGCGGTTAATCAGCTCGTCGTCCACGACCAGCACACGGCGCTTATAATCCTTAGTTAAAAATCCCTTCATAGCAATCTCCGTTTATCGATCGGCAAAATGCCGATCAGTCCTATCACATCGGTATGCGATTATTATAATACGAATCGACCGATATTACAATTCTTTCCTGAAAATACAATGCTTTTTTTCGATATTTGTTCCATATCAAACAAAGTAACCGCCGGCGCCAAACCGCTCTCTGTTGTACAGATTCCATAAAATCCCTTTTCAATTTATGGGACAATTTCCGATTTTGCGCCCGATTATTGAAAAAAGCGGCAGAAAAGGATATGATTAGAAAAGGTTATCAGCGAATAACAAAGAAGGAAATGGTAAAAGCTCATGGACACAGGTTTATTCGATCTGCTGAAAACAGTCAGCCAGCCCGAAGCCATCGTTCAATTTCTCGATCGTTCTTCCTATGATGAGCTGATCGAGATCGATCTGGAGAAGCAGATCTTCAAAAGAGTATTCCATATTGCAAAAAAATACAGCATGCCGCTGTCACAGGGCAAATTCAGAGAGATGTTCATCGGGATGTCCGAGGATCTGATCCACCCCGAGGAACGCGACGGATTCATTGAATTAATGAACCCCGAGACCCTCGCCTATCGTCTGTCGAACTCCGAGATCCCGGGACTGTACTGCGGCGAATACCGCTTTCGACTCATCGCGGGCAGCTGGCACTGGGTCGAGATGATACTGCTCACAGGCACGCGTTACGGACTGAGGCAGAATCTTTTGCGCATGTACATCTTTGACTGTCACAGCCGCAAGGTGCGCGAGCTGGGTCTGTCGGATAACGCCGTATATACCGACCACAACCGCAATGAGATGACCGGCTTGCTGAGAAAACGCGCCTTTGTCAAGGATACGGAGCAACGCGTCAAAAACAAAGAGGTCGATTGGTGTCTGGTCTCGATCGACATCGATAACTTTAAGCTCTTCAACGAGTGGTACGGTCACAGCGAGGGTGATCTCCTGATGGTACAGATCGGCGCGACGCTGCTTGAAGTAAGCGACCGCACCGGCGGCACGGCAGGCTACTTCGGACAGGACGACTTCTGCCTTTTGATCCCCTTCGACATGGAGCTGATCGGTCATATCTATGAGGATATCGCGTCGCTGATCGGCTCACGCGGCAGCAGCGCGAGCTTTTTGCCCGCCTTCGGCATATCCCGAGTCGAAGATAATATTGAGCTGCCCGATCTGCTTGACCGCGCGTTTCTGGCGGCGCAGATCGCAAAGGAAGGCTACCACAGCCGTATCCGTGTATTTGAGAAAGGCATGTACTCGCGCACGGATGAAGAATACCGCGTACTCAAGGATTTTTTGCAGGCGCTCAGACAACGTGAGATCGTCTTTTACCTACAGCCGCAGTGCCGCGCGTCAACGGGCAGGATCGTGGGCGCCGAAGCGCTGGCACGGTGGGTCAAGCCCGACGGAACGGTCGTTCCGCCCGATCTGTTCATCCCCGTGCTCGAAAAGCGCGGACTGATCTCTGACCTCGACCTGTATATGTGGGAGAGCGTTTGCTCATGGATGCACAATCGGATCGAAGGCGGTCATACGCCCCTGCCTGTTTCGGTCAACGTATCGGTCTCCGATATCCTGCACACCGATCTGCCTGCCGTATTCGAAAAGCTCGTCACAAAATATGACCTGCCGCGCAACCTGATCAAGATCGAGATCACCGAGTCCTCCTATATCACCAACACCGCTCTGGTCATCGATACGGTCAAGTCGCTCAGGGAGAAATCCTTCACCGTGCTGATGGACGATTTCGGCAGTGGTTACTCCACCTTGAATATGCTCAAGAACCTGAGCATCGACGTCATCAAGCTCGACGCCCAGTTCCTGAATATGGATAAAGGCAATGAGGAGAAGAGCATCCGCATCCTCGAATCCGTCACGAATATGACCAAGACGATCGGGGTCCCGATCATCGTCGAGGGCGTTGAGACCAAGGAGCAGAGAGATTTTCTGGTCGATCTGGGATGCCGCTATATTCAGGGCTATTACTTCTATCGTCCCATGCCGACCGACGAGTATGAAAAGTTGATCGACGATCCCGACAAGATCGATACCTCCGGCATCTCATTCAAGGCGAACCAGCAATTCCGCCTGCGCGAGCTGCTCGATAACAACATCTACAGCGATACCATGCTCAACAATATCCTCGGACCATGCGCGTTATACGCATGGCACGGCGAGGATGTGGATATCGTGCGGTATAACGAACAGTTTTATGAAGCGGTCAATGTGCCTGATTTTGCACAGCGCCTGAACTGTATCCGCCGTTTTTTGCCGAAGGCGGATATCCCTCGGCTGACGCAGCTGCTCCGGCTGGCAGAGAGCGACCGTCTGAACGGTTCCAAGGGGATCCTGCATTTTTACAAGACCGACGGCAGCCTGACCACTTTCTATATGCACTTTTATTATCTGCACAGCGATGGGGACGCTAAGATATTCTACGGCTCCGTGCGCAATATCACTAAGCTCAGGACGCTCGAAAAGCAGATGTCTCTGCTGTCGCATATCACGCGCGATACGGTGCTGTTTCTCTCACGCACGGATGAGAATGAGCTGCGCTTCACCGTCCTGTTCAACGGACTGGAGAATGTGATCGGCATGAGCATCCAAAAGCTCGAGAACGAACTCAACAGCGGCGACAGCTTCTTTAACCGGCTCACAGAGGCGACCGGCTCCACCGTCTACCGTGATATCCATAAAAAGATCGTCAGCTCTGAGGCGTTCTCAACGAAGCTGACGATCAATAAAGAGATCGGCGAGACCCTGACGCTGAACGTGAGCGGCAATTATATTCCCGACGAAACCAATACGATGGATTACATCATTATCCTGAGCAACGCCGAGGAGGCTTAGCCATACACGATTTCATGTCATAACAAAGCCCTTGTACTGTACGGTACAAGGGCTATTTTTTAGGATACTTCTTATTCATCCTTTAACAGTGCGTAATACAGCTGAAAGTCGTCATCCTTGAACACATTGAAGATGACCTTGATATCGCTGTTGTTTTCAACTTTATACGCTTTGACCGTATCGACGGCGATCTGTGCCGCTTCCTTCTGCGGAAAGCCGAACACGCCTGTGCTGATACAGCAGAACGCGATGCTTTTACAGCCGTTCTCCTCGGCGAGCTTCAAGCAGGAAAGGTAACAGCTTTTGAGCAGCTCACAGTGTTCTTCGGTGAGTCTGCCGCTGACGATCGGTCCCACGGTATGAATGACATATTTGCTCGGCAGGTTATAGCCGGGCGTGATCTTCGCCTGACCCGTTTCTTCCTCGTGCCCCTGCTCGCGCATGATCTCGCAGCACCGATAGCGCAGGGACAGCCCGGCGGCGCTGTGGATGCAGTTGTCGATGCAGTTATGGAGAGGGACAAAGCACCCGAGCATTTGAGAATTTGCGGCGTTGACGATCGCGTCGCACGCGAGAGTGGTGATATCACCCTGCCACAGATAGAGCTCCCCCTGCATGGGTGACAGCTCCTCGATCCGTGTGATCCCCCTGTCGGCGATCTCCTGCCTCAGGTACTCGCCCTCGATCCTCTTATATTCCTCATCGATCGGCGTGGGCATCCACACGTTCATCATCGCGCGCAAGAGGCGCTTTTGCTCCGCGGAGGTCATATGCTGAGGCGTATATTCGTCAAAGCGTCTGTCCTGCTGCCCGAGCCTCTTAATAAGATACAACCGTCGTTCTGTCTGGGTCATTGCGCTATCCTCCCCTAGTGGTTTCGTATTGATTGTATCATCAAAAACGGATGAAGTAAAGCAAAAAAGCGCAAAAAAGCAGGCGCATGAAACGCCTGCTTTCTGTTTTATATTGATTATTGTTTCCTCATAGTGCCGCGATCAGCCGAGGATATGGAACTGAACCACCAGCGCCGCGAATACGATGGAAACCATCGAGAGCAGCTTGATCAGGATGTTGATGGACGGGCCCGAGGTATCCTTGAAGGGATCGCCTACGGTGTCGCCGACAACAGCCGCCTTGTGCTGGTCGGAGCCCTTGCCGCCGTGGTTGCCTGCCTCGATATACTTCTTGGCATTATCCCACGCGCCGCCGGAGTTGCTCATAAAGATCGCCATCAAGAAGCCCGAGGCGGTCGCGCCAGCGAGCATACCGACAACGCCGTAGAAGCCCAGCACCAGACCGACGATAATCGGAACGATGATCGCGATAATGGTGGGAAGGATCATCTCCTTCAAAGAAGAACGGGAGCACATATCGACGCACTTCGCGTAGTCAGGATCCGCCTTGCCCTCCATCAAGCCCTTGATGGACTTGAACTGACGGCGCACCTCGATGACAACGCTCTGTGCCGCTCTGCCGACAGCGTCCATGGTGAGCGCCGCAAAGACAAAGGGCAGGCACGCGCCGATGAACAGACCGATCAGAACCAGCGGATTCATGACGCTGAACTGCTGCATGGGATCCACGTTCTCAGCGAGCTTATCAAAGCCGCCGACTTCCTTGACCTTCTCGATGTAGGAGGCGATCAGCGCCAGCGCGGTCAGCGCCGCGGAGCCGATCGCGAAGCCCTTACCGGTAGCGGCAGTGGTGTTGCCCAGAGAATCCAGAGCGTCGGTACGCTCACGAACCTCAGGCTCCAGACCGCTCATCTCGGCGATACCGCCGGCATTATCCGCTACGGGGCCGTAAGCGTCGGTCGCAAGGGTGATGCCCAGAGTGGACAGCATACCGACCGCCGCCAGAGCGATACCGTACAGACCTCTGTTGATACCGCCGTCAACGCCGAGGTTGCCGCCGGATACAAAGAACGCTACCAGTACCGCGACGCCGACAATGATGATCGGCAGAGCGGTGGACAGCATGCCAAGACCTAAGCCGCCGATGATGATGGTAGCGGAGCCGGTCTCGGACTTGGACGCCAGATTCTTGGTGGGCTTATACGTATCGGAGGTGAAATACTCCGTGGATTTACCGATCAATACACCGGCGATCAAGCCGGCGAGTACCGCAAAGTACATCTTCCAGTTCTCAGCGCCGAGGATGTAATAGATCAACGGGAACGCCGCGACAGCGATCAGGATCGCCGCGAGGTTGGTGCCGCGTGAGAGTGCCTTCAAGAGCAGCTTCTGCTCGGTCTTCTCACCGGTGCGGACAAAGAAGGTGCCGATGATGGAGCACAGGATACCGAGTGCCGCCATGATCATCGGGATCGCCATCGCCTTGAACTGCATATCGCTGTTGCCGGAGAATGCGGCGACGCCCAGCGCGGCGCAGGAGATAACGGAGCCGACATAGCTCTCGTACAGGTCAGCGCCCATACCGGCTACGTCACCGACGTTGTCGCCTACGTTATCGGCGATAACGGCAGGGTTACGGGGATCATCCTCGGGGATGCCTGCCTCGACCTTACCGACCAAGTCGGCGCCGACGTCGGCAGCCTTGGTGAAGATACCGCCGCCGACACGGGCGAACAGCGCCATACTGGACGCGCCCATACCGAAGGTCAGCATAGCGGAGGTGATACCTGCCGCGTCAAGCTTAAATACAAACTTCAACAGAGTGAACCAGATCGAAATGTCGAGCAGTCCCAGACCGACGACGGTGAAGCCCATGACGGAGCCTGCCGAGAAAGCGACTCTCAGACCCTTGTTCAATCCGGTACGGCAGGCATTCGCGGTGCGCGCGTTAGCCGCCGTCGCGATCTTCATGCCGACAAAGCCCGACAGACCCGAGAAGAAGCCGCCCGTGATAAAGGCGAAGGGCACATAGGGGGTCAGCAGTCCGAAGATCGCCATCGCGCCCAGGATCACGAACATCACGACGAAGAAGATCAGTACGATGGTGTACTGCCTTTTCAGATACGCGTTCGCGCCCGAACGGATGGAAGCAGAAATTTTCTTCATCCTGTCTGTGCCTTCATCGAAGCTCATGACGCGCTTTGCCATGATCAGGGCAAAGACCAGCGCCAGAATAGAACCGACGAAGATCGCAATTACAAGATACAATTCCATTTGTTCTACGTCTCCTTTCTGATACCTCACTTTGACGAGGGAACGTGAGCGTCACGCATTTTCGCCGCCGTTTGGTACGTTTCGTGCCGCGTTTTTGCAGGAATAATCCCACAATCCTGCAAGCAACGATTTTTCGTAACCATTATTTTACTATATTAACGTGGAATAGTCAAGAATAACGCATCGATTCTCCCTCGCCAAACTACCATAAATTTCATGACTTTCCGCCCGATTTTTTGGTGTGAGTTACCATTTTGGCATATCAAAGGACTTTGACAACACATGACGCAGCGCAATGCGAACCGGTATTCCAACGCAAAAGCAGACCGGCTCCTACGCCTCTCAGCGTAGGAGCCGGTCACAATATGCTATTTGAGGATCGTCGCGCTAACGCGGAATTATGACTCTTTGAGCTTCTTCACCGCGAGCACACCCGTCGCGGCGGCTAATCCAAGCATCAAAACGACCATCGGCGCGGGATCGGCGGTCTTGGGAGAGGTCTTGCCGTTATTCGTCTTACTCTCGTCAGGGGTCGCCGTGCCGGCGGTTCCTTTTTCCGACTCGCTCACTTCGCCTTTGCCTTTATCGCTGAAGTTCGCGACAGCTTCGATATCGAAATACGGATGGATCGTTATCACTTTTTCGTCCATACCGCCGGATACGATATCAAATCTGCCGATGATCGTCCAGTCGGTAAACGTGCCGCTATCGGAGGATGCCGTCAGAGTGACAATGAGATCATCAATTTGATCTTGCCTTTTACCGACTTTCCGGCTGCCGGTAAAGGTTTCGCCATCCACCGTAGCGGTTGCCGTCCCTGCCCCGTTTGCCGCAACGGAGAACCGATAGTATTCATAAGGAAGAAGACCCTCAGACCGATCGAGCTGATCATAGAAATCTTCATCATCAATATATTCATCATCATAATCCGAGTCATCGATATCCTCGTCCTCGGATGGATCCTGACCCTGCTGTACGGAGACAGTTGGATCCGTATTCGGGTTTTTATCTTCGGCATGAACAGCGACAGCGGATAGAGCGATCACCGCTGAAAGCATAGCAAATACCATGATAAGAGAAAGAATCGTTTTACATTTTAACATCATTTGTCCTCCTTTGGTATCCTTTGACAAAAATTATAACATCTTCTTGTCAATAAATCAAGCATTTCTCTCATGATTGACGTCACGACCGGAAAACAGCGTATTTCGTAATAAATATGCATTGGCTATTGCACGCCGAACGCAGATATGATATAATGTATTGATACGTTTATATAGCAAGAAGGGTTGCTTATGAAATCAATTATGAGACATTTTACTAAGCGCGACTGGCTCGCCACCGCAGGCGCGGTGGTGCTGATCGCGCTGTCCGTCTGGCTGGAGCTCTTGATGCCCGACTACATGAAGGACATCACCGAGCTGCTGATCACGCCCGGCTCCACTGTGCCCGACATCCTGTGGGCAGGCGGCAAAATGCTGCTGTGCGCGCTGGCGAGTCTGGTGGTCAGCGTACTGGTCACGGTGATCGCTGGCTATCTTGCCGCGAACTACTCGTTCAATGTGCGCGCAAAGCTGTATGACGCGGTCGAGGGCTTCTCGATGGCGGAGATCAACCGCTTCTCCACCGCCTCGCTGATCACGCGCTCCACCAACGATATCACACAGGTGCAGACCATCATCGTGTTCGGTCTGTTTGTCATCGTGCGCGCGCCGCTGATGGCGGTGCTGGCGATCGGGAAGATCGCCGACCACAGCTCCGAGTGGACGATCTCGGCAGGCGTCGCCGTGGTGCTGGTCATCATCGTTCTGGCGTTCTGCTTTATCTTCGCGCATCCGCTGTTCAAGCGCATCCAGACCCTGACCGACAACATCAACCGCATCACCCGTGAGAACCTGACGGGTCTGCGCGTGGTACGCGCCTACAACGCCGAAAGCTACCAGAAGAACAAGTTCGAGCAGGCGAACAAGGACCTGACAAACAACAATATGAAGGCGCACCGCATTATGTCGATCATGATGCCGTCGATGATGCTGATCATGAACGGAATGAGCCTGGTCGTCTACTGGATCGGCGCCTATCTGATCGACGGCGCGCCGCTGATGGAAAAGGGTCAGCTCTTCCTCGACATGACCGTATTCTCGCAGTACGCGCTGATGGTCATCATGGCGTTCATGATGCTGAACATGATCTTCATCATGGGACCGCGTTCCCTCGTTGCCGCCAAGCGTATCAACGAGGTCATCGATACCAAAAGCTCCGTCACCGACGGCAAGGGCGTGGATCACACCGATACCGTCGGCGAGATCGAATTCAAAAACGTCAGCTTCAAATACCCCGACGCGGCGGATTATGTGCTCAAGGATATCAGCTTCACCGCCAAAAAGGGTGAGACTGTCGCGATCATCGGCTCGACCGGCTGCGGTAAATCCACGATGATCAATCTCATTCCGCGCTTTTATGACGCTTCTGAGGGCGAGGTGCTGGTGGACGGCGTGAACGTCAAGGACTACACGCTCGAGCAGCTCCACAACAAGATCGGCTATGTGCCGCAGCGAGCGGTGCTTTTAGCCGGAACGATCAACACCAACATCGCGATGGGCGACAACGGCACCGAGGGCTATACGCAGGAGGACGTTATCCGTGCCGCCGAGATCGCGCAGGCGAAGGACTATATCGAAAATTACTCCGACGGCTACGAGCACCCTGTCGCGCAGGGCGGCTCTAACCTTTCCGGCGGACAGAAGCAGCGCGTCTGTATCGCGCGCGCCGTCTGCCGCAAGCCCGAGATCCTGATCTTTGACGACAGCTTCTCGGCGCTCGACTACAAAACCGACCGCGAGCTGCGAGAGTCTCTGAAGAAGGAGACCGCCGGCACGACCAATATCATCGTCGCGCAGCGTATCGGCACCATCAAGGACGCTGACAAGATCATCGTCCTCGACGAGGGCAGGATCGCCGCGATCGGCAAGCACAAGGAGCTGCTCAAGACCTGTCAGATCTATCACGAGATCGGACTGTCACAGCTCGGAGAGGAGGAGTTGAACAATGTCTGAGAACAAGACCCCCTCTACCGAAAAGGTATATATCAAAAAGCAGCGTGAGGCGCTGATCGGTATCGACAGCAAGCGGCCGCAGGCAAGAAAGGGCATGGGCGGCCCGAGAGGCGTCGTCACCGAAAAATCGGATAACTTCGGTGCTTCGTGGAAGAAGCTGCTCGATTACGCCAAGCCCCAGATGCCGGCGATCATCGTCGCGATGACCTGCGCCGTCATCGGCAC
>DGUQ01000192.1:14703-26997 GCA_002394725.1 Ruminococcaceae bacterium UBA4306
CAGGGCATCACCGGCACCATCGACCTCGACGCGGTGACCTCCACCTGCGTTTTCCTGATGATCCTGTACGGCGTCAGCTGGCTGATGAACTTCGTCCAGCACTTTATCATGGCGACCGTCGCGCCGACTGTCAGCAGCCGTATGCGCACGGATATCACCAACAAAACCAACCGCCTGCCGCTGAGATACTTCGACTCCACCCCCTTCGGCGACATTCTCAGCCGTATCACCAACGATATCGACACCATCGAGCGGACGCTGAACCTCTCTATCGCGCAGTTCATCACCTCGATCGCGCTGTTCTTCGGCTCTGCCGCTATGATGTTCCTCACCAACTGGATCATGGCGCTGACCGCGATCCTCGCGTCCTTCCTCGGCTTCTTTATGATGTCCGCGATCATGAAGAAGTCACAGCTCCACTTCAACCGCCAGCAGCGTCACCTCGGCGCGATCAACGGCCATGTCGAGGAGATCTACGCCGGTCACAACATCGTCAAGGCGTATAACTATGAAAAGGACAGCAAAGAGGAATTCAGCCGCATCAACCGCCATCTGCGCGACAGCGCGTTCAAGTCAACCGCCCTCTCGGGCGTGATGCAGCCGCTGATGACCTTCATCGGCAACCTCGGCTTTGTCGCGGTATTCGTCGTAGGCACCCTGCTCGCGAAGAACGAGATCATCACCTTCGGCGTCATCATCGAATTCACCATCTATGTCCGCCTGTTCACCCAGCCGCTGCAGCAGCTGGCACAGAGCTTCTCGAGCATGCAGAGCACCGCCGCGGCGGCTGACCGCGTGTTCGAATACCTCGGTGAGGAGGAGCTCTCCGACGAGAGCGGCAAGACCCGTCGTCTGGACAGCGTCAGGGGCGACGTCCGTTTTGAGCACGTGCGCTTCGGCTACAATCCCGACCGTATCATCATCCATGATTTTTCCGTTGACATCAAGGCAGGTCAAAAGGTGGCGATCGTCGGCCCGACCGGCGCCGGCAAAACCACTATCGTCAACCTGCTGATGCGCTTCTATGAGCTCAACTCCGGTCGTATCTACATCGACGATGTGCCGATCGACGAGCTGACAAGAGAGAACGTGCACGAGCTGTTCTGCATGGTATTGCAGGACACATGGCTCTTTGAGGGCACGGTGCGCGAGAACCTCGCTTACAGCAAAGAGGGCGTGACCGATGAACAGCTCGACCGCGCGTGCAAGGCGGTCGGCATCCACCACTTCATCCACACCCTCCCCCACGGCTACGACACCGTGCTGGACGACAAGGCGAGCCTGTCGGCAGGTCAGAAGCAGCAGTTGACCATCGCGCGCGCGATGATCGAGAACGCTCCCCTGCTGATCCTCGACGAGGCGACCTCGTCCGTCGACACCCGTACCGAGCGTATCATCCAGAAGGCGATGGACAGCCTGACCGAGGGCAGAACAAGCTTTGTCATCGCGCACCGTCTGTCTACGATCAAGAATTCCGATCTGATCCTCGTCCTCAAGGACGGCGATATCATCGGCTCGGGCACCCACGAAGAACTGCTCGCTCAGGGCGGCTTCTACGCCGATCTGTACAACAGCCAGTTTGAGCAGAACTAACGAATGGCGAACAAGATATAAAAATCCGGTGAGGGCGAAGCCCTCCCATAACCCTTCACCATTCTCCATTCACCAATCATCGGAACGGAGTGACATTCATGAATATTTGTGTATACGGTGCGTCGAGCAAGACCATTGACGCACAATTCACCGACGCGGGTCACGCGCTCGGCTGTTTGCTCGCACAGCACGGATACGGACTGGTATTCGGCGGCGGCGACAACGGCATGATGGGCGCGGTCGCGCGCGGCACCCACGACGGCGGCGGCAGGATCATCGGCGTCGCGCCGCGCTTCTTCAATGTTGACGGCGTTTTGTATCCGCATTGCGACGAGCTGATCTACACCGACACCATGCGTGAGCGCAAGCAGAAGATGGAGGATCTGAGCGGCGCGTTCATCGTAACGCCGGGCGGTATCGGCACCTTTGAGGAGTTCTTTGAGATCTTGACCCTCAAACAGCTCGGCAGAACAAAAAAGCCGCTGGTCATCCTCAACACCGCAGGGTATTATGACAACATGCTCGCGATGCTGCGCCGCACAATCGACAGCAACTTCATGTCCGCAAAGACCCTCGACCTGTTCGGGATCGTCGATACCCCCGAGCAGGCGATCGAATACATCGAGCATTATGTCGAGCAGGAAGTAGACGTCGAGGAACTGCGCAGACTGAAATGACAACAAAAGAACGCCCCGTCAGGAAACAGATCCGCATGCCGGAATTCAGTTATTCAGAGAATCGGATTTATTACATCACAATCTGTTCCAAAGATAAGAAGCAAACATTTGGAAGAGTTGTAGGGTAGGCGCTTAACACGCGTGTTCGACGTACCGAAGGTAACACTATCCGCATACGGGAACACAATCGAGAAAACCATACATTTGATGGATAACAAATACAATAACGTTTTCATCGATCATTATGTGATCATGCCGAATCATATACATATGCTAGTCGTTGTCAGCCCGCCGCCTGAAACAGAACGTGATAAAACCACACGAGTATCCTATTTCGGTACGTCGCAAGCGCCGTACCCTACGGAAAATAATGATCTCAAAATCACGTTACACGGTAACGGTAACAGAGCGAATGAGATCATCCCAAAATTCATCTCCTTATTCAAAAGATACTGCAATCACGAGATCGGTCATAATATCCGGCAAAGACGATACTATGACCATGTGATCCGAAGTTACCGAGAGTACGAAAACGCATACCGCTACATCGACAACAACCCAGCTCACTGGGCGGAGGATGAATACTACTGACATAACAAAACGACCCGACTTGCGTCAGGTCGTTTTTCTTTTGATGGGAATGGGTTTGCCCTACCAATTACAACGCCTCTAAAAATGTTACCAGATCCTCATATTTGCCCTGACGGTATTCGTCATACGGCAGGTCATGGGTGATGATATGGTCGGTGACGAGGAACACATCGACCCCGAGCGTTTTGCACGGCTGCATATCCTCGCGCACGTCGTTGCCGATCATCAGCGCTTCCTCCGGCTTGACGCCGAAGCGATCCAATATCTCCTGAAAATACAGGGGATTGGGCTTACAATAGCTGCTGTTGTCAGCGGTGGTGATGTGGTCGAACATGTCGGGGGTGAGTCCGACCCAGCTCATGCGCATATACACTGCCTCTTTCACAAAGACAGGCATGGTCGCGACCACGGAAAAGTCCGCCTTTTCCCTCATCAGCTCGGCGATACGCACCGCATGGGGGTTGGGCAGGGTGATGTCATAGACATTCCCGAAGGTCGAGGTATAATAATCCATCGTCGGCGGCTCGATCTGCTCGCGCGTGTAGCCGCTGATCTTCTCCACCTCTTCATAGAATACTTCGATATTCTTTCTGCCGCTCTCATTATAGAGCATGGCGCGCACGCCCTGATTCACCGCGCCGGCAGCACGGACGGGATCAAGCCCGTATGCTGAGAATTTTTTTGATATATCGCGGAACCAGATCTCGACGAACCGTTCCTGCGTATAGATCGGGAGCAGGGTGTTGTCGAGGTCGCTCATAATCAATTTGTACTTTTTCAAAACTATCACCATTCCATAGTTTAGCATGATTCACGAATTTTCGCAATACTTATTGTCAAACGGGCGGATTCATGCTATTCTTTAAAAAATCGGTTGTGAGATTGCCACGTCGTCGGATTTGATCCGACTCCTCACAATGACGATCGATAATGGAGATGAAGTTATGAAGAAGCATTTTAACCCTGCGAATATCCTGTTACCTAAGAAGAATTTTGAAAAATGGGCGGTCGTTGCCTGTGACCAGTACACCAGCGAGCCGGAATACTGGAACGATGTAGAAGCGACCGTCGGCGACGCGCCCTCGGCGCTGCACATCATCCTGCCCGAGATCTATCTGAGCGACGACAACAGCGCCCGTATCAACGATATCAACGCCAACATGCAGCAGTATCTTGACGGTGATGTGTTCGATACCTACGAGAACAGCATGATCTATGTCGAGCGCGAATCCAACAATACCCTGCGCCGCGGCATTGTCGGTATCATCGACTTGGAGGATTACGACTACCGCAAGGGCGCGACCTCCGCGATCCGCGCGACCGAGGCGACCGTACTCGAGCGCATTCCTCCGCGTGTACAGATCCGCAAGGACGCTCCCCTTGAGATGCCGCATATCCTGCTGCTGATCGACGATCCCGACCGCTCCGTCATCGAGCCTCTGTCTGAGAAAAAGGACGGCTTCAAGCAGGCATACGGCTTTGAGCTGATGAAGAACGGCGGTCATATCGACGGCTACTTCCTGCCCGAAAACGTGATCGAGCAGGTGCAGGACGCACTGGAAGCGCTGATCGCCGACAAGGACGACAAGCTGCTCTTTGCCGTCGGCGACGGCAACCACAGCCTTGCCACCGCAAAGGAGTGCTACAATCAGAGCAAGAACCCCCTCGCGCGTTACGCACTGGTCGAGGTGGTCAACATCCATGACAAGAGCATTGAGTTTGAGCCGATCTACCGCGTGCTGTTCAACGTTGACGCAAAGGATCTGCTCGACAAATTCACCGCATATACAGAAGCAAACGGCAACGGCGAGAAGCAGACCTTCCGCTGTATCACCCCCGACTCCGACAAAGAGATCGAGGTCAAGGCGACCGCCAAGCTGCCTGTCGGTACCTTGCAGACCTTCCTCGACGGCTACATGAAGGAGCATCCCGAGGTCAAGATCGACTACATCCACGGCGAGGACGTCGTCGAGAACCTGTGCAAGCAGGAGAACACCCTCGGCTTTATCTTTGAGGGCATGGGCAAGGACGAGCTGTTCCCTGCGATCACCGCGGACGGCTCCCTGCCGCGCAAGACCTTCTCGATGGGTCACGCCGCGGACAAGAGATACTACATCGAGACAAGAAGAATCAAGTAATCTTTTGGTCAAATAAACCATCATTGCTGTGAAAGCAAACGTATAGAACTAATCCCCACAGCTCCACGTTCCAGCGTCCATAAAGACAAATCCTTTTGGAGCCCTGTTGCCCAAAAGCCTTCCCCTTGGGGGGAAGGTGGTCTTTTCGGCTCCCAAAGAGTCGAAAAGATCGGATGAGGGGCTGACCTATCCATTTTATCAATCTCTCAAAGAGTGAGCCGCTTCGACGATACAACAGTAACGCTCAACTGTAATTGAGATCGGTGCAATAATTGAAACGCTTGCCCCTCATCAGTCAGGCAAAGCCTGACAGCTTCCCCCCGAGGGGAAGCCTTTTTTCACTCACTTACCAATGAAAACATAAAAAACGCAGTTGGGTTGAACTCAACTGCGTTTTGTTATGCTGTCAAATAATGCAAAGTACTCCTCCGTCGGATCAACGGAGAAGTTCAGCTTCTCGCCTGTGACGGGATGGGGAAAGCTCAGCCGTGCCGAACAGAGCTGAATGTGCTCGGCAGGGATATGACTGCCGTAGCGTCGGTCGCCGACGAGCGGCATTTGCCGCGACGCGAACTGCACGCGGATCTGGTGCGTTCTGCCGGTCAGCAAGTGGATCTGTAAGAGAGAGAGCCGCTCTCCCTCATGCTCGATCGTTTGCAGCACTTCATATTGCAATCGCGCCTGCTTGACGCCCCTGCGCTCACGCTTGACGACGTAGCTTTTGTTTTTGCGGCGGTCAAAGTAGAGCAGGTCGGTAAACTCTCCCTGCCGATCCTCGGGCACGCCCTCGATGACGGCAAGGTAGGTCTTTTCCATTGTACCGTCCTGTATCGCTTTACTCAGACACCGTGCCGCCTCCTGCGTTTTAGCGTACACCATCAACCCTTGCGTCGTTCGGTCAAGGCGGTGGACGGTGAAAATGCTGTCGCAACCTGTTTCCTCTTTCAGCACAGCAGGCAGATTCGGATTTGTCCCGTCCGCTTCACTGAGCAAGCCGTAGGGCTTGAAAGCAACGATGATATTGTCATCTTGATACATGACATGAGATTCTTTATCCATGTCCGTTTCGAAGCAAGGATTACAACTCCTAACTCCTCACTTCTAACTCCTCTCTATCAATGCAGTAGCTCTCAACCAATCATCGTTCGCAGGCGCAAGCGCCTACTCCGATTCTCGGGAGAGCCTTGCATGGGTGCTGTAAGCCGATCGCAGGCTTCACCTGCTCTTGGACAGCACCTCAGAATAACCCGCTGATCACGCCGTCGTCGCTCACGTCGATCCTCTCGGCGGCAGGAGACTTCGGCAGTCCGGGCATCGTCATGATCGCGCCGGTCAGCACGACGATGAAGCCGGCGCCGGCAGAGATGCGGACATTCTGCACATGGATGACAAAGCCCTCGGGCGCGCCGATCAACTGCGCTTCATCCGAGAAGCTGTACTGCGTTTTCGCGATACAGATCGGCAGGTTGCCGCAGCCCATGTCGGTGATGCGCTGTATCTCCTTCTCGGCATTCTTGGTGAACGCTACGTGGCTGGCACGGTACACGCGCTTGCAGATGGCGCGGATCTTCTTTTCGATCGGCTCGTCCAGCTCATAAGCATAGGAGAAATCCCCGTTCGATTCCTCGTCGCACAGACGGATGACTTCATCGGCAAGATCAACGCCGCCGACGCCGCCGTCAGCCCATACGGTTGAGAGCACGGTATTCACGCCCAGCTCCTGACAGCGGCGGATGACCATATCGATCTCCGCGTCGGTATCGGTCGGGAAGCGGTTGATCGCGACCACGCTCGGGAGCTTGTAGACGTTCTTGATGTTATCGACATGGCGCAAAAGGTTCGGCAGACCCTTTTCGAGCGCCTCCAGATTCTCGGGATCGAGACGCTTTTTATCCACGCCGCCGTGCATTTTCAGCGCGCGGATGGTCGCGACGATCACGACCGCGTCGGGCTTCATGTCCGCGTAACGGCACTTGATATCGAGGAACTTTTCCGCGCCCAGATCGGCGCCGAAGCCGGCTTCCGTCACGGTGTAATCGCTGAGCTTTCTGGCTGTCTTGGTAGCGAGGACGGAGTTACAGCCGTGGGCGATATTGGCAAAGGGGCCGCCGTGTACAAAGGCAGGAGTACCCTCCAAGGTCTGCACCAGATTCGGCTTGATCGCGTCCTTGAGCAGCGCGGTCATCGCACCCTGCGCCTTGAGATCGCCTGCGGTGACGGGCTTCTCGTCAAAGGTATAGCCGACGATGATACGCGACAGACGCGCCTTGAGATCGCTGATCGATTCGGCAAGGCAGAGGATCGCCATGA
Organism: Ruminococcaceae bacterium UBA4306; assembly: GCA_002394725.1. Classification (GTDB taxonomy): domain Bacteria; phylum Bacillota; class Clostridia; order Oscillospirales; family Acutalibacteraceae; genus Ruminococcoides. Next base: position 22,013 of record DGUQ01000192.1, read on the forward strand.
CCTCGGACGCGACGGTGATATCGTAGCCGTCCTCACGCGGTACGCCGTTGACCCTGCCGCCCAGACCGTCGGTCACAAAACGCAGCTGGCGGTCGTTCATATCCACACAGCGCTTCCACGTGATACGTCGGGGGTCGATGTTCAGGCTGTTGCCCTGATAGATATGGTTGTCGAGCATGGCGGCGAGCAGGTTGTTTGCCGCGCCGATGGCGTGCATATCGCCCGTGAAATGCAGGTTGATGTCCTCCATCGGGACAACCTGCGCCCAGCCGCCTCCGGCAGCGCCGCCCTTGATGCCGAACACGGGGCCCAGAGAAGGCTCACGCAGCACGACGTTGGCGTTCTTGCCCAGTCGTCTGAGACCGTCGGCAAGCCCGATGGTGGTGGTGGTCTTGCCCTCACCGGCAGGGGTGGGGGTCATGGCGGTCACGAGGACGAGCTTGTTCTCCCTGTCCTCACGCTTCAAGATATCCAAGCTGAGCTTTGCTTTATATTTTCCGTAATAATCGATGTATTCCTCGGGGATCCCTGCCGTCTCGGCGATCTCCCAGATCGGCTTCATCTCACAGCTTTGCGCGATCTCAATATCAGTCAACATTATCATCTCCCATAGGTATTTGCACAAAAGAGGGCGCAGGGTGTGCCCCTCCTATCACACCGTCAGCTACACATCCGCTTTGGTGCTATTCCACAGTAGATTATAGCCCAATTCCGCGGTTTGGTCAACAAAACGAATAAATTTCTTCTTTCCTGTCAAAATCGCTTGCAACCTGTCACAAAATGTAGTAATATCTATATACGAAAATCTATATATAGATTTTGGTCACGATCGCCGTGCCGCTTCGACCGCCACATCCAACGGCTTTCCATCATAATGACTTTTGGGGGACATCACATGAAATTACTGGAAGACAGAATCTTAAAAGACGGTATCGTACGCGAGGGTAACGTATTGAAGGTAGACAGCTTTGTCAACCACCAGATCGACGTGGACTTTATCGCGCAGCTGGCAAAAGAATTCAAGCGCCTGTATGAGGGTGAGGAGATCACCAAGATCCTCACTATCGAAGCGAGCGGTATCGGCATCGCCTGTATCGTAGCGCAGGAGTTCCATGTACCCGTGGTATTCGCCAAGAAGAACAAGACCATCAATATCGCCAACGATGTTTACACCTCCAAGGTGGAATCGTTCACCCATAAGCGCACCTACGACATCATCGTGTCCAAGGATTTCTTGAAGCCCGAGGACAAGGTGCTGATCATCGACGACTTCCTCGCGATGGGCTCCGCTTTGCAGGGACTGATCAGCCTGATCCGCGACGCCGGCGCGACCATCGTGGGCGCAGGCATCATCATCGAAAAAGCCTATCAGCAGGGCGGCGAGATGATCCGCAACATGGGCGTGAGAGTGGAGTCGCTCGCACGCATCAAGAGCATGGATAATAACGTCATCGAATTCATACACTAATGAAATGAGACTCCCTTTGGTAAAGGGAGCCAACAGGGTCCCCAACGCGCCCTACGCGGTGGGGAGAGGAGGAGTCGTTACGAAAAACAAATGGATCATCATCGGCGCGGCTGTTGTCGCCGCTGTCGCCGCATTGACGGCAGGCGTAATGCTGATGACAAGGAGCGTCGCCTTTGCGCCGCGTGATCTACAGGGCGCCGCCGCGGCAAGATCGGTGATCGAAACGCCGCTGCTGCGTACCGTTACCGGTGAACGCGTATTCGGCGCGTCAACCGCTGATGAAGCAGTCAAGACCGAAACTATCGCAAAAGACGAAAAGAAAGAATATACCGCCGATACCATTCCGCAGGTCACGGGGCTCAAACGCCTGAGCGAGAAGCCCGACAGCATCCGCATCGGCTGGGATCCGATCGACGGCATTGACGGCTACAACATCTATCGCCGCGACGACAATACCGATGGAGCAGGCTACACGCTGTTCTCGATCGCCAAGACCGCCGGACTCGACGTCCGCAACCTCGGCACGGGCAGTAAATACAGCTTCAAGATCACGCCGTACATCAAAAACAACGAATCCGTCACAGAGGGCGAGGGCACCGAGGTAACCTTCGGCACCGTGCCCACGGATGTGGAAGGCTTCAGGATGACCGACGAGACCAAGTCCTCGATCTCGCTGAGCTGGGAAAAGAACGACCGCGCCGACGGCTATCTGCTTGAGCGCTGTTACAAGGGCAAGTGGAGCGATTATCAGACGTTTGATCAAAACACCACCGAATTCACCGACGCCGATTTGGAAGCAGGCAGGGCGTATTACTACCGCATCTGCGCTTATCGCGAGGACAGCACCGGCACGATGCCCGGCGCGAAATCCACGATCCGCACGGTGGCAGGGCTCTTAGCCCCCAAGGACGACGACTCCGCCTCCAAGCTCGGCAGGGTATCGCTCGATTATAAGGAGAGCAAATACGCTGACGGCTACCAAATCTACTACAGCAAGGATCAGGAAAACTGGGAGCACCTGGGCAACACCGAGAGCACCCATTTCAGCACCTCGCGTCTTGAGAACGGAGAGACCTATTTCTTCCGCATCATCCCGTACAAAACAGTCGACGGTCACGACATCACCGGCACCTATACCGAGCTGAGCTTCGTCGCCAACAAGGAGATCTATGACAAAGAGGTCGGCGACACCTATGTGGAGGTCAGCCTCGACGACCAGCATATGTGGTACATCGTCGACGGCGACGTGTATCTCGACAGCGACTGCGTCACCGGCAACTACGGCTCGGCGGACACCCCCAAGGGCTACTTTGAGGTCAACGGCAAAGCCTCTCCCTGCACGCTCAAGGGCGAGGACTACACCTCCTACGTCACCTACTGGATGCCGTTCATCGGCGGCGGCTGGGGTCTGCACGACGCCGACTGGCGCTCCAGCTTTGGCGGCAATATCTACAAGGGCAACGGCTCGCACGGCTGCGTGAACCTGCCCCCGAAGATCGCCAAGCAGATGTACGCCGTCATCGAGGTCGGCACACCGGTCATCGTGTATTAAGCGTATAAAAGAACCGCCCGAAAAATCGGGCGGTTTTGTTGATTATATTAACCTTTATCCGATCGGATAAGGCGCCCCGATAAGATAACGCTGGATGCAGGTCGCGTCGAGGATATTACGCTCCCCGTCGCGGTTAAAGTCGGAGTAGTAATGAATCGGCTTGAATACATCATCAACTAATTCGGATTCATTGATCCAGTCACTTTCGGGATAATCTGCCGCATTTATTTCACAACGTTGGATCATCGTTGCGTCGAGGATCGTAATGCTGTCATCACCGTCAAGATCGCCGAGCAGCTTGCCTTTCCCATAGCGATCGATCGCTTCGGCAAGACCGTCATAGTGATCGTAAGCTTTCATCGCATACAAATCATAGAAGGCGTCTTTCTTTACATCATACAGACCCATTCCGAAGGTGAATACCGGATAGGTGCCGGATACGATCACACGATTGCCGATGATCCCCATTCCATACCAAGGATCGGGCCAACCGCCGTGAGCATACAACAGCACCCAGTCAAGCTCGCCGTCATTGCCTCGGTGATAATACAGCTCGTCATAATCCGACACTTCTTCCGATTGGGAAGCGCAGTATTTTGCAAACTTATCAGAGAAATGCAAAGTCGGATCGGGATCGGCGCTTATCCAATCCAACCACAGATCATAGTATCCGCTTTCATCGGTTTCGTTCAACAGATAGAGAAGGATCTCTCCGGTAAAATACTCTTCCTTCGTACGGTGCGTACCGTCAGTGATATAATAACGGTACTTGCCTTCCGGCATGATGAAATACCAGCTATCCTGATAAAACTCGTTCTTACCGCCATAGGTCATCTCTGCGTTCTGCCAATTTTCGGAACCGTCGGCACAGTAACAGATCGTCGCAGAATCGAAAATATCATCAGCGTTATAGAAAATCACGACGTTTGTTTTCCAATGATCAAGTATATCGAATATCGGGGTATCTGCAAACACAGTTACGCTGCCAATGCCGAGCAGCATACAAAAACTGAGTATCAGGGCAATGATTCTTTTCATAAGATCTCCTCCTCTTTATTGTAACGCTGTAAATCTATTTATACACTTTTATTATATCAAAAGAAAAAACACACAGTCAATCTAATTTATCAGTTTTTCATCATCGGAACGTAGAAAAAACAGGGGTAGATTTGTGCAGGATAACAGAAGGGCGCAGGATGTTGGTCAAAGAGCAATGTTCGCTGAAGAAACGCCCGTCATTCTCGGTACGTCAATAACGCCGTACCCTACGGAGGAATAGATTTGCTTCGCATAACAAAGGGATAGAACAGGAACATTTCGGGAGGGTCAAGACCCTCCCCTACCCTATATTTCATTTGCTTTGCCATTGAGTGACATTGATCGGAAACGTCTCGGGAAGAGCCTCTCCCCTACAGTGATCGTTTCATCTATTTCTTGACAACATCATCATAAAAAGGTAAACTATATACTGTTGTTAAAATTCACCGCCGCAGCCAGCGGCGACAATGGAGGTCAAGACATGAAAAACACAGAAAAAACAATGGAAAAATTAGTCGCTCTGTGCAAGGGCAGAGGCTTTGTCTATCCCGGGAGTGAGATCTACGGAGGGCTTGCGAACACATGGGATTACGGCCCTCTGGGCGCGGAGCTGAAGAATAACATCAAAAAGGCATGGCTGAAAAAGTTCGTGCAGGAGAACAAGTATAACGTCGGCTTGGATTCCGCGATCCTGATGAATCCGCAGACATGGATCGCCTCGGGTCATCTGGGCGGCTTCTCCGATCCGCTGATGGACTGTAAGGAATGTAAGACCCGTCACCGTGCCGACAACCTGATCGAAGATTTTGACGGCACCAACGTCGCCGGCTGGTCGAACGAGCAGATGATGGATTACATCCGTGACAAGGGCATCACCTGCCCTAACTGCGGCAAAAGCAACTTCACCGATATCCGTCAGTTCAACCT
>DGUQ01000101.1:0-2340 GCA_002394725.1 Ruminococcaceae bacterium UBA4306
TTATTATAAACTATTTAGGCATAAAAAACAATATTTTTTGAAAAATGTAGTGCATTTTTACAAATCCCTTCATTAAATAAATCGAGCTCCCTTTTGAGCGGATCAGCGGCTTGTGAACAATTCATAAAAAGCGGATGGTAATTATGGGATAAATACCGATTTTTTTGCTCGTATATTGAAAAAAACGATGAAAAATATTATCATAAATTTGTATATGATCTTTGGCGACCACTCGCAGGATCATTGATTTTTAACCCTGTGGGATGCAGGGAGAACGGCGTTTTTCAATAGGGAGGCAGTCATGCGAAAGATCTATGATATCAACGATAACTGGGAGTTCACTCCTGCTTTCGGCAGTGAGTTTTTGAACGGAGAAAACACGGAGGACGCGTCTGTTGAGCAGGTGCGCCTGCCGCACACCTGCAAGGTGACGCCCTTCCATTATTTTGACGAGAGCATTTACCAGATGGTCTGCGGCTACCGCAGACGGCTCGATCTGTCCGAACGCGGCAGCAGACGCGCGTTCATCTGCTTCGGCGCCGCGGCGCACTATGCCAAGGTGTACCTCGACGGTGAGCTGATCGGCGAGCATAAAAGCGGCTACACCGCCTTTGAGTTCGAGCTTGTCACCGATAACCCGACGCCGCTGCTGGCGGTGGAGCTCGACACGAGGGAGAGCCTGAATTTTCCGCCCTTCGGCAAGGTCATCGATTACCTGACCTACGGCGGATTATATCGCGAGGCGCGGCTCGAATTCCGCGAGAACAGTTTCATTGACGATGTGTTCGCAAAGCCCTGCGTCCCCGACGCGATCCGCGTGTCATCAAAGGCAAAGCCGCGTCTGGTCGCCGGACTGCGCTTTGACGGCGTGATCGACTGCGATATCGATGTTATCGGCGACGCGGACGAAGTGCGTATGTCCGTGACCCAAAGGGATGATGATACCGTGCTCGGTGATGTCACGGTACCGGTCGGCGGTAATTATACGATCACTGTCCCTCGCGCTCGTCTGTGGGATCCGCTCAGTCCCGTGCTTTATGAGCTGAAGGTCGAGCTGATCAAGGGCGGAGAGGTGATCGATTCCCTGAGCCGCAGGGTCGGCTTCCGCCGTGCCGAATTCAAGAAGGACGGCTTCTATCTCAACGGCAGAAAATTCAAGCTGCGCGGACTGAACCGACACCAGTGCTGGCCCTATGTCGGCTACGCGATGCCGCGCTCCATGCAGCGGCTCGACGCGGATATCCTCAAAAACGAGCTCGGCTGTAATGCCGTGCGTACCTCCCATTATCCGCAGTCGCACCATTTTATCGGACGATGTGACGAGCTGGGAATGCCCGTCTTTACCGAGGCGCCGGGATGGCAGAACCTGGGGGATGATGAATGGAAGGACGTCGGCGTGGAGGCGGTCAGGGAGATGGTGCGCGAGTACCGTAACCACCCCTCGATCATTCTCTGGGGCGTAAGGATCAACGAGAGTCAGGACGACCATGATTTTTATGTCAGAACCAATGAAGCCGCGCGGGCGCTCGATCCTACCCGTGCGACGGGCGGTGTGCGCTGTCACAAGAACAGCGAGCTTCTCGAGGATGTGTATACCTACAACGACTTTGTCCACGACGGCGTACAGCCCGGCTGTGAGCCAAAGAGGGCAGTCACCTCCGACAGGGAAAAGGCATATCTGATATCAGAGTACGGCGGTCACATGTATTCCACCAAGGCGTTCGATGACGAGGAGCACCGACTCGAGCATATGCTCCGCCACGCCCGTGTTTTGGATGCCGTCGCCTCTTATGATGATATCGCAGGCTCCTTTGCGTGGTGCATGTTTGATTACAACACCCACAAGGAGTTCGGCTCGGGCGACCGTATCTGCTACCACGGCGTGTGCGATATGTTCCGCAACAAAAAGCTCGCGGCGGAGCTCTATGCCATTCAGGACAGCAAGGAGCCGATCCTCAAGCTGAGCTCGTCGATGGATATCGGCGACCACCCTGCCACCAACCGCGGCCGCGTCTATATCCTCACCAACGCCGACAGCGTCCGCTTCTATAAGAACGACAGCTTTATCTGTGAATATACGCATGAGGGAACGGACTTTCCGCATATGCTTTATCCGCCCATCGAGATCACCGATTATATCGGCGATCAGATCGCTGAGAATGAGGATTTCTCAGAAATACAGGCGGAATTCGTCAAGGATATCCTCAACGAAAGCTCGCGTTTCGGTATGAATAATCTGTCGGCTCAGGCTAAGAGCAAGGCGGCTTATCTGATGATGCGCTACGGCATGGACGCCGACGCCGCCTACCGTCTGTACGGCAAGTACATCGGCAACTGGGG
>DGUQ01000101.1:2431-4734 GCA_002394725.1 Ruminococcaceae bacterium UBA4306
AGCGTGATGTTCCGCTTTGAAGCCTACAAAAACGGTAAGCTCGTCAAGGAGCTGAAGGTCGCGCCCTTTGAGGAGCGCGTGTTGACCGTCGAGGTCGATCACACCGAGCTGGTCGAGGACAAGACCTATGACGTGGCGGCGGTACGCATCCATATGACCGATCAGAACGGCAATACCTTGCCGTACTTCTTCGGCACGGTCGAGGCGCAGGTCAGCGGTGAGATCGAGCTGATCGCCGAGAGCCCCGTGCTCCTGCGCGCCGGTATGGGCGGTGTGTATGTCCGCACAACGGGCAAAGAGGGCGACGCGACCCTCACCCTTACTGCGGACGGGTGCGAGAGTGTGACAATCGACTTTACCGTTATCAAAAAATAAACATTTACGCAAAAGGAAAGGGGCTGCGGCAACGCAGCCCCTCAATTTTTTACTTTACAGGAAACTGCTTGTTTCCTGTAAAGTAAAAAGATTTGTATGCCCGCCCAGTTTGCAGCTGGCGCTGCAACGGGCGATGGCGATGCGAAATGCGCGCGGAGCGCGATTTCTTGTTAGCTTGAAGAGTCGATAGTAAATCGATATACGGTTTTTTGATAATAGGTTTCACCCTTTTTCAAGGCAGTGTCGGGGAAATCGGGATGATGAACGGAATCGGGATAATGCTGTGCCTCCAGACAAAATCCGCCGTAACGCGGATAGCGGACGGGAGCTTTGCCGTGCGGCGCGCGGTCACTCTGTACAAAATTGCCCGAATAAAACTGAACCGCGGGTTCGGTGGTCGACGCGGTCAGTGTGATACCGGTTTGAGGGCTTTTGACTCGGGCGATCTCTCTGAGTGTGCCTGCCGTACCGTTGAGGATCATATTATGGTCATAGCCCGAGGCGAGCCGAAGCTGTTGAAAATCGGAATCGATATCCGCACCGATTGCTTTCTCTTCGCGGAAATCCAGCGGCGTGCCGTCCACACCGAGGATACGTCCTGTGGGAAGCTGATCCTCATTGAGCTCCGTAAAGCTGTCGGCATAGAGCCGCATCACGTGCTCGAGCACGTCGGAGCCGTCCTGACCGTTGAGGTTGAAGTAGGTGTGATTGGTGAGGTTGATCACGGTGTCCTCGTCGCACACGGCGGTGTACTCGATCTCGAGCGCGTTGTCATCGGTCAGGCGATACAGCACCTTTCCCTTGAGCGTGCCGGGATAGCCCTCCTCCGACGGTGGGCTCTCAAAGCGGAATTCGACCGCGTTATCCTTGACAACACCTTCAAAAAGCCGGTGCGCAAACGTACCGTGCAAGTGGTTTTCGCCCTCATTCTTTTTCAGATGATAGATCCTGCCGTTCAAGGTGAACGCGGCGTTGCCGATGCGGTTCGCGTATCGTCCGACAAACGCGCCGAGAAAGCAGCTGCCCTTTTCATAACAGGAAGCGTCATCATAGCCGAGAGCGACATCCCGAAGCACGCCGTCCCGATCGGGCACGAGGATGCTCTGAACCGTACAGCCGTAGTCGAGCACGGCGACCTTCATCCCGTTTTCATTCTCCATGACGAATCTCTTCACGCTTTTACCGCTTTCGATCACGCCGAACGGCTCTGTGATAATCTTGATCATCGTATCGTCCCGATCACTTGTGCTTGCGCTTGTTGTTCTCAATGATCTGCTGTACGTAGGGGAGGAACTCCTCCTCCTTGCCGACAGAAAAAGCGCCCTTCTTGAATACGTATACCATCTTTTCGACGGTCTGGATCATATAATAATGCTTGGTGACAAACACCTTGGTGAACTCGCTGTGCAGGATGAGGACGGGATCCTCGCGGTCGGAGGATTCGCTGATCAGCTCCTCGTCGGTCAGAGTAGCGGTCACGGTGACGACACCCTTGTTGTTGGTGTCCTCGGCAAACCGCTTTTTTGCCGCCTGAACCGCCAGATAGTAGCGGAGCAGCAGGACGAACAGCACCATGACGCACATGGCGAAAACCGCCATGTTGGCATAGAGCATGCCGACGAACAGCATCATCACCAGATTGACGACAAAGATCACGCCCAGTATCACAAGGCTCGCGATCATCGGCGGTGAGGTGAGGTGCATATAACGGTACAATTCCTGTTCGATGTCAAAGGTGCGCTCAAACTGAGATTCGAATTTCGGTTGCATAGGATCCTCCGTAACTGTTGATGAAGTGCCGCGTCACATATGATGCGGTATGGGTTCGATCATTCCTTATACAGTATTATAGCATCTGTGCCGATAAATGAAAAGGGAAATCATAATACTAAGTATCAATAAAACACTTTAATATCTATTGCGGAGAA
>DGUQ01000101.1:4861-5521 GCA_002394725.1 Ruminococcaceae bacterium UBA4306
TCTTTTTAAAGCTTTTTATTGCTACTTAGTATAAATTCGGGAGCAGACGCAAAACTTCCGCCTGACGAAATCCCCCGAGCGGCAGGAAAAGGACCGCTCGGGGGATCTGGAAAGGAAACGTATTAGAGAATTAACAATGAAAAAATGAAGAAAAAAGTTAAAAACACATTTTTGGAAAGGAGAGACTCTAATACATCAAATGCTTGATCAGAATTTAGCACATTCGGGAGCGTTTGCCTTTGCTGATTCTTCATCGTACCAGATCAGGTTGTTGCCGCTCTCTTCGTCAAAGAGCTGGATCAGCTCGGGAGCTACGTCGAATTTGACGGTAGTGCCCATGGAAACATCCGCGGTCAAACCGACGGTCGGGATGACCATGACGACTGCGTCGTCACCGCTGAGAGCATGGATGTTGTACTCGGTACCCATCATCTCGCTGACTTCGATCTTCGCGCTGAGCTTGCCCTCGCCGACGGTGATGTGCTGCGGGCGAACGCCTGCTACGATGTTGGTGGGCTTTGCGCCCTTCGCCTTGAGCGCCTTCTGCTGGAAGTCGCTGAGCTCGAACTTCTCGCCGCGGATCTCGGCAAAATATTTGCCGTCCTCTAAGAGCAGCTTACTGCCCTTGAAGAAATTCATGACGGGCATGCCGATGAAGCC
>DGUQ01000005.1:0-14133 GCA_002394725.1 Ruminococcaceae bacterium UBA4306
AAAGTGGTTTATTGCTACTTAGTATTATTGAGTCTATTAATCCTCCTCGGCGAGTCGGATGATTTTCTCCAATCTGTGATTCACGCCGCTGCGTGAGATCGGGGGATCGAGCTTAGCGCCCAGATCGCGGAGCGTCAGCTCGGGATAATCGTATCTGAGCTGTGCCACTACCTTGAGCTCCTCGGGCAGCAGATTGTATCTGCCGTCCTTTTTGAGCTTGTTGATCGCCTTGATCTGTCTCGCGGACGCCGAGGCGGTCTTTTGCAGATTCGCGATCTCGGAATTGGCACGGCGGTTAGCGGTGTTGCGCACCTGCTTGAGCGCCTTGGTGCCCATCACGTTCATCGACGCGACGACCGCTCCCATATAGGTCAGCAGATCGGTGATCTGCTCACTGTCCTTGATATAGCCGATGTAGTTGCCGCCGCGCGTCAGCATCTTGGGGCTGACGTCGCAATCCTGGATCTCATCGACCAGACGGCAGATATCCATGCACAGGTTGCGGTGACTGACCGCGAACTCCAGATGATACGCCTTCTCGGGATCCGTGACGGAGCCGCAGGCAAGGAACGCGCCGCGGATAAAGGCGCGCTGCTCCTCCTCGTCATCGATGTTAGCGCGGTTGACGCGCAGATTCACGTCGCGGTCCTCGTGTCCGTAATGTTCAAATATCCTGCGGCATTTTTCGGGAGAGGTCACGGTAACGGTGAACGCGCGATTGCGGCCGGTCTCCCCTTTTAAGGGGGCGATCACCTCGCACTTTGCCTTGAACAATCGGCTGATCAAAAAGACAAAATGCGAGAAAACATCTTCATTTTCTGTTTTAAATATGATGGTACGGGAAGTGAACTCTCTGCCGAGCAGGAGCATCGCGTACAGCTCGCTGTACTGGAGCGACGTACGGGTGGAGAGCTTCTGGCAGATCTCCCGTTTTGTATCGGATGAAAAAGACATAATAGTATCTCAGTGAGGAGTTAGGAGTGAGGAGTGAGGAGTTTATGGTGGGCTCTGCCCACACCTATTAATATTAGCCATGGAAACGCTTCATTCTCGTGATAGGAATCCAAAATGCGAAGCATTTCCCATAACTCCTAACTCCTAACTTCTCACTCCTAACTCTCCTATGCTTTCCAAATATCCCTGTGATGGATCGCGGACTTTTGTCCGTTTTCGAGTAGGTGGGTGTTCAGCATACGGGCGACGGTAACGGAACGGTGCTTGCCGCCGGTGCAGCCCACGCCGATCACCAGCTCGCTTTTTCCCTCATTGCGGTAAAGCGGCAGGAGATAATCGATATACGCGTAGAGATGCTCAAGGAACTCGCCCGTAACGTCAAAGCCGCAGATGTAATTGCGTACTTGTTCATCGAGACCCGTCAAAGATTTCAGTTCCTTGATGTAAAAGGGATTGGGCAGACAGCGCACATCCAGCACCATATCCGCCTCGGGCGGTATCCCGTACTTGTAGCCGAAGGAAACGCAGGTGACGAGCAGGGTATCATGAGCGCCTGCGGAGAACAGGGTCGTCACACGCTCCTTGAGCTCCTTCGGATTCATAAAGGTCGTATCGACCACATAGTCCGCCATCGCCTTTACGCCTTTCATCAGCTCGTTTTCAAGCTCGACCGCTTCTTCGATCGAGCCTGACGCGATCTCACCGATCAGCGGATGCTTGCGGCGTGTACCCTTGAATCGTACGAGCAATGTATCCGGCTTTGCGTCCAGAAACAGGATCTTGAACTGCTTGCCCTCCAATCGGAGCTTGGACAGCACCTCGGGGATATCGGCAAACATCTCACCGGATCGCGCGTCCGCTACCACGGCGACCTGTTTCATACGATTATCGGTGGAGTTATCGCACAAATCGTAGAAGGTATCCAGCAGCAGCGGCGGCAGGTTATCTACGCAGTAATAGCCGCTGTCTTCCATGGCGTGCAGGGCGTTGGTCTTACCGGCGCCGGAAAGTCCGGTCAAAATGACAAAATCCATATACACTGCTCCTTTCTTTAGAAGATCAGATCAATTCCGTCAGTTTATTCTCTGCCGATTCGGATGATCTCGCGCTCAAGGAAGTAGCCCGTCTCGGCTTCGACGGTATCCTGCACGAGCTTGACAAGCTCCATCACATCCTCACAGGTCGCGCCGCCGATGTTGATGATAAAGCCGGCATGCTTTTCGCTGACTTGAGCGCCGCCGACGGTCTTGCCCTTGAGTCCGCACTGTTCGATCAGCGTGCCGGCAAAAGCGCCCTCGGGTCGCTTGAACACCGAGCCTGCCGAAGGGAACTCGAGCGGCTGTTTTGATTTGCGGCGGTCCATCACGTCGTCCATCTTCTCTTTGATGGCGGATCGATCACCCTTCTCTAATTTATATTTCGAAAAAAGAATAATATCGCCGTTTGTCTTAAAGACGCTGGTGCGGTAGCCGAGCTGTAGGTTCTGCGCAGGAACCTCATGTATCTCGCCGTCGGGGGTCAATGCCGTCACACTCAGCGCGACGTCCTTCATCTCGCCGCCGTAAGCGCCGGCGTTCATGTACATGGCGCCTCCGACAGAACCGGGGATGCCGTAAGCGAATTCCAGACCGGTAAGGCTGTTCTCCAGCGCCACGCTGCACAGGCGGCTGAGCTTGGCGCCTGCGCCGGAGGTGATGATCGTGCCGTCAACGGTGATCTCCTTGAAATCACCGTCCAGTATGATCACCGCACCCTCGATGCCGTTGTCGGACACCAACAGATTGGAGCCGTTGCCGAGGATCATCACGGGGATGTCGGACGCTTTGCAGGCGTTGACCGCGGTTTGCAGCTCCTCGATCGACTTGACGGTGATCAAAAGATCCGCCGCGCCGCCGATCTTGAAGGTGGTGTGCGCCGACATGGGCTCATTATCAGTGTGCGTTATATGGTTATCGTTTAATATTTCAATTAAGTTCATAGTAACTCCAACACAGATTATCAGGTTAACGGTGAATGGATAATGGTGAATGGTTGTGGGAGGACTTCGTCCTCACCTGATTCCTATATCAATCCAAAACGCGAAGCGTTTCCCGACACCATTGACTATTCACCATTCACCAATTCGTATCGATCTTCTTCTTCCCGATATCCTCGGGGCTGATATCCATACCGAGGTTCTGCAAGAGCTCCTGCGCGCCGTTGTAGCCCATCTTCTTCTGGCGATGGTTCATAGCGGCTACCTCAATGATGACAGCGAGGTTGCGGCCGGGCTTGACGGGGATAGTGACAACCGGGATCTCTATGCCGAGGATCTCCATATACTCGTCGTCCATACCCATGCGGTCATAGACCTTCTTACTGTTCCACAGTTCAAGGTTGATGACCAGATCGATCTTCTCACTGACCTTGACCGCGCCGATACCGAAGATGCGGCGCGCGTTGATGATACCGATACCGCGCAGCTCGATGAAGTGGCGGATATTCTCGGGAGAAGATCCGATCAGCGACTTTTTGGACACGCGTTTGATCTCGACCGCGTCGTCGGCGATCAGACGATGACCGCGCTTGATCAGCTCGATCGCGGTCTCGGATTTACCGACGCCGCTGTCGCCGATCAGCAGGATACCTTCGCCGTACACCTCGACCAGAACGCCGTGACGGGTGATGCGCTGCGCGAGCTCCACATTCAGGAACGAGACGATCGCCGCGTCGACCTCAGAGGTAGAGTCGGCTGTGGTGAGGATCGGCACCATATACTTGCGCGCCAGCTCCATCATCGACTCGAGCGGTTTGATATCACGCGCGATGACCATCGCGGGCGGCTTTTGGCTGATGATCGGTTCGAGCTGCTCGATCTGGGTCTGCATACTCTCCAATTCGAGGAACGACATTTCCGTCCGTCCGAAGGCAATCAGATAGCGGCTGTCATAGTATTTGAGGTGACCGACCAGCTCCAGACCGGGTCGGTCAACGTCGGTAACAGTGACGTGGATCTCCTCGGGATCCACGGGCATATAGTAGCTGGTCAGACCGATCTCATCGATCAGTCGTTTCAGTGTGACAAAATACGGGCTGCTGTTCATAATTAACCTTCTTTCTCAACATAATATCGAATCATCCGTTGACAGAAATACCGTCGGTTACTATTTAAACGTATACATTGTAATTATACTCCTCCACCCTATATTTATAATCCTTTGAAAGAAATATGCAATTTTTCATGCAAAATTTGCATACATTATTTTGGTGTATTTTCACATAATAAAAAACGTGACAGGAGGCGAGTATTTTGCTCACATTACTGATAAGAACAATCCTGATCTACATCATTGTCACAGCCGCGGTTCGCCTAATGGGGAAACGCCAGGTCAGTGATATGCAGACCTCGGAGCTGGTAATCACGCTGATCATCTCGGAGGTCGCTTCCCTTCCGCTCGAAAACGCCGAACGCCCTCTGCTCAACTCTCTCGTGCCCATTATGGTGATCGTGGCAATCGAGCTGCTGGTCTCACTGCTGATGATGAAGAGCAAGCGTTTTCGATCCTTGATCTGCGGTCATCCGATCATCATCATCAAAGACGGACAGATGATCGACTCCCAGCTGAGAAAGCTGCGGATCAGCCGCGAGGACGTCTATTCACTCCTGCGTGAAAAGGATATCGCCGATGAAAGCACCGTACGCTGGGGGATCATTGAGCCGAACGGCACACTCAGCGTGCTGACGGATGATACGCTGACGGAAAACGGTATCCAAAGTAAGGATCTGCAAGAGCAGGTTGAAGAAGCGAAAAAGGAGGAGACCAAATGAAACGGGGATGGATCGCGCTCGCGATGCTTGCGCTCGCGATGCTGCTCGGCGGCATGGAATATATCTATGTCACCTCGAACGCCGACGCGTATATCAAGATGCTCGACAGCGCCGACGAGAAGATGATGCACAACGAGGTGCTCGACGCGCAGACAGAAGCGGAGAAGCTCGACAACCGTTTTCGCAAGCAAAGCGGTATGTTCAATATCTTCATGTTCCATAGTGAGGTCGGGCACATTTCCTCCGATCTCGCGATGCTGAGGGAGTTTGCGAGAACCGCCGATACGGAGGATTTTTTGGCAACCTCCGCCTGCGCCAAACGAAAGATACTGGATATCAAAAACGCAAAATTGATGAAATGGGAGAACATTCTATAGATAACTTAAGACTGAAAACTGAAGATTGAAGAATGAAGAAAGCCTTCCCCTCGGGGGGAAGGTGTCGCCGTCGATTGAGACGGTGACGGATGAGGGGTGAACCCATCCGCTAGACCGATTCAACAAAGAGTTGAGACCGTTTTAAACGTTCTCTAAAATGCTTGAGCGAAGCGAGTAACCACTATTATTCATTTTTCAGCCTTCAGTCTTCAGTCTTCATTAAACAAAGAAAGGCACCGTCCGAAAACGGTGCCTTGATTGTTGTTGATTATGCCTCGGCTTTTTCTGCCTTGGGAGCTTCTGCGCTCTCGCCCTTCTTGCCGCGCTTGTTCCAGAGTACCCAGAGGGGACCCGCGATACACAGCGAAGAATAGCAACCGGATACGATACCGATCATCATCGGCAGCGCGAACGCCTGTACGGAGCTGAGGTTAAAGATCAGCGCTACGACATAAACGGTACCGATCGCCACGAGGGTGGTGATAGATGTCGCGATCGTACGACCCATAACGGCGGAAGCGCTGTGGTTGAACACATCCGCGATATCCGCCTTGGGACCTGCCAGACGGCGTTCCTCACGGACACGATCGTAGATAACGATGGTATCATTCAGCGAGTAACCGATGATCATCAGGACAACGGCAATGAAGTTCGAATCGATCGGCATACGGAAGATGACGTACATAAAGTAGATCATCGCCACATCATGGAACAGCGCGACCAGCGCCATCACACCTGCGGACAGACCGCCGATACGCTTGAATCGGATGGTAACGTAGATGACCATCAGTACGGATGCGATCGCGACCGCGGTCAGACACTTCAAGAGGAACTTCAGACCCATAGCCGCCTCGACCGAGGAGTTCTCCTTATACTGGAAGTTGTTATCGGGGAACTTCTCCTCCAGTGCGGTGGTGATACCCTGGATCACGTCGGACTGGATGCTCTCGTTGCCGGAGAACTGGATGGATACGGCATACGCGTCAGCGTCTTCCTCATTATTCATGATATCTTTGGTGATGGTAAAGGATACCTGATGCTCGGGAGTCGCGGTCTGGATCGCGTCCTTGAGCGCCTCCTGATCGATCTCGCCGGTGTAGGAATAGTTGACGATGGTACCGCCCTTAAACTGGATGTCGAGGGTGACGCCGAAAATGATGTTACAGATAAGACCGATGGCGATGATCGCGAGCGAAATGCCGAAGAAGATCTTACTTTTACCGATAAAGTTTAAATCTTTTTTCATTTACGCGCACCTCCAAACAGCCATTCTTTGCGCAGGAACTTCACGCCGGAGATGCTCTTGAGCATGACGCGTGAGAGCCATACGCCCATGATAAAGTTAGAGATAACACCCATCAACAGGGTATAACCGAATGCGTAGATGGTACCGGTGGTGGACTCGCCGAAGATCCATGAAAGGATGTTGGACGGACCGAAGACCAGCATCAGGATGACGGATACGATGACGATGGTCATGTTACCGTCGATGATAGCGGTCAGGGAGTTCTTGGTACCCTTTTCGATCGCGCTGTCAAGCGTCTTGCCGGCGCGGAATTCTTCCTTGATACGCTCGGCGGTGATGATGTTCGCGTCAACACCCATACCGACCGACAGGATCAAGCCGGCGATACCGGGCAGGGTCATGGTAAAGGAATTGAACGCGCCGAAGTAACGGGTGATCGCGGCAACCGCCAGCGCCATCTGACCGACGAGCGCGATAACGGCGACAAAGCCGGGCACACGGTACTTGATGATCATGAACAGAGCGATCAGCGCGAACGCGATGATACCGGCATAGCCCATCGCGGTCAGGGAGTTCTGACCCAGTGTGGGGCTGATACCGCTGTAAGAAGCCGCCTCCAGAGAGAAGGGCAGCGCGCCGCCGTTGATCTGGTTCGCAAGCTTGGTGGCAGACTCAGCGTCAAAGTTACCGGAGATCTGCGCGTGACCGTCAGAGATCACGCTCTGTACGGTAGGATTGGAGAGCTGGGTCTCATCCATATAAATGCCGATCTGCTGGTTCAGATACTGAGAGGTGATATCCGCAAAGGTCTTTGCGCCCTCGGAGTTGAGTTCGAGCTGAACGATATACTGACCGGCAGAGCTCTGGGACTGGTCGATACCGGCAGTCGCCTTCTCTACGGCAGAGCCGTCCATGACGGTCTCACCGCTCGGGTTGCGGAAGGTCAGCTTCGCGGTAGCCGCGAGCTCGTTGACCGCGCTGACCGGATCGAACGTGGTATCATCCTCTTTCCACGGGAAACGGACGATGATACGGTCGGAGCCGTAATCGGCGTAAATCTCATAGTCGGTGATACCGTTAGAGACCATACGTGTTTCAATGATCGATTTCGCAGAGTCTAACTGCTCATCCGTGGCGTCGATATCTTCCGCAGGCTTAAAGGTAGCCTCTACACCGCCGCGGATGTCGATTCCCCATCTGATGTCGCTGATACCCTTGACCGCGGTCTTTTGGATATCTCCCTCATAGTATTTGATTCCGGCAAACGCCGTGAAAGCAAACGCTATGATGAGGATCGCGACAATGAAGAATACAGGCTTAGAAATTCTTTTCATGCCTTGGACCTCCATATTTTTTGGTTCTTCTTCCGGATTTTTAACCATACTCCGCGCGTATGGCGCTAAAGTACCAATATAAAAATCCACAATAACAGATTAATTATACAGACTTACACATGAAAAGTCAATAAAACTTTTGCAAGATTTTCAAGTTTTCATTGTTCTTTTGGAGAAAAAAGAGTGAATTTGATTCCATAAGAGAATTATAACACGCTGATTATTCTTGTACGGAACAATAATCAGCATATCCGGCATAAGGCTGTTGTTCATCACAGTTCTCCTTTCAGTTGTGTGGGTGTCTCCCCTGCTCTGTGTTCTACGTTATAGAACACGCAGCATATCAGTTTTGCTCGGTGTCCTCCCACAGTTTGGATACGCGTGTCCCACCTTCGGTCTATTGTGACCAGTGGGCAAATAAAGAACGGAGTGCAGCGACCCTATACTCGGATCACGGATCACTCAATACAAAAGCGACTACTTCTCAGCAGCCGCTTCGGGTGCGTCGGCGTCGGGCTTTTCGACCAGACCCAACGATATCAACTATTCGGCACGATCGGGGTTGACGCTCAGCTCCTCGCCCGCCGTTCTCTTCTTCAAGCTGTTATTCTTGTCGTAAAAATCACGCTTAACCTTCAGCTTGACGCTCTTTTCTTTTACAGCTTTTTCCACATCATATCACCTCCTTCTGGGCATCAAAAAACCACCCTCATCGAGAGCGGTTAATATTGCTAAGTACATGTTCAACGAAATCTGGGGAAATCATATAATTGTATTTTTCGAAGTGATATATTTCAGATTCGTACCACGTATATAATCCATCCGATCTTGCGTTATCGGCGTCTAATACTTTTTCTCCTGTGATCTTATCAAAAACAGGTTGAGTGGTATGTGCACAAATATCAAACCTCTTTAAATAACTCAATACAGTTTGTTTTTTTTCAAGAGGTTTTTCCGATATATAATTTTTAAATTCAGACTGCGTCAATTCGTCAATATCTTTAATAAACGGAAATAAGATTTTCATGCTGTTCACCGCCTCTCTTTGAATAATTCCATCGCTCCGCTTTTTCTTTTACCTACATAGTATTTACCATCGGGATATACATATAGCATTTTATTAGGAGCTTGCACCGATACGCCTAATTGCTCAGCTAGTAATTCTGCAAAGCATTTAACTCCTTCACTTTTACGTCCTGTTTCACATGCCAATAGCCTGACACAGGGATCTAAGCCTTTCGTTCTGCATAGAGAAATAAATTCCTTATAATCTTTTCTACCTTTGATAATTGCAGATAATGTATACGCATCAATGTATGCCCTTTTATCGCCATCAGGATAATCTTGCCTGAAGAACTCTATCGAATACGGAGTACCGTGCGAACACACATCGTATACCCCTTCAATCTTAGGTGTATTCTGTAAATATGACATAGCCCTATTTTCAGCCGTATCGTATGAAAAGACTGGCCTATCTACTGCTTGCCCCCTGCTGATGATTTCCTTTCGTTCATCTCGAGACAATTTATCATAAAGAGCTTTTGCACTACCGTCAACAGTATCAACTGTGTTATTTATTATACCACTTTTCTCAGCTTTTTCAAGCTGTTTTTCGTGATATGACTGCCATTTTTCGGTGTATTCTGACCACTGCTCGGCGCGTCCGCGGTACATCTTTTTGTTGTCAGGATCAAGGGCGTATTTGGAGAGGCGCTAGTTCATCTTCTCCATGCGCTTGCCGTATGCCGCCCTCTATTCGGCACGTTCGATCTCGGTGAGATCCTCCTGTGCCTTTTTCGGGAGCACCTCCCGATCGGGCATCAAAAAACCGCCCTCATCGAGAGCGGTTAAACGACATAGTAATCTATATAGGACGAATGGTATTTTGGCGAGTGTGCCCCTTCCCACATTTCTTTTGACTCATAGGTGCGTAGCAGCACAATCTCTACTTCAAAACACCACTTTTATCCTAGATTTTTATCCGGCGTTCAGCTTTTCGAGCGCGGCGATGCGCGCGCACAGACAGAAGATGTCCATCGCGTTCGAGAGATCCTCCGGACTCGGGAAGGACGGAGCGATACGGATGTTGCTGTCGTGCGGATCGTTGCCGTAGGGATAGGTCGCGCCGGCGCCGGTCAGATTGACGCCTGCTTCCTTGCACAAAGCGACCACACGCTTTGCGGTGCCGTCGAGCACATCGACAGAAACAAAGTAGCCGCCGCGCGGACGATTGTAGCGGATGATACCGAGCTCGTCAAGGTTCTTACCGAGCTTGTCGAGCACGATCTCAAATCGCGGACGCAGGAGCTCGGCATGCTTCTTCATATGCGCCTTCATGCCCTCGATATCGCCGAAAAAGCGCACATGACGCAGCATATTCAGTTTATCAAAGCCAATGTTCTGGTACTTGTACTTTTCCTTGATGACCGCCATGTTATTCGCGGAAGCCGCCATCGCCGCTACGCCGGAGCCCGGGAAGGTGATCTTGGAGGTCGAGCAAAATTCGATCGGCATATCGATGTTGCCGGTTTTCTCACATTCCTCAAAGATGTTGAGGATCTCGTCATGCTCGTCGGTCAGATCATGGATGCAATAGGCGTTGTCCCACATCAGGCGGAAATCCGCCGCGGCAGGCTGCAGCGCCGCGATACGGCGCACGACCTCGTCGGAGTAGGAGATACCCGTAGGGTTCGAATACTTCGGCACGCACCACATGCCCTTAACAGTGGGATCCTTGACCAGCTCCTCGACCAGCTCCATATCGGGACCGTTTTCGTCCATCGGCACCGGAATCATCTGAAACCCGAAGTATTCGGTCACACCGAAATGACGGTCATAGCCGGGTACGGGACAGAGGAACTTGCGGTCGGGCACCAGTGACCACGCGGGAGTACCGCCGGTGACGGGGTGGTTCATAAACAAAGCGATGGTGTCGAACATCATGTTCAGTGAAGAGTTGCCGCCCACCATGACCATGTCGGGGGTCACGCCCATGACATCCGCCATCAGCTTCTTGCACTCGGGGATCCCGTCCATCACGCCGTAGTTACAGCAGTCGGTGCCGTCCTCGGCGTGGCAGTCGGAATCCGAATTCAGGATGTCCAGCATCTTTCTGGATAGGTCGAGCTGATCGGGGCTGGGCACGCCGCGCGCCATATTTAATGTGATATTCTTTTCTTTGATTTGGTTGAATTCTTCCCATAATGTTGAAAGCTCAGCGTCACGCTGTTCTCTCGAATAATCTTGATACTTCATCCTGCACATTTCCTTCTCTGATATTGCAAAATTTTCAAATAACGCTCTTATATAATATACTAAAAGGATCAATTTTGCAACACTTTTATAAAATTCCTGCAAGATTATTTGATTTGCGTTTAACTGACAAGGCACGGAAAGACTACAGTAGGTCATAAATGTTGTCCCCTACACAACATCACCTCGATCATCTGATGATCGAGGTGATGTTTATTATTCATTATTCAGTTTTCAATCTTCAATTTTCAGTTTATCACGCAAATGAGATATACCGGAAACGTTTCGGGAGTAGCAAGCCCCTCCCCTACAAGTAACGTTGCAGAGGATTTGTAGAGGAGCGCCTTTGAGGAGTTGTCCAAATCTTTGATTTGGCTAACAACTCCCATGCAACAGCGTTCCAAGAGCGGAGCGATTGGCATAACGCCACTGTGCTGCTCCCGTGGCAGGGCGTTGGATTTCGAAATACGACGGAGCAGATGATTTGCTCCGCGTTTGAATGACATGGAATGGAAAGGTTACGAGAGGGTCAAGACCCTCCCCTACAGCAAATGTTCCATCTCTGTATTAACTCCCCTCCTCACTAAAAAAGCTCCCCTGCCGTAAAGCAGAAGAGCTCTTCATCATTACTTATAGTAATAGTTATAGCTGTAATTGTTGCGATAGCGGAATTTGTTGTAGCCATAGCCTCTGGAACGCATCTCACAGCCAACCTTGAGAAAACCGAGCACCCTGGTATCAGCGAGCTTGATGCTCTGCAGCGCGCGCTCGATATCGCCGTGGCTGGTAACCTTCTCACGCACGACCATAACATAGCCGCCGACAAAATCCTTCAGCAAGAGGGTATCGGTCACGACGCCCAACGGCGGCGTATCCATGATGACATAATCGTACTCCTCTTTTGCTTGATTGATCAATTCCGCAAAATACGGAGAAGCCAGCAGCTCAGAGGGGTTGGGAGGGATCGCGCCGGAGGTGAGAACATCCATATTGGCGATCGCCTCACGATGGACGGCGGTCTGGAAATCCCCAAACTGACCGATGATATCCGACACGCCCGTATCGTTCTTGAGCTTTAACAGGTTATGCAGATTCGGACGGCGCAAGTCGGTATCAATCAAGAGCACACGCTTGCCCATCTTCGCAAAGGAGATCGCAAGGTTAACGGTAGCGGTACTTTTTCCCTCACCCTTGCTCCATGAAGTGACCGCGACGCAATTGCTGTTTTGGGCGGTGAGAGAGAACACCAGATTGGTGCGCGCGATCTTATAGCCTTCAACGA
Source organism: Ruminococcaceae bacterium UBA4306 (assembly GCA_002394725.1). Lineage (GTDB taxonomy): Bacteria > Bacillota > Clostridia > Oscillospirales > Acutalibacteraceae > Ruminococcoides. The sequence continues at coordinate 12,254 of DGUQ01000005.1, forward strand.
TCGCGAACTTGGAATCTGACGTCAGGACGTTCTTTGACTTTTCAGCGGTTTCTGTCTTGTCTGTTTTGCTGTTCTTGTTCGTATTAATCAGCTTCATTTCCTCTTGCCACGCCCTTCCGTTTCAAAGTCTACGATCTCCGCAAATACGGGGATATCATACATCTTGTACAAATCGTCACCGGGCTTGATGGTCGTATCGATGATCTCCAGCAGGAAGGAGATCACCAGTGAAATCACCAGTCCCACTAACAAGCCGATCAGAACATATCTCATTTTATTGGGAGAGGAGGGTGAGGAGGGAACACTGGCTTCTTCGACTGTATCAACCTTACCGGCGTCGCCGAAATACTTTTTGAAGACCTGCGGCGCGGTATTGGCGACCAGATTCGCGATATTCGCGGCGGTATGCGGATCGGATGAGGTCGAACTGATCCGCAGAAAATAGGATTCCTCTACGACACTGATACTGACCGAAGCGCCGCTGATGATGCTCTTCATATCGGGGTCAACGGTAAACAGCGTTGAGCAGGTATTCGCCAGCATCTGGGATGATGTGATGTCGTTGGTGTTGACCTTCTCTCCGTTAAGTGAATCGTTTTTGTTTGCCGTGTTGGTATTGCTCTCAAAGGAATTGCCGTTCTGAACCAGAATCAGGGAGCTGGTAGAATACATCGGCGTCACAAAATAGCTCACATAGAGGAACGCCAACAAGCCGCCCAACAGTGTAACGATAATGATCAGCTTGATATGCTGCAGAAAAATATTCAGCAGATCAGTGATCGTAATCTGTTTTTTCATAAAATCCTCCTGTAGGATGATAATAGCGCACGCGATTATGTCCGATCCATCGTACCGATCGCTTGCAAAGGGAATACGCCCCCTTTTTAATCATTTTATATTATATAACAAAGCATATGATTATTATTCTATTTTAGAATTATTGTAAAGATAATTTTCTCATTCGACAAAATGCGTGCCTGTCGCGATCATGCCACAGGATCACAAGCGACAAGGAATCGAGCTCCGCGCGCATTTCACGTCGCCATCGCCCGTTGCAGCGCCAGCTGCAACCGGGTGGGCATACAAATCTTTTTCAGGAAACAAGCAGTTTCCTGAATAAAAAAACAGCCCTTCCGCATCGCGAAAAGGCTGTTGAAACAATCAATTGATAGATCAGAGGACGCTGAGCAGGACGCCTGCCGCGACCGCGGAGCCGATAACGCCGGCGACGTTCGGACCCATTGCGTGCATCAAGAGGAAGTTGCCGGGATTCTCCTGCTGACCGACCTTATTGGCGACGCGCGCCGCCATGGGTACAGCCGATACGCCTGCCGAACCGATCAACGGGTTGACCTTGCCGCCGGAGAATCTATACATCAGCTTACCGAACAGCACGCCGCACGCGGTGCCCATGCAGAACGCCAACAGACCCAGCGCAATGATCCCAAGGGTCTTCGGCGTCAGGAACACGGTACCTGTCGCGGTAGCGCCGACCGTCACGCCGAGGAAGATGGTGATGATGTTCATCAGCTCGTTCTGTGCTGTCTTGCTGATACGCTCGACCACGCCGCTCTCCTTAAAGAGGTTGCCGAGCATCAGCATACCGATCAGCGGAGCCGCGGAGGGCAGGACGATCGCGCAGATGATGACGACGATGATCGGGAAGATGATCTTCTCGAGCTTGGAAACGGGACGGAGCTGATCCATTACGACCGCACGCTCCTTCTTGGTGGTGAGCAGCTTCATGATCGGCGGCTGGATGATCGGCACCAGCGCCATATAGGAATACGCCGCGACCGCGATCGGACCGAGCAATTCGGGAGCCAGCTTCGAGGTGACATAGATCGCCGTAGGACCGTCCGCGCCGCCGATGATGCCGA
>DGUQ01000005.1:14177-15357 GCA_002394725.1 Ruminococcaceae bacterium UBA4306
CCGCCGATGATGCCGATGGCGCCCGACTGTGCCGGCGTAAAGCCCAAAAAGATCGCGCCGATGAAGGTGATGAAGATACCGATCTGCGCGGCAGCGCCGAGGATAAAGCTCTTGGGGTTGGCGATCAGAGGTCCGAAGTCGGTCATACAGCCGATGCCGAGGAAGATCAGCGGCGGATAGATACCGAGCTTGACGCCCTGATACAGATAGTACAGCAGACCGCCGTAGGTGGGATCTTCATAAAAGATCTTGCCGCCGATCTCACGTATCACGTGCCCTTTGGCGGCGGGATCATCCAGTGAGGCGATCTCGACCAGATTGATCTGCGGCGCCCCCATGATGTCGGGGTACAGATTGACCAGCAGCATGCCGAAAGCGATCGGCAGGAGCAGGAGCGGTTCGTATTGCTTTTTGATAGCCAGATACAGCAGTACGCAGGCTACCACTATCATCACGTAGTTTTGCCAAGTCAACTGCATGAAGCCCGAAGACTCCCACAGTCCCTTGATCGCGTCTAAAAATCCCTGTAATATTTGCATGTTCTTCCTCCAAGGACAGAGCATTTTTCACCTCTGTCCGATCTGTGATATGCGCAAGCGCTTTGGCAAGCCGTAAGCGACAGCCTGTCAAGAAAAGTCATTTAAAACGGTCTGACGTTATCCGAGATACCGGCATTACGCCACGCGTTGGAGCGAGTGGGCGCTTTGCGGATGCTTTTGATCCGAATATTCTTCGGTGAAACCATCGAATAAACCGCGGCGGAGATCACAGCGATCAGCTCGTCGCTGTTCTCTTCATCCATTTCCTCCAAAAGGGGCGCTTCTGCCTCCGGCTCACGTTCCGCCTTCGGCAGATCGGCGTTGCGTGTGATCTTTTTCATTTGATGCTTGTTCTGAAGATTATAGATCACATTACCGTAGGCTTTGATGATGCCGATCAGCGCCAGCAGCACCGCGAATACCACGGCAAAACCCGTCAACAGGATCGTCAGTGACAATGTAATATTTTCACCCATATTTCGGCCTCCCGATGTGTACAGTGAGATACGGCGACCATATCCGCGCGATCTGTTCACGCGATACGACCACATGCTATCCCATATTATTCTACATTACAGTATACATCATCCGGCAAGGAATTTCAACCATTATTTTTCCTCATACTAAGTAGCAATAAAAAG
>DGUQ01000005.1:15533-19438 GCA_002394725.1 Ruminococcaceae bacterium UBA4306
GTTTTATTGCTACTTAGTATCAATTGAACACATCCTCGATATCGTAACAAAATACAAAAGACTTCCCCGAAAGGAAGCCTTTTATCGTCAAGTATTTTCTTTTACAGAATAATACAGATCAAGCCGTTACAGCCGTCGTTGATGATCTTCTCCACCGTCTCCCCTATTTTCAGCCGCGCTTTTTCGGGCATGCGGCAGAGCTTGTTGTTCAGCCCCTCGCCGACCAGATCGCTTACAGACTTACCGAAGATATTGCTGTCCCAGATCTTGGCAGGGCTTTCCTCAAACTCCTTGAGCAGATAGGTCACGAGCTCCTCGCTCTGCTGCTCCGAGCCGACGATCGGCGTCACCTCGGCGGTGGTACGCACACGCATCATGTGCACGGATGGCGCGCTTGCCTTGAGACGGATGCCGTACTTTCCGCTTTGGCGCACGATCTCAGGCTCCTCCAAGCTCAGCTCCTCCATCGTCGGCATCACGATGCCGTAGCCGTTCTCCAGTACATCCTCATATGCCTGACCGATGCGGTCATAGTTGCTCTTCGATTGAGCCAGCTCACAGATACACTCCATGAGCTCACACTCGTTGTGGATATCGATGCCGCTTTTCTCGGTCAGGATCCGATAGAACAGCTCGGGGCACAGCCGCACCTCGATATCCGCCCTGCCTGTTCCGAGATCCATCGCTCGCAGCTGTGCGCCGTCGATATTCTCGTTATCGTTCAGGCTCTGCACCGCGTCCTGCACCTCACGGATCTTCGCGATCCCCTTCGCCGTATCGCGGATGGAGCCGAACACATCCGCGCGCAGCCAGTTATCCCGACCGAGTCTGCGCAGCCATTCGGGCATATCCACATGGATCTCACGGATCGGGAATTCGAACAGGAGGGTCGCCAAGATCGCCTTGACGGTGGTTTCATCCATCATTGCGCAGTCAACGGGTACGGTGGGAGCGCCGTATTTTTGGCTCAGATTCGCCGCCAGAGCGGAGGATGACGCGCTCTCGGGAGCGGTGGTGTTCAAAAGGATGATAAAGGGCTTTCCGGCGGCGGTCAGCTCCGCCGCTACCCGTTCCTCCGCGCTGACATAATCCTCGCGGCCGATATCGCCGATCGAGCCGTCGGTAGTGACCATCACGCCGATGGTGCTGTGATCGGTGATGACCTTCTTCGTACCCAGCTCCGCCGCCTGACGAAACGGCATTTCATTCTCGCTCCACGGTGTGTGCACCATGCGCTCGCCGTCATCCTCGATATAGCCCATCGCGCTCTCGACGATATAGCCGACGCAGTCAATCATCCTCACGCTCAGCCGCGCGTTATCCTCAAGGGTGATCGGCACGGCGTTCTCGGGCACGAACTTGGGCTCAGTGGTCATGATCGTCCGACCGGCGGCGCTCTGCGGCAATTCATCCAATGCGCGTTCACGCAGATGATCATCCTTGATATGCGGCAGCACCAGCGTATCCATAAACCGCTTGATAAAGGTCGACTTGCCCGTCCGCACCGGTCCGACCACTCCGATATAGATATTGCCGCCGGTGCGGTTCTCTATATCCTTATAAATACTTCTCTCTTCCATGATATCCTCCGTTACTGTTGATACTATTGTATATGTGTCTGTATAGCCGGATATGACGAAGCTTATCAGGCAGTCGGTATCATCAGCATCATCCCGGCGCCGATCGTCTCTCCCTCCAGCTCGTTTTCGGCAATAATATCCGCAGGTCGGGAGCAAAACCGCTTGGCGATATCCCACACCCGTTCACCATCGTCGGCATAATACAGGATCAGCGTACTGTCCTTCGCTTTTTTCGGCGCGTCATCATCGGCGCTCACACCGCTGACAGCGGCGCAGCTCATCCGTTTGCACACCGTCAGGCGGTAACACAGCTCCGCGCGCAGCTCGATATGGCGGCTGTCCTTGAGCCGATAGCTCAGACTGTCCACAGCGGCACGCAGGCGCAGAACATCCGTGAAGCTCTGTGTATCGGGGCAATAATCGAACTCCGCGTCACGCTCGACATAGCGTATTTCACTCTCCTGATCCTCAAAATAGATCCCGACCGTCATCCTCGCGTTGATCGTCACCTTATCATCGGCGGCGGTATAGGACGCGGTCAGCTTCTCACAGTGGACGTCGAGGACTTTTCCGATCTCCTCATCCAGCCCGATCGTCGCCTTACCCGTATCGGTAAAGGCAAGGCAGAGGACGCCGCTGTTGCAGGAGAAGGGCTCGGTCTGAACCTGCGCGTCCCGATCGGTGGAGAACGCGTCGGACAACATCTCGATCTCACTGCTTGCATAGCATAGCGTATTGAAGCAAAGTCTTGCGTCCAGCGATAGCACCGAGGAGCCGTCGAGCGCGTCATCCGATAGATGCACATCACTGCTCATGACGCTCAGCTCGCCGTCGATCACGGCGTTTTCATCCACGCCATCACAATCGACAACGCGTGAGATCGGCAGGCTGTAGGACATACACTCGAGCGTGGGAGCCTCGATCCCCGACAGATACATCAAATCGAGCTTGAGCTCCGCGTTGAGCATGATCTTGTTCTGTATCGCCTTCATATCCGTGATACGGGCGGACAGGCGGTGGCTGATCAGCGTACTGATATCGCTCTTGCCGCTGACGGAGATATCCTCCTGCACCGAAAAGCTCTCCGAGCTCATGCCGCAGAGGGTCGAGACCGCGAGCGTATCGCTCTTTGTTTGCAGCTCGTCACCATCGTCATAGGCATAGTACGCCTGCTCATCCTTGACCGCGATGCGCGCGCTGAGCGAGAACGCCCCGTGCAGGCTCAGCTTACGCGGACTGAGGGCGCGGCAATTCAGATACTCGGGCTTCGCGTCGACATCAACCACACAATCGGAGGATTCGCCCTTTATCGGCAGGCTCTCCGAGAACGGCGCGCGGTACTCGTACACGCGGATCGACCGGTCACCGTCGAGATACACCACCCGTACGCGTGAGCTGCCCTCGATGTTCAGCCGGTCGCCGCTGACGTTGGTCATGTTCACCTCGGGGATCAGGGTACAGGACAGGATCTTTTCGATATCGGGACAGTAATCGGGCAGGCTGAGATCTATATCGACCGCCTGCTCCGTGACCGTATCCGCCGCGTATCGTAACCGTGAAATCGTTTTCTTCGTCAGATGATATTCCATTATTTCTCTCCTTATTGACTGAGTATGGTACAGTCTATGAGTTGCCTGTCGGAAATATGATTTCACACAAAAAGAAAAAGCACCGAAAACCGGTGCTTCATTCATCAAAAGGGTTGACTTTGACACAGGAAAGGACACACGTGTCCCTTACCATGACCGTTAACCGTAATTATTTTTCACTGTCATCCTCGTCATCATGCTTCTTATGCGTGTTGCGGATGACGACCACCACGCCCACCAGCGTGACGATGACGCAGGCGATCGCGATGTAGCTGGACACCTGACCGAAGACCTTCTCGGACAGGAGCAGTGAGATGCCCATCAGCAGGATACTGATCGCCAACAACGCGATCAGCACGATCAATACGGTGAAGTTCTTTTTCTCCATGATTTACTCCATTTCATAAACAGCGTCGGAAATGTCGGAAAAGTTTTCAAGAGTCAATCTTTCGGCGCGGGCGTTCTCCGCCACGCCTGCTGATTCCAGTATAGCACGAACTGTGCTCTTGTCAAGTGACAGCGAGGAGGAAAGTGAGTTGAGCACGGTTTTTCTGCGCTGGGCAAAGGCTCCCTTGATCACCTTGAAAAAGGTTGTTTCATCCTTCGGGTGAACCGTAGGCTCATGCAAAACGAGCCGGATCACCGCGGAATCCACCTTGGGCGCGGGCATGAACGACCCTGCCGACACATGGAACAACAGCTCGGGGGTGCAGTAGTAGCGCACCGCCGCCGTGAT
>DGUQ01000203.1 GCA_002394725.1 Ruminococcaceae bacterium UBA4306
CCATGCTTTGTCGGAGGAAGAGACCACGCTTGACGATCATTCCGCAAAAGAATTATTAAAGCGAGAAGCACAATTATATGAAGCCTTTGCCTTGCAGAACTGCGCGATCGAGGCACGTGATTATCAACTCAAACATAACGGCAGTGTATACACACTTTATGTGACCTTTACCTGCGTGGAGGATATCGCCTACAGCGATCCCATCGGCACGGATGAAAACACCGATCTTACGCCGTACGTCGTCCCGACCGAGAAGAAATAATGATAGGGTTCGGCACCCTCGACAACCCGATCGAGTAGAAAAAATGTAGGGGTCGGCGCCCTCGACGACCCGATTATCAATAATACGAAAACCCGATCAACAGAGATAGACCGCTCTTGTATTTCTCCCGATTCTGTGGTATACTGCACCTATCTCAAATATAGAAAGATGATAACATGCGCATTATGTGTATCGGCGACGTTGTCGGCTCGGTGGGATGCGAATTCCTGCGCCGGCGTTTGCCGCGTTTCAAACAACAGCAACAAATCGATTTTGTGATCTGCAACGGTGAGAATTCCGCCGACGGCAACGGCATCACGCCGCGTTCCGCCGAGCACCTGTTCACCTCGGGTGTGGACTTCATCACGCTCGGCAATCACAGCTTCCGCCGCAGGGAGGTCTATCCCATCCTCGATGAACATCCCCACATCATCCGACCGGCAAATTATCCTGCCTCCGTCACTCCCGGCTGCGGCTGGGCGGTGGTCGATATGGGCTTTACCTCGATCGGGGTCATCAACCTGATGGGGCAGCAGTTTATGGACGCGAGCCTTGAAAATCCCTTTATCCGCGCGGATCAGATTCTCAAAGAGATCGACGCGAAGATCATCATCGTCGATTTCCATGCCGAGGCAACCTCCGAGAAGCGCGCGATGGGCTTTTATCTGGATGGCAGAGTGTCCGCGGTGTTCGGCACGCATACCCATGTCTTGACAGGGGACGCTCAGGTGCTCCCCGAGGGTACGGGCTATATCACCGACGTCGGCATGACGGGCGTGATCGACAGCGTCCTCGGCGTGAAGAAGGAGATCATCCTCAGGCGCTTTACCACACAGCTGCCCGAACGCTTTGATCTGGCTAAGGGTGATTGCAAGCTCAACTGCGCGGTATTTGATATCGATCGCGACAGTGGGAAATGCACCGCCGCTCAGTCATATGAACTAATATAATTCCATTTTTATCTTACTTTTTTGTATACAAAATGCTTGCTTCTTGAACCATTTTAGTGTATAATAATACAAGTTTGTAACAAATAGTATTTTGTACATCTCACGCGCTTGGTTAGCAGGTGCTGACGATGTACGGAAAAAGGATGTGTTTACGTTGATTAACGGTGAAACTCTAAAACAAGCGATTATTTCCGGTGCGAATAACATCTCGTCCATCAAGGCGAGGATCAACGACCTCAATATTTTCCCTGTTCCCGACGGTGATACAGGTACCAATATGTCGATGACGATTACAGCGGCGGCTGACGCCTTGAAGGACGCTGAGCCTGCCGATGTATCCGAAGTTGCCAAGATGACTGCTTCCGCCATGCTGCGCGGTGCTCGCGGCAACTCCGGCGTTATCACCTCTCTGTTGTTCAGAGGTATCTCCAAGGGTCTGGAGGGCAAGGCAGAGGCTTCCGGCGCCGATCTGATCCACGCGCTGGGTCTGGGCGTAGAGGCGGCTTACAACGCCGTCACCAAGCCCACCGAGGGTACCATCCTCACCGTAGCCCGTATGGGTTATGAGGCAGGCTTAGAGGCGCTGGATAACGAAGAGGATCCCGCTGTACTGTGGGAGATCGTCTGTGACGCTTCTCTGGAAGCGCTCGATCTGACGCCCACCATGCTCCCTGTTCTCAAGAAAGCCGGCGTTGTTGACGCGGGCGGTAAGGGTATTCTGACCATCTTTGAGGGTATGCTCTCTGTTCTGCGTGACGGCGTTGTCGTTGAGCTGAAGGAAGAGGAGTATGAGACGACAGAAGAGGATGATTTCTTCCGTTCTGCCGCGGCTGAGTTTGACCAGGTGATCAACTTCACCTACTGCACCGAGTTCATCGTCGGTCGTAATGCCGAGTGTGAGAAAGAGCCCAACGATCTTCGTCTGTATCTCGAGACCATCGGCGACAGCATCGTGATGGTAGCGGATGACGAGATCATCAAGGTCCATGTACACACCGAGACTCCCGGCGACGCGCTCCAGCACGGTCTTGAATACGGTCAGCTTCTCACCGTCAAGATCGAGAATATGAAGGAGCAGCACAGAAAAGCGAAGGAAGAGAATGAAAAGGCGAAGGAGAAGGTCGAGAAGAAGGCGGAACTCACTGTCGTCGAGCCCACCGAGGAATACGGCTTTGTCGCTGTAGCGGCAGGCGAGGGTCTGTGCAATCTCTTCCATGAGCTCGGATGCCAGAACGTCGTATCCGGCGGTCAGAGCATGAACCCCTCCACCGAGGATATCTACGCGGCTGTTATGGCGACTCCTGCCAAGTGCGTTTTTGTGCTCCCGAACAACAAGAACATCATCATGGCGGCTCAGCAGACTGCCGCGATCGTAGAGGACAGAACGGTCATTATCGTCCCGACCCGTACCATTCCGCAGGGACTCTCCGCGATGCTGGTATTCGATCCCGATTCCGACGCTGAGACCAATGTCGATAACATGCTGCAGGCGGCTAAGAACGTTTCTACCGGTCAGGTCACCTTTGCGGCGCGTGACTCCGAGTTCGGCGCCAGAAGAATCAAGGAGGGCGAGATCATCGGTCTGGATAACGGTAAGCTCACCGTCACTTCCTCTTCTCCGAACAAGGCGCTGTATAAGCTCGCTAAGTCCATGATCAATAGGGAAATGTCCTTTGTGACCCTGATCTCCGGCGAGGGCGTCTCTGAGGAAGAGGCTGCTTCCGCGGTCGAAATGCTGGAGAACAAGTTCGCAGATCAGGTTGATATCACCTACATCAAGGGTGATCAGCCCGTTTACTACTACATTTTCAGTGTAGAATAAGACGCGCGCATTATAAATTGTCATTGCGGGGTGTAACGTCAGTCGCGCTGCGGCGATCTCAATCGAATCAACTAGGCTGTTCCTTCGGGAGCAGCCTTTCTTTTATTTTGTAATTGACATATATGTTCGAATTTAGTACAATAGTAACAGATCAACGGAAAGGCGGTGCGATATGTCCTTATATGATGTCCCGATCACAAAGCTGAGCGGCATAGGGGAGAAGCGCGCCGCTTTATTCCGCAAGCTCGGGATCGAATCGGTCGGCGATATGATCTCTTATTATCCACGATCTTATGAGAATTGGTCGGATACCACCGATATTGCCGCTGTACAGCCCGAGGAGAAATGTGTGGTACGCGGCAAGGTATCGACTCCCGTGAACACCATCCGTATCTCCGGCGGCCGCACAATGGCAAAGCTGAGTATCAGTGACGATACCGGCTATCTGAATCTTGTGTTCTTCAACAATAAGTATATCTCGTCCATGCTCCGATACGGTGAGACCTACCTCTTTATGGGCAAGGTCGCCTATGATAAATACGGCTATCAAATGGTATCTCCCGAGTTTTGTAAAGAAACCGCCGGTGATATGATCACGCCTGTTTATCATCTCACCGCAGGGCTGAATAATCACATGATGATCCGCGCCGCGAAGGAAGCGCTGTCCATGCTGCCGCAGACGATCCACGATCCTCTGCCTGAGGATATCCGCAAGCGCTATGACCTCTGCGATCTGTCCTATGCCCTGAACAACGTCCACTTCCCGACAAGTCTGAACGCGATGGAAAAGGCGCGTCACCGCCTGATCTTTGAGGAATTATTGGTATTGAATCTCGGCATGCGAATGATGAAATCGCAGTCGCGCGAGCAGACGGCTGTTCACCTATTAAAGGATTATACTGCCGAGTTTATTCAAACATTACCTTATGAGCTTACCAATGCGCAGAAACGTGCCATAAGCGACTGCGTCGCCGATATGCGCGACAAGCCCTCTCCGATGAATCGATTGATCCAGGGTGACGTCGGTTCGGGCAAGACCGCCGTGTGCGCCGCCGTATGTTACCATACCGTCAAAAACGGTTTTCAGGCGGCGTTTATGGCGCCGACAGAGATTTTGGCGCAACAGCATTTTGAGACCTTCTCCAAGATGTTTGCGCATACCGATGTCCGTGTGGAGCTCTTGACCGGCTCCATGACGGCGGCTGAGAAAAGAAAAACCCGTGAACGGATCGAAAACGGCGAGAGCGATATCGTGATCGGCACCCACGCGCTGGTAAGCGAGAGCACGGTGTTCCATCGTCTCGGGTGTGCCATCACCGATGAACAGCACCGTTTCGGTGTGGCGCAGCGCGCCCGACTTGCCTCAAAGGGGGAGCATCCGCATGTGCTCGTACTGTCCGCGACACCGATCCCTCGTACCCTCGGACTGATCATCTACGGCGATCTGGATATCACCATCATCGATGAACTGCCCCCGGGTCGTACCGAGGTGGATACCTTCTTTATCCGTACCGATAAGCGCGACCGTGCTCTGGGCTTCCTCAAAAAGCAGGTCGAGGAGGGCAGACAGTGCTATATCGTATGTCCCTTGGTCGAGGAGAGCGAGGGCGTGGATGTAGACGAGCTCAAAAACGCCAATGACTATGCCGCCGAGCTGATGCTCGGAGCGTTCCGCGATATTTCCGTGGGCATCCTGCACGGTAAGATGAAGGCGAAGGATAAGGAAAAGGTCATGGCACAATTTGCCAAAAACGAAATTTCGATATTGGTTTCCACGACCGTTGTGGAGGTCGGCGTCGATGTCAGGAACGCCACCGTGATGATGATCGAAAACGCCGACAGATTCGGGCTTTCCACCCTCCACCAGCTGCGCGGACGCGTCGGCAGGGGACAGTATAAGAGCTATTGTATCCTCGTGTCCGATAATAAAGGTGAGAATACGGAACAGCGCTTAGGCGTGATGTGCCGTACCAACAACGGCTTCGAGATCGCCGATATGGACTTAAAGCTCCGCGGCCCCGGTGATTTCTTCGGCAATCGTCAGCACGGTCTGCCGCAGCTGGATATCGCCGATTTCTCCGATACCGAGACGCTGGCGCAAAGTCAGGAGGCGGCAGAAGCCCTGCTGCGATTCTCTCCCGATCTGAGGGATGCTTCTCTCAGAGCGCTGCGCGCTAAGATGCGCCGGCTCTTTGCCGAGACCGAAAATACGATGAATTAGGTAAAAAAAGTCCGTGACCCGATAAGGAGTCGCGGACTTTTATGTAGGACGGGGGCTTGCTCCCGCCGTTTTTATGCTGTTTGTGCTGTTTGTAATTATCAGATAGAGAAATCCTTTCATCCTATCCGATCTTGTGAACTTCCTCAAACACGCTGATCAGGTGAGGACTGATCTGTCTGTCCTCATGCAGGCTGCCGAAATACCACTTCTGATACTGTGTATTGTGCATCACCGTGTCGAGGAAGATGTTGAGGTCGTTGATGGAAGCGCCGCGGTTGATCATCCGCTTGACGGATGCCGGCGCTTCATGTGTGATGATGATATCCACCCTGTGGCGCTGTTCCTCGATATTGACAACGGCGTATTCCAGCTCTTCATCCGTAGGGAGTGAGGGAGACGCTTCCGTTTCATCCGCTTCGGGAGGAAGACCTCCTCCCAGCGCGAAGATCGTGTGATCCTCGATCAAGTATAACTCGCCGCGGTTCAGGCAAAAGATGTTGTCGGCGATCTTACGCGCGGTACCCTCGTGGAGCTTGACCTCCTCAAACTCCTTCAACCGCTCAAAATTCTCGTGCGTACCTTCGACAAAGAGGATATCATACTTCTTTTTGGCGAGTTTTTTAAGGTTTTTTATTTCTTCTTTAGAATTATCCCATATAAAACCAAAGTCGCCGGTGATGATCAGGGTATCGCCCTTTTTCAGCTGGCTGAGTCGTCTTTCGTTGAATACCTCGATATCTCCGTGAGTATCTCCTGTTATGTATATCAAAATAAACCCCCAAAAAATTTGTAAATTTATGAATTTTGTGATTGATATAATTCTGTAAATAGTGTAGAATAAGAATGTATATGAGAAAATTATGATTCTTCAAAACAATTATAACATATTATTGAGGGAAATGCTATGACTAAAAGAATTAAATTTTTAATATCAGCCCTATTGATTTTTGCGTTATTTGTCAGCAGCTTTATTGTTCCCGTATCATCCTATGAGAATGACGTCCAGACGTCTACCTCGGATCTGCTGTTGGTGAATTTGGATACCGACACGATCGTCTTTTCTCAAAAGCCCGATACAAACTGGTACGCAGGTACCCTCTCAAGGCTGATGACGTTCCTGCTCGCTTATGAAATGATCTCCGAGCCAAAGAAAGTGACCTTCAAGGTGGAGGAGTCCTATATCAATGATCTGCCGTATACCGACGGCTGTCTGGATAAATTTGTCGGAAAGACCCTGACGGCGCAGGATCTCATGGCGATCATGCTGCTGACCTCGGGCAATGACGCCGCTTACGCGCTGGCGGATCTGGCAGCAAAGAATGACAGGGACGCCTTTGTCGCCGCGATGAACGAACGCGTCACGACCCTCGGCATGAAGAGCACGGCGTATGTCAGCCCCGGCTTTGATAATACCAGCGCTCAGCATACCACCTGCCGCGATGTTTATATTCTGTATAAAGAAGTGCTCAAAAATGAGTTTTATCAGAGTGTGATGAAGAAAAAAACATACACACCCTCGAAGTCGAAAGTTACCGTTACCGCCGAGCCTTCGATCCTCGATGCTAACAGTCCGTATTACTTCCGTTATACCAACGACGCGCTGTATTCGTATACCGAGGACACCTATGAGGAGCTTGCCTTGACGACCACGTATCACGGTCAGACCTATCTCTTTGTCGGCTTGCTCGGACTGCACCAGAGTGAGCGCAATGTTTTTGCGGACGCCCGTAAGCTGACCACCTGGGCCTATCTGAACCTTTCCGACGTCAAGATCCTCAATTCGGATGAGGTGATCTCCGATATTACCGTAACATCGGATTGGGGTTCCTATCAAACCGGCTTGTATCCCGATCATTCGGCGCTCAAAACCCTGCCCAACGATTACGACGCCTCCAAGCTGAGCCGCACGTTTGAGATCCCGAAATCCGTGACAACGCCTCTGCTCGCAGGGCAAAAGGTCGGCAGCATCAAGATCAGCTACGGCAACGAGCAGATCGATACGATCTCGCTGTCCGTCAACTCGGATGAAGGTCTTGGTATGCTCTCCGATTTCGGCAGATTCAGCGATTATGTGTTTCACCGTCTGACCCCTCACCGTGAGGAAACGGCAGCCGAGGCTCCCACCGAAACTCCCACCGAGGCTCCTGCCGCAACAGCCGCACAAGAACCCTCCGCCGCGGAAGAAACGGCTACGGAGGGTTAAGCATGAGAAGAACCTTCCGATGGATCGCTGTTGTGCTGGCGCTGATGATTCTTGTGCCATGCGCCTGCACGGTCTCAACCGGAGCGCTCAGCTTTGAATGTGATGTGGAGCAGTATTCCGATTCGCTGTTGATGGTCAATCTGGACACCGGTATGGAGGTCTTTGCAAAGGAAGCGGATACAAAGCGCTATCCATCGTCATTGACCAAGATCATGACCTATATCATTGCGGCTGAGTTCTTTGATGATTATCAGACGCAGATCCCGATCAGGCAGACCTGTATCGATAATGTGATCAATCAGGGATTGAGCTGTTCCGGTGTAGACTGGTATATCGGCGAATCCCTGACGGTAGAGAATCTGCTGTACGCGCTGATGCTCCCCACCGGCGATGACGCCGCGATGGTGCTGGCGGATTATATCGGCGAAGGCAATATAGCGACATTTGTTGATAAAATGAACGCCAAAGCCGAGGAGCTCGGGTGCAAGGACACGCACTTCACCAATCCGTTCGGCACGCACGATGACGATCACTATACCACGGCACATGATCTGTATACCATCACCCGACACGCGATGGGACTGCCGCTGTTCTCTAAAATCTGCAATACGACTACATATTACGCCAAAGAGAATGACGATGTGCCCTTTATCACAAGTAACTGGCTGATCGATTCCGCGCGAGGCGGCGATTATTATTATGTATACGCCACAGGCGTCAAGAACGCGACCTCCTCTCAGGCAGGACGCTGTTTGGTTTCGACCGCGGTATATGACGGCTACTCCTATATGTGCATCGGTCTGCACGCTCCTTATGACGAAAGCAAGGAGGAGAATGAGCAGTACTGTATGCTGGAAGCCGCCGATATGTTTCGCTGGGCGTTTTTGAATTTGTCCTTTGTTACTCCCGTTACCAAGGATACGCCTGTCTGCGAGCAAAAGATCGATCACGCGTGGGATACCAAGAGTATCCTGCTGGTTCCGCAATCGGACTGCAACGTGATCCTGCCGCAGGGCTATTCCAAGGGGGATATCCGTATCTCGCCCGACAGCACCGACGCGATCAGCGCCCCGGTCAAAAAGGGCGATATCATCACGACTGCCACCGTTTATTATAAGAACGAGCCGTTCACGCAGATCAATCTGGTGGCAAACGAGGATATCGGCGTCAGTCCGATTCTGTATACCACCGACGCGATCCGAGGCGTATTGACCTCGCCGTGGTTTCTGATGGCAGTCGGATTGGTCGTCATCCTGTTTATCATCTATGTCTCCGTTTCTTCCTCTTACGCGAAAAAACGGAAACGCGATAAAACGCCTAAGACAAGAAAATAAGAACTCCGCAAGACCGACGCTGAAAAGCGTCGGTTTTTTACATTATTCGTCTTTGTTTTCTATTGAAAAATAAAGAAAGATATGTTAAAATAATTTTGATTATATGCGAAATTTCAATTACTGTATGCCTTCATTCTTATCAACCGGTGCCGGCTGACGTCGTTGTTGCTTCGCAAATGATGTTACCGATGTATCTCAATGATTCGCGCGGTGACAAAAAGGAGAGATGTAATATGAAAAACAAATGGACGACCAAGCTTTTCGCGGTGGTTCTCTGTGTCATGCTGCTCGTATCGAGCCTGCCTGTCACAACCGCCTTTGCGGAAAACGCGACCGAACCCGTTGCGATGAAGGCAGGTGATGTGATCGCGGACTTTGCTCCGGCAGAGACCGAGTGCTTCTCATCCGACCCCTCTGTTGCGTGGGTGGATCAGTCCGGCGCTTTGAACGCGCTCAAAGCCGGTACAGCGACCGTTACGGTACCCTCTGAGGACGGTACAACGGAGTATACCGTTACCGTCGAGGGCTATTCGGACGGCACACCCGTAATGGGTAATCTGAAGATTCTTGCTCGTTATAACGACAATATGCAGTTCTATGACGGCCATGTGTATCTGCTCTTTACCTCATATCAGGACGGCGTAACGATCACTGTTCCCGATCTGTACGCCGGATATGAGATCAGCGATACCTATTACAAGGATATCAGAGAAGATATTGCCAACGGCTCCAACCACTCCGATAAGGACACGGACAAGTACTTTACCTTTAACAAGGATATGAAGTCCGTGACGCTGGATCGCGGTGAGATCGTCACCATCGGTATGTATCGCGATTTCGACCTTTCCGTTCCTCAGGCGGCTTTGGGCTCTATCCAAAACAGCTCCCTGTGGACGGATATTGTCAAAAGCGGTAAAGCCGGTATCATCGAGTCCATCTTCCGTATGCTCGATACCGGCGAGATGAAATTCGATATCGCTATTGAAAAGATCAAGGCGGTACTCGATGAAGCCGGTATGGATTATAATAAGGTGCTCGACGGCGTAGTGGACGGCGGCGTTTGCTTCAACCGCGAGCTGTATAACCAGAAGCTCGAATGGGATCAGTATGAGAATGTTACCTATGAGATGGATATCACCGAGAAGCAGCTCAACACGATGCAGATGTACCTCGGCGGCAACCTCAACAAGTTCTCGATCTTAAAGAACAGCTGCGCTACCGTAGCGCTCAGAGCGTGGAACGCGGCTGTCGGCACTACTGACGGCGCACCGAACGCGTATTATCTGGAGTCTGCCGGCGAGGGCATCTTCGCACTCGTTGACGCTCCCAAGACTGTTCGTGACGGTATCATTGACAGACTGCCCGGCTACTATCTGAACAACGCCGAGGGCGTTTCAGAACCTGACGCAGGCTTCCAAGATGACACCGGCTGGGTCTATGTCAGCGCGCCTGAGAAGGTCAGCCCCGTTACATATCGCTACGCGGACGGCGAGTATGTGGTCGACGAGAGCAAGACGAAGATGGCTGATCTGATCAATGCCGCAAAAGGCGATCAGAAGGTTTATTATAACAAGGATGAGCAGGATATCGACGTTTCTATCGATTGGACCGACGTCCAAATCATCGGAGGCCCTGAAACCATTGACAACATTACCTTTGACGTCAACGGCACTAAGCTGACGCTCGGCGCGGATAACGCTCCCGAGGATGGCATTTGGTTCACAACGCAGATCACTGAGCCTTACGAAGGAAACACTTACTTTGTAGTCGACGCTGATAACAAAGCGCTCGCCAGCGAGTATTCTGACGGTACGCTGAGCTTCCATGTACCCACTCTGCCTGCGTCCTTTAAGATCTTCGGCAACAGTATAGGCATTGTGAATCAGCTCAAGACCGTGATCAAGGGCGCTGACAGCTCGATCGAGACCTTCGTGTACACCTTGGAGGATAAACAAAGACGGAAATTAGCTTCTCTCGATGAGGTTGAAAAGGGCGCCAAGGTTTATATAGAGACCAGATTCGATGATGATGATCATCTTTTGAGTGATATCACCGTCAACGGCGAGTCGATCTTTAACGATGCTCATTATGATGATCAGGAGCTTGCTTACTTCTTCATCATGCCCGCAAAATACACGGTTCTCAACATTTCTCTTGCTACCGCTGAGTATGAAGAGATAGCAAAGTCTATTTATCAGATGGCAGTCGGTGAATCCGTTGATGTGACCCAATTCATCAAGCTGATGGTCGGCGGCGTCGAAGCTCCTGCCGATCAGATCGAATCCAACTTTTGGACAACGAAGGGCTGTCTTGAAAAGAACGGCAATGTATATACCGCTGTTAAGGAAGGCTCTGAATTGGTCAGAGTAAGCGCGGTCGGTAACGAAAGGGTCGGTTCGGTGTTTGCGATCCAGGTATTCGCCGACAGAGATGATATGGTCAAGATCACCTATGATGAAGAGTCAGAGGCGAATCCGACGATCTTATTCAGATACGACGAAAGATGGAGATATACTTCTTTCTCCGACTACCTGGTACCGAAGGGCTCTGAGGTTCAGGTTACAACAGATGTTCCCGACGGCAAGGCGATTCTCACAATGTCTGCCAACGACAGCACCATCTGGCCTAATGAGTCCATCACCGTTAATGAGGATACAAAGATCGACATCAAGTTGGCTGACGCCGCTATCGAGAATATGCCCAAGGAGATCAAGCTGAGCAAAAAGGGCGATACCTATCAGCTCAACGCAAGGTCGATGTACAGCGGCGCTTATAAGCTCATTCCAATGTATGACAGCAGCATCGCGTATACTTCCTCCGATGATATCCTCTCTGTCGATCAGAACGGCCTGATCACTGTAGAGGGCGAGGTTCCGGAGGACGGCGCCGTAGCTTATATCATCGCGTATGATGCTTCTTCCGCTACCTCCGCGTCTGCTCAGACAAGGGTAGTGATCGGCGATTATTCCGGTGACAAGATCGTCGGCAGCATGACCATCTTCTCACGCCGTGTTGCGCTGAGCGAGCTGATCCCTCACGGCGGCGTTACCTTTACTACTTATGAGGATATGGATTTCGACGCCAGCTACTATGAGTATTACAGACCGAATGATAAATACAACGATCTGATGATCGATTATGAGCAGAATCCCGAGGATTATACTTCCGATCCCGCTCTTTACAATATGAATGAACTCGACCTCAACGATCGTGAATCCTATTTTGATGTTACCAGAAACGGCGTGAATGCCGCTCCCACAACCGTTTCACTGGTTGCCGGTGAATCCTTTACCGTTTCCAATTATCCTTTTGACGCGACAAACTTGATCTCTGTTTGCGAAACGTTCAAGCGCAGCACTCTCTACCAAAACAGTAAGGAATGTCAGGCACTGGTCTATGAGATGGAACAGTTTATCAACAAGGGTGAGGATTTTGACGGTTCTGTCACCTTTGACGCGCTTGCCGCTACGCTGATGCAGGTCTATCAGATCAGCAGACAGACGGGAGTCAATCCTGCCGACGGTGCTTGCGAGGGCGGTGTGTGTATCAATCGAGAGATATACAATCAGTTCAGAAGAAATGATTCTCAGACGCCGAACAACTTCTATACCGTAGAGATCACTGCCGATGAGCTTGCCGCGTTGAAGGCGTATATCGTGAATCCCGAGAATAATTACTATTCCTTTATGACCAAGAACTGCGTGACCTGTTCCGTGGATATCTGGAACGCTGTCCTGTCCGACAGACCTGAGCTGCTGCTCAAGGGCAATATGACCGGCATGGCTGTTGATCCCCAGTCTCTGTATTTTGATATCGGTACCCTCACCAAGAAGGATAACACCGATGATCTTCCCGGCTACGGCGGCTCCGATTTCTATCCGCGCACGATCCGTTACAGTGAAGCTGTCAAGGACGCGATCGACAAGATCAACGCCATCGGTACCGTGGAGCTTACTCCCGAATCCAAGGCGAAGATCGACGCGGCGCGCGCGGCGTTTGATGCTCTGAATGAAAATCAGCAGGAGCGCGTATGGAACGCTGACAAGCTGATCGAAGCGGAAGAAGCGTACCGCGAGCTCAAGGACGCCGCTGATAAGGCTGCTTATGACGCTTATCGGAACGAGCTGGTCGATTCCATCGATACAATGATCGCGAAGGAGGATGACAGCCTGCGCTGCCGTATGCTGACTGCTGTCGCCAAGGCTTCCATCAAGGGTCGTCCCTATGATGACGCGCAGTCGCTCGAGGATAACAAGGCTGCTCTGGATACTGTCTATACGCTCTATCTCGCCGCGCTCGACGAGCTGCGCTACAGAGAGAACCCCTATCTCGGCGACGTCGATTTGGATCGCGGCGTAACGATCGCTGACGCAACCTTCATCCTGAGAGATTCCGTCCTGATGCCGACTCCGATCACCTTGGATTATTCCGTAGCGGATACCAATGAGGACGGTATGATCAATGTTAAGGATGTTACCGAGCTTCAAAGATGGTTAGCCAATATGCCGGCAAACGAAAATATCGGAAAACCTTTATACTAAAGCAATCGCTCCACCGCTTCGGCGGTGGAGCTGTTTTATGCCCGATGCGAACTATTATTTACAAAACCTTAACTTGACAGTGTCCGATCCTTCATATACAATATATGGTAGCAAAATTACGCGTTTTATCGCATCGTTACCGCTTGTGCCGCGATGATGACGGATAGATCGCTGTCTGATACCACAGTAAACGAAGCTGTTGTTACGATCAGACAAGTATGAAGGAGTATGATTATGAGATCCAAGCTATCATGGATTCCTTTTGTTCCGCTGTTTTTGGCGGCTGGGTTTTTTAAATTCGCTCAGGAGCTGATGCCGCAGGGCAGCGTTTTCGGGCTGACCGCGTTACAGATGGAATATTGCTATATCGGCGCCGCTGTTGTTATCCTGCTGTTTGCTGTATTGTTTGTTGCCACGGATAAGAATATCGCGTCGTATTATGTGCCACACAAGAATGTTCCTGCCGGCTTGATCGGCTTTTTGCTGTGCGTGCTGTTGGCGGCTGACGGCGGCTTGACCGCTTTTCAGATGTTCAATTCGGGAACGTTTTCGATCGTTCCGATCCTCGGCGCTGTGCTGGCGCTTTTATCCGCGATTGTGTTCTTCATCTTCGGCTTGAACCATATTTTCCGCCGTAATGAGGGCAGGAATCTCTCTTTACTCAACGCGATCCCTGCTGTGTTCTGCGGCGTTCGGATGATCCTCGTCTTTATTCAGTTTACGACGATCTCCATCAAGGTCGCTGACGTCAGTGCCTTGATCTGTTATGTTTTTGCGACGCTGTTCTTCTATCATTACGCTGTTGTACTGTCACTGATCAAGAACAAGAGCTCGCTCAAATCCTGCTTCATCTTCGGATTGCCGGCGGTCGCGATGATGATCCCTTACGGTATTTATCATCTGTGCTTCCGTTTTGATCCTGTTATGATCCTCAATAACGCGCAACCGCTCGAAATGCTCGTGTTCGGTCTGTATATCTTAGCCGTTTTGATCGAGATCACCATGTTCGTCAAGGATAAGGATCATGTGAAGATCATCGAAAAGGAGGATTCCGCTCCCGATCCTGTCGATGAAAAGGTTGAAGGCTTTATCGCCAGTAACGTATCGGAGGATGAGAACGATATTCAGGAGAACAACGAATATCGTGAAAGCAGTGATACAGAGGGCTATTTATATCAGGATACACATGACGCGAACGATAAGGTCGATGACCCTCTGCGCGAGTATGATCACTTGAACCCCGATACCGAAGGTTATCTGACTGAGATTCAGGAAGAATCCGACGAGGTCGATGACAGACCGAAGGATTATGAATCCAGACTGGATGACATAGACAAGCTGATACTGGATATTTCCAAAAAATCCGAATAATCGAAATTTGTAAAAAGGAGGATGGTAGCATGAAAAAGCTGTGTTGTTTCATCATGGTTTGCGTTTTGCTGTGTTCTTCCTTTTTTGTTATCCCGACGTCGGCGGCGCAGGAGGATTTTGATGTGCAGTCCGGCGTGCTGATCAAGTATAACGGAAGTGACGCCAACGTGACAATCCCGGCGCATGTCACCGCGATCGGGGACTCCGCCTTTGCCGAGAATACAAAGGTACAGAGCATCAAGCTCAACGACGCTGTTCACGTGATAGGGGACAGGGCATTCTACGGCTGTTCCTCATTACAGAGCGTTTCATCGGGTGACCGCGTTACCGAGGTCGGCGATCTCGCCTTTTACGGCACGCCGTACCTCGATCAATCATCCGATAAATATGTCATGCTCGGCAGTGTGCTCCTATGGTACAACGGCACCTCCGGGAGCGTTACGATCCCCACGCGCTGTACGGCGATTGCGTCCTACGCGTTCGCGCGCTGTGAGTATCTCAAATCGTTCACCGCGTATGAGGGACTTTTGAGCGTCGGTACAGGCGCTTTCTACGGATGCACCAAGCTCAGTAACGTCAGCCTGCCCGGCTCGCTCAGCGCTGTCGGCGCGTATGCCTTTGACGGTACGCCGTATTTGAGTAAGGCAGGCGATTTCGCGGTCGTCGGCGACGGTGTTCTGCTGCGATATCAGGGCGCGGATACTGAGGTGACTGTGCCCGATAGCGTCAAAAGGATCGCCTCACACGCCTTTATCAGCTCCAAGATCAAGACTGTTACCATCCCCGAGAGCGTCTATTCGATCGACGCCTATGCGTTTGCCGACTGCACCGGACTTCGTGACCTTGCGTATTCCGAAGGACTGGTGACCATCGGTGACGGCGCTTTCAGGGGCTGCAAGAGCCTGACGGAGTTCAAAGCGCCTTCTACCTTGTCTTATATCGGTCAGAATGCGTTTCACGGCGCTTCCGCTATCGGCAACGCTGTTCTTCAAGGCGATCATCTGACCGTATCCTATAACGCGTTCAAGAGCTGTACCTCGCTGAATTACGTGCTGATGACAGGCGGTGTGACGCGGCTGTATGACAACGCCTTTGACGGATGTACCGCGCTGGAGGGCGTTTCCATCGCTCCCGAGACCAAGACGATCAGCCCTTTGGCTCTCAGCGGCTGCAACAAGGCTGTTGTGTGCTGTAATGAGGACGCGGCGGCGAAGAGCGCTTTTTCCGATCATACCGTCAATACCGTGATGGGTGATGTGGACAGCAGTACGGTGCTCGATCTGCTTGACGCGTCCACGATCCAGTGTTATATCGCGCGTTTGGCTGAGCTCAACGGCACACAGACCGCCTCCGCGGATGTGAATTTTGACGGCGATATCAATATTATGGACGCGTATATCTGTCAGTTGAAAATCGTTCATTTGCTGTAAAATATCACGATATACCATTGACATCCGTTGTTTTAGGTGATATATTATTCTTTGAATCCAATATAGTGAACAGGGGACAATGTCCGCGGTTTCCGCGTTACAGAGAGTCGTCGTTTGGTGCAAGACGATACGCGCGCAGCGGAATACCACCCCTCATATCACATCCGATTGTCATTGCGAGGCTTTTGCCGCGGCAATCTCAAATTGGAAGGATATGTCTCGCTCAGGAAATGGGGCGACGTATGCCGCGTTAAGGCGTTGAATGAGGATATTATCTGTCATCAAAAATGATGGTGATGATATCGAATCAGGTGGAACCGCGTCAATACGCCCTGTTATTTCTTCGGAAATAGCAGGGCTTTTTTGCTTCCCTTTCCTAATACTAAGTATCATTAAAACAC
>DGUQ01000042.1 GCA_002394725.1 Ruminococcaceae bacterium UBA4306
TTTCTATTTTCGGTGATCACTCTGACGTCTATGCATGTCGTCAGACCGGAGCCTGCATGCTCTGTGAATCTTCCGTTCAGGAAGTCATGGACCTGACTCCTGTAGCCCATCTGGCAGCACTGAGCGGCAAGGTTCCGTTCATCAACTTCTTCGACGGCTTCCGTACCTCTCACGAGATCCAGAAGATCGAGATCTGGGACTTTGACGACCTCAAGGAAATGACCGACATGGACGCTGTACAGGCGTTCCGTGAGCGTGCGCTGAACCCCGAGCATCCCACCATGCGCGGCTCCCACGAGAACGGCGATATCTTCTTCCAGCATCGTGAGGCGTGCAACAAGTACTATGACGCTCTTCCGGCTATCGTCGAGGAGTACATGGACAAGGTCAACGCGAAATTAGGCACCGACTACAAGCTGTTCAACTACTACGGCGCTCCCGACGCTGATCGTGTCATCGTAGCGATGGGCTCCATCTGCGACGTTGCGGAGGAAGTCATCGACTACATGAATATGAGCGGCGAGAAGGTCGGTCTGGTCAAGGTCAGACTGTACCGTCCGTTCCGTGCCGACAAGCTGGTTGAGGCGATCCCGGCTACGGCGAAGAAGATCGCTGTCCTCGACCGCACCAAGGAGCCCGGCGCGCTGGGCGAGCCGCTGTACCTCGACGTTGTCGCGGCTCTGGCTGCCAACGGCTGCACCGCAAAGGTAGTCGGCGGCCGCTACGGCTTAGGCTCCAAGGATACTCCGCCCTCCAGCGTATTCGCTGTCTACAACGAGCTGGCTAAGGAGAATCCGCGCCACAACTTCACCATCGGTATCGTTGATGACGTTACCGACCTCTCCCTCGAGGAGAAGCCTGCTCCCAACACTGCCGCGGAAGGCACCATCGAGTGCAAGTTCTGGGGTCTGGGCGGCGACGGCACCGTAGGCGCGAACAAAGACTCCATCAAGATCATCGGCGACCATACCGATAAATATGTACAGGCATACTTCCAGTATGACTCCAAAAAGACCGGCGGTATCACCATCAGCCATCTGCGCTTCGGTGACAAGCCCATCAAGTCCCCGTACTACATCAACAAGGCTGACTTTGTCGCCTGCCACAACCCCTCCTACATCCTCAAGGGCTACAAGATGGTACAGGACGTCAAGCCCGGCGGCGTGTTCCTGATCAACTGCCAGTGGACGCCCGAGGAGCTGAACTCTCACCTCAACGCTGAGACCAAGCGCTATATCGCGCAGAACAACATCCAGCTCTACACCGTTAACGCGATCGATATCGCGGCTGAGATCGGTCTGGGCAAGCGCACCAACACCGTATTGCAGAGCGCGTTCTTCTCCCTGTCCAAGGTACTGCCCGAGGCAGAGGCGATCGGCTACATGAAGGAAAAGGCGCAGAAGTTCATGAAGAAGGGCAAAGAGATCGTCGAGATGAACGAGAAGGCGATCGACGCCGGCGCTACCGCTTATGTCAAGATCGACGTTCCTGCTGACTGGGCAACTGCTGTTGACGCTGACGCGAAGGCTGCCGACGTCGAGATGACCAAGCTCGAGAAGCAGGTCGAGACCATCATGGAGCCCGTCGGCAGAATGGACGGCGACAACCTGCCCGTATCCGCCTTTGTTGACCATGCTGACGGTACCTTTGAGCAGGGCGCATCCGCGTTCGAGAAGCGCGGCGTTGCGGTCATGGTTCCCGAGTGGAACAACGAGACCTGTGCTCAGTGTAACCGCTGTGCGTTCGTCTGCCCCCATGCTACCATCCGTCCTTACGCGATGGACGAGGCTGAGGTCGCCGACGCTCCCGAAGCCATCAAGTACGGTCCCAGAGCCGTTAACAAAACCTATAAGTACACCCTGGCTGTCTCTCCCTTTGACTGCATGGGCTGCGGCGTCTGCGTAGGCGTCTGCCCGACCAACTCGTTGAAGATGGTGGCCCGTGAGTCGCAGGACGATCAGCAGGCAGTATTCGATTATTGTGTCGCGAAGGTCACCGAGAAGCCCGAGACCACCGCGAAGATCAACGTGATCTCCTCGCAGTACAAGCAGCCGCTGCTTGAGTTCTCCGGCTCCTGCGCAGGCTGTGCCGAGACCTCTTACGCGCGTCTGGTCACCCAGCTCTTCGGCGACAGAATGTATATCTCTAACGCGACCGGTTGCTCCTCCATCTGGGGCGGTCCTGCCGCTACCTCTCCCTACACCGTCAACAAAGAGGGCAAGGGTCCGGCTTGGGCAAACTCCCTGTTTGAGGACAACGCCGAGCACGGTCTGGGTATGTTCCTCGGTCAGAAGGCGATCCGTGATCGTCTGGTAGAGGACGTCAAGAACATGATCGCTGACGAGAGAGCGTCCGACGCGCTCAAGGCTGCTGCCGACGAGTATCTCGCTACCCTCAACGACGGCGAGAAGAACGGCGCCGCTACCAAGGCGCTCTTAGCAGAAGTCGAGAAGGTTGACGAGGCTTGCCCGTACAGAAAGGACATCCTCGCGAACAAGGCATATCTCTCTAAGAAATCCGTATGGATCTTCGGCGGCGACGGCTGGGCTTATGATATCGGCTTCGGCGGCGTAGACCACGTACTCGCTACCGGTGAGGACGTCAACATCATGGTATTCGATACCGAGGTTTACTCGAACACCGGCGGTCAGGCTTCCAAGGCTTCCAACATCGGTCAGGTCGCGCAGTTCGCGGCAGCCGGTAAGGCGATCCAGAAGAAGAGTCTGGCTGACATCGCGATCTCCTACGGCTACATCTATGTCGCTCAGATCGCTATGGGCGCTGACATGAACCAGACCCTCAAGGCGATCCAGGAGGCGGAGGCTTATCCGGGTCCGTCGCTGATCATCGGCTACGCTCCCTGCGAGATGCACTCCATCAAGGGCGGCATGCAGAACTGCCAGAAGGAAATGCAGCGCGCCGTTGCCTGCGGCTACTGGAACAACTTCCGCTATGATCCCAGACTCAAGGCTGAGGGCAAGAACCCGTTCATCCTCGACAGCAAGGCTCCGACCGAGTCCTATCGCGACTTCATCATGAACGAGGCGCGTTACTCCGCGCTGACCCGTTCCTTCCCGCAGAGAGCCGAGGAGCTCTTCGAGAAGGCGGAAAAGACCGCTGAGGCTCGCTACGAGACCCTCACCGAGAGAGCGAAATAACCACCGCAGTGGATTTTCTGTCACGAACTCACGTTGAGTGAATCCGAAGAAGCGGCACGCCGCCCCTCACCGAGAGAGCGAAATAATATAGATTGTCATTGCGAACCCCATAGCCTCCCTTTCCTAAGGGAGGTGGGCAAATCGGTAAGCCGATTTGGTCGGAGGGTTGCTGAAAACTAAACCTATCCTAAGGTAAAATGATACCCCCGAGGCTTGTTCCTCGGGGGTATCTTGTCATTTGTTGATCTTCGGATTGTTAGTGCGTTCAAGAATATAGTCAACGCTTACGTCGTAGTAATCGGCAAGCTTGATCAATATCGCGGTCGGTATATCGTTTTCTCCGGTTTCATATTTTGAGTAGCCCGTTTGTGACATACCTAATACCTTTGCGATCTTGGTCTGGTTCATATCTCTGTCTTCTCTCAGATTGCGTATTCTTTGATACATCGGAACACCTCCGAAAAAAGTATATGCTAACCTGAAACAGAGTATTGACTTTTAACCTGAAATAGGTTAAAATTTAATATACAGATATTTTGCTATATATTATTATAGTAGAGGACTTGTCCGGAAAAAGTATTGAACCTTTTTGAATGCTGTGTTGTATACTGAATGAAAGGTTTTTATCCTTAGGAGGGAACAACATGAAAAAAATGATAAAACGCTTACTTTCCGCACTGCTCATAACAGCGCTGATGATCTCCCTTTTGACGTTCAGCGCTGGCGCCGCTTTACCGCCCGCCCTTGTCGGCGATGTCAACTATGATGACAGTGTCGATATCCTCGATGTGACGCTGATCCAGCGATATCTGATCGGCAATACTGTTTTCTATGATAACCAAAAGCCGGTTGCGGATTTTGACAGGGATGGAGAGATCTCCGTGATCGACGCCACTTGGATCCAACGCAAGGAAGTAGGCATGACGATCCCCGAGGGTTACGGGGGAATATTGAATCAGGATATTTTTGTGACGAGCTTCTACGCCGATCATGAATCAGGCAAAGCCGCGGCAGGTATTCCCGTGACCTTTACCGCTCGGGCGAACTGCGGTGAAGAAGGCTGTACCTATGCATTCTATATCGACGGCAAAATGGTACAGGAGCGCTCACAGGACAACACCCTCACCTACACCTTCCCCGAGAGCGGAGATTATTACGTTGAGGTAAAAGCCTTTAACAAAGACGGCTTCTGCAATCCGGATCCTTACGGTAAATTCCATGTCGTGGACAGCTATCCGTATGACGAGCTCGGACTGCTATCCGTCAATTGGATCGATTACGCATACCGTCCTGATCCGATATTGGAAGTGCGCGCGACAGGCGGTACAGCTCCGTACACCTACAGCTATACGATCCTCGACCTTGACAGCGGAGAATCCTATTCAAAAGAATACTATGAAAAATTAGGCTGGCAGATGCTCTATGATAAGGACGAAAAACCCTATCTGTATCGTGATTTTTCCGAGAATAGTTCCCTGACGATCCCCGTGTTTGAGCTTGGCTTCAATTACACGCGCAGACTGGTCGTACAGGCAAAGGATGCTGACGGCAACCTGACCGAAACAAAAATCGTCATCATCGAAGATCAGTTGATAATGGGATAAGATTACATATGACGATGATACCCCCGAGGAAACTCGGGGGTATTCTTCATGAATCGCACGGCGATTCATACAATGCACACAGTGCAAATCATGCACGAAGTGCAATTCACGGCGAAGCCAAATCATGCACGAAGTGCAATTCATTCATGAATTGACAGCTCAGCTGTCATGATTTGCGCCGTTGGCGCATGATTTGATTCCATCATGATTTGAATCGCACGGCGATTCATGGAGAAAAAAGACGCACGCGTCTTGACAAAATCCGCTCATAATGCCATAATATATAGGTTAAAGTATGCTCAAGCCTTCCCCTTGAGGGGAAGGCTAATACGACTAAGGAAGTGTATATCATGGCAGAACTCAACAAGTCCTATGACCCCAAACAGGTCGAGGACAGGATATATCAGTACTGGATGGATCATAACTATTTCCACGCCGAGGTTAATCCCGACAAAAAGCCGTATTGCATCGTGATGCCGCCGCCCAACATCACGGGTCAGCTGCATATCGGTCACGCGCTGGACAACACCCTGCAGGACATCCTGATCCGCTGGCGCAGGATGCAGGGGTATGAAGCGCTGTGGCTGCCCGGCACCGATCACGCGTCCATCGCCACCGAGGCGAAGATCGTGGAGGCGATGCGCAAGGAAGGGATCAGCAAGGAGGATCTCGGACGAGAGAAGTTCCTTGAGCGCGCATGGGATTGGAAGCGCGAATACGGCGGCAGGATCACCAAGCAGTTCTGGAAATTAGGCGTCAGCTGCGACTGGCAGCGCGAACGCTTCACCATGGACGAGGGCTGCTCCGAGGCGGTCAAAGAGGTATTCGTCAATTACTATAACAAGGGGCTCATCTATCGCGGCAACCGCATGGTCAACTGGTGCCCGAAGTGCGGCACTTCCATCTCGGATGCAGAGGTCGAATACGAATCCCAGAACGGCAATTTCTGGCACATCCTCTACCCCGTCA
>DGUQ01000157.1 GCA_002394725.1 Ruminococcaceae bacterium UBA4306
GATGAAGGCGCTCTATGACAAATGGGTTGAGATCAATCGGGAGAAGCTGAGCCTGTATTATGATCCGAAAGAAGAAGCGCCTGTACCGATCGAGAGGAACATAGAGTTTCGGTCACTGAAAAACATGATTATCAAGACAGCGCTGAGCATGGATTTCAGTCAGGAGAACAACTTGAATGCCGTGCGGTTTGGTTTTCTTATCTCGAGTTTGGCGAGGACGATCGCGCAAAGCGCTCAGAAAAAGCTAAGCGATCTGAATGCGAAAATGCCCCTTGCCGACAGCAAGGAGCGTGAAAAGATCAGAGAGAAAAAGCTCGCTCACGGACAAAAAGATGGAGCGGATCAGACATTGGATAACGACGATGAAACCTATGACAGCCAAGCAGTGGAAGGAATCCTCTCCATGCTGGACTACCTGCTTTCGCTCGATGAACAGACGGAAGAAGAGGAGTCCACGACAACGAACATCGATAACTTAAATATCGATCAATCCTACGCTCGATATGAAGCCGAGAATATGAATGACGAAGATTTGGATGAGGATTATGACGAAGATGAAGAGGAAGGTCAAGGCTGGGGTCAGTCGATGTAACGCTGTCCGGATTAAGTGGGTGTAAATAGAAAAGCCGTCCCGAAGGACGGCAAATCTTATAGACATATTAGAATGTATATTCCTTGTATTCCTTGATAATACACAACTCGCCCTGCACATCATAACGTATGGTGCAGTCGTCATACTCAACCAGGCAAGCGCAGTGACCGCCCGGTACGGCTGTATTGGCATAGAGATTATATGTAATGATATGACGGTTGCAGTGCTGGGGTGCTTCACCGCCGGGGTACAGAAGCATTGATTCAAGCCCCAGATCTCGGGCAGCGAAGGCGGTTAGAACCGCTCCCTCAACGCACATGATTTGATCATATGTATAGCGATCCCGAATGTATTCGGCAAAGGCCTTCATCTTTTCTCTGTTAGTCATGGACGAAGTCCAGCAGGCTTTCTCTGCCGAGCGAACAACGTTCAACGTCTTTTCAATATCATCGGGGGTGTGGTTAACATCGACCTTGACATTCACTCGGCGAATCAGTTCGCCCTTGTAGAACAGCTCGATCGGGAAGTTTCCGTGCGCTTCTCCGATACAGCTGATAGTTGTCTGGAAAGGAAAGTACAGTCCGCTTCTGTAGTGAGCGTAAACATATGCGAGAGGATTATCCTCACTGTCGGTCACCTCGCAGTCATAACCATGGAGAATACCTTTCTCCTTTTCGATCAGATAACTCTCCTTAAAACGGCTGTCGGTGTAGTCGATTACGTTTCGGTAGTGACCGTTATTGACCACTGTCGTGATATCGTGCGGATCGATCTCGCTCTTTGGCAAGAGCATTAGAGTAACGCTTTTATCTGTAAGCGTGATCTCTGACGGAACCTTCTTCAAATCGAAGGTGACGCCCTCTACCGTAACATACCGATCGGTCGGTGACGGTTCATAGACGGGCTTCGAAATCGGATAGCTGTCTGATACATTCACCATCCATCGTTGCAGGTGTGAAGCATCCATCACGGTCACGGCATGGTCGCCGTCGATATCCGCGACAGAAGAAGTAACATCGACAGGCGTTTTGATCCCGACCGTGTACCGCTGAATGACCGTCGCGTCGGTGATGCTGATCTCACCGTCACCGTCGACATCGCCGAGCATTCTGCTCTCGGCATGAACGGAAACGGACATCATCATCGCCATACAGAGTGATAAAGATAAAACAGGTTTTATTTTCATAACAGTAACCTCCTTTTCGGTTTGGTGTATTTTAGCTTAGGTTCGGAGGTTTTACAAGTAGAAAGATATAGACAGAATATATGCAAGTTAGACAATGAATTTTGCAGGCTTCATAATACGGATAACTGATTCTGCGGAGTTTTTCCACTCTTTCAGCCGTGTCAAAAAATGAGCACCAAAACAAAGAAAACGAGGGGTGGGAAAGTCTTTTGTAACTGGATATTTCGAATGAAGCGTGGTATTGTGTTTACTTGCAAAAAGGAGGTTAGCTTATGGAACGAAAACTGCTGACAAACGGAACAACAAGCAAGAATAAGAACGGAAGATGGAACGGTTCTGTCTGGTATATGGACGTGCATGGTGAGAGAAAACGCAAATCCTTCTCTGCCGATACCCAAAAGGAAGTCAAAGAGAGGATCAAAAGCTATATTGAGCATTTCTATGATAAGCCCGAGATCGTTGCAGACAACGCAAGCACCAAGTCTTTACAGGAATCAATGCAGAACTGGCTGGAAGTGTTCAAGTATCCGTCGCTCCAGAGAACGACCTATGACAGATATGAGGTTACCGCTAAATACCAGATATACCCTTACCTTGGAAAGAAGATCGTCAGAAGTATCTCAGGTGCGGATATCAAGAAGGTGCTCAACAACATCATGATGAGCGGTAAGTCATACTCGACCTGCAAGAAGGCGTATCTCCTGCTCAGCGAGTTCTACCGTTATCTCGAACGTGAGGACTTGATAGAAAAGAATCCGATGCGGAATGTCGAGATGATCAAAAAAGCCAACTACCTCTCAGCCCAAGGCGTCGAAAGCAAGCCACAGAATGAGCTTGTAACGGTCTTTTCACCCGAAGAAATAGAACTGCTCAAAGCAGAAGCGTTCAAGCGTTTCGGCAACGGTAAGCCATTGTACAAGCAATCTGCCGTCTACTTCCTCATGCTGAACACAGGATTGCGTAGAGGCGAAGTATGCGGACTGCTCAACAGCGACATCGACTTAGAGCACAGAGTTCTCCATGTACGCAGAGCTGTGAAAGAGTATTACCGCAGGGATGGAATGGACAGAGCCAAAGGACAGGAAACAAAGGTCGGACCTCCGAAAAGCGCTACCAGCGTGAGAGATGTTCCTCTCAACGACACAGCGATCGAGATGATCAACAGACTGAGAGAGGAAGTGTACCTCGGCGAGGACAGCCCTCTCATACCGAATGAGAAGGGCGACTTCATCAAGCCGATCAATCTGCTCCGTCGATTCTACCGACTGCAGACAGCGGCAGGCATCCCTGAGGAAGAATTGAAAGGATTACATGCTCTTAGACATACCTTTGCCACCACGCTGATCAACGGTATCAAACAATCCGACGGAACGATCAAGAGCCTGACCGTGAAGCAGGTAGCCGATCTCCTCGGACACACCACGACAGAGATCACAGAGCTGTATTACGTCAAGAAAGACAACACGAAACTGGAAGGGCTGACAGACGCCTTCAACCTATAATTAAGATTCTTGCAAAAAAGGATAGACTTATCGGAATTCTTGTGGTATTGTCTTGTACTACCGACAGGAAGAAGGTGAGTCGACCGTATGAAAGAGGATAAGCGGAAACTCAAAGATAGCATGCAGGAATGGCTGGAGGTGTTCAAGTATCCTGCGCTGCAGAGGACTTCCTACGACAGGTTGGAGATAACGGCGGTCTCTCAGATCTATCCGAAGCTCGGCAACATACCGATCGGCAAAATCTCTATCGAGGATATCCAGAACACCCTCAACGATGTGATGGTCAGCGGACTGTCCTACTCGACGGCAAGAAAGACCTATCTGCTCCTTTCTGAGTTCTTCCGCTATCTGGAGCAGAACGAGATCATCGAATTCAATCCCGTGAACTGTGTGGAGATGATGAAGAAAGCGCATTACATGGACGCCCAAGGAAAGGAATACAAACCGTCGAATGAAGCGGTAACGGTCTTTACCGCCGAGGAAATCGAACGGCTCAGAAAGGAAGCCTTCTACATCTACAAGAACGGTAAACAAAAGCATACACAGCCCGGCGCGTACTTCCTAATGCTGAATACGGGATTGCGCCGGGGTGAGTTGTGCGGACTCTTGAACAGCGATATCGACATGAATGATAAGATCCTGCACGTCAGAAGGTCGGTCAAGGAATTCAGCAGAAGAAAAGGAATGAAGAAACTGAGCGGTCAGGAGATCTGCGTCGGCTTGCCGAAAACATCGACAAGCGTCAGAGATATACCGCTGAACAATACAGCATTAGATATGATCAACAGGCTTAGGAAAGAACGCTGGTTCGGGACGGACAGTCCATTGGTTCCCGATGAGAACGGCGGCTTTACTAAGCCTATCTATTTGTTCAGACGGTTTCAACGATTGCAAAAATCAGCGGGCTTTACCGATATACGCGGTCTTCACGCGCTTCGGCATACCTTCGCCACAACGCTGATCAACGGAGTGGTAAAGCCAGACGGCAGCATATACAGTCTTAACGTCAAGGAAGTGGCGAATCTGCTCGGACACACCACCAGCGAGATCACGGAGCTGTATTATGTCAAGAGAGATGATACCCGACTGAGAGGTCTGACGGATAAATTCAATCTGTGATGGAAACGGAGTGAAGCATCGGCGATGAAGGATAAGGCGGACAGATCAATAGCGGATATACCCTTGCAGGAAGCGCTCACTGAATGGCTCAAGGTGTTCAAATATCCAACGATTCAGCGCAGCACCTATGACAGCTATGAAGCGAACGCGAGGAATTATATCTTTCCTCATATGGGAAAGATAAAGGTGAAAGGTATCACGCCGATCATAATCAAACGCCTGTTCAATACGATGATGGAAAGAGGGATGGCTTACTCCACTACACAGAAAACACGACTGATACTGAACGAATTCTTCAAGTATCTGGAAAGATCAAACCGAATCGAGCATAACCCGATGAAGCCGGTGCCGCCAATCAAACGCACAGCGTATGAAAGTGCCCAGGGAAAGGAATACAAGGCGCAGACGGATCGGATCACCGTATTCACGGCTGATGAAATCGCGCTGATGCGGAATGCGTATTACGAGCATAAAGGAGATAACAGCAAAGTATTCAAACAATCGGCGGTGTACTTCTTGATCCTCAACACAGGTTTGCGCCGAGGTGAAGCCTGCGGAATCCTAAACAGAGATATTGATATAAAAAATCGGATCCTCCATGTGAGAAGATCCGTGAAGTATTTCAGAAAGAGGAAGGACGCCGATATCGTGAGCGGTATGGAACTGACGGCGGGTATCCCGAAAACGAAGAGCAGCATCAGGGACGTACCGCTCAACTATGTCGCACTGGAAATGATCAAGGAACTGAGAAACGAGCGATACTTTGGCGTTAACTCTCCCCTATTGTGTAAGAGTGACGGGAGCTTCACCAATCCCAATGAATTAGGGAGCAGATTCAAGGATTTCCAGATCGCGTGCGGTATCAGTGAACCCAAGACCTTGCACGCGCTCCGACATACCTTTGCCACAAACCTGATCAACGGCGTAGCACAGCAGGACGGACACATCGAACGTCTGACAGTAAAACAGGTCGCCGATATCCTCGGTCATACGACGACAGAGATCACGGAGCGGTATTATGTCAAGAGGGATAACAGCCGACTGAAAGGCTTGACGAATCAATTTGAGCTGTGATGCAAAGTTATCTTTCAAGAAGCTTAGTATAAGAAAAGATGGTACTTGAGAAAAATCAACCGTATAATCTACAGACGAGAACTGCCCGACACGGAAGTCGGGCAGTAATCATTTGAAATAGCTATCCTTCGAAACATGCATTATAAAACGCCTGATAGTTTTCCGTTTCATAAGGTCTGCAGTAAACAGCAAATTCAACTATCTCAAAGTAGGAATTATAATCCTTCAAAGCATCAAAGTAAGCGCGTGCGACTACCGCAGGATTATTTGCAAACGCTCCACATCCAAAAGCTCCTAAGACAAGGATATCAACTTTATTTGCCGCAGCAACAGACATG
The DNA here is from genome assembly GCA_002394725.1 of Ruminococcaceae bacterium UBA4306. Taxonomy (GTDB): domain Bacteria; phylum Bacillota; class Clostridia; order Oscillospirales; family Acutalibacteraceae; genus Ruminococcoides. The sequence goes on from DGUQ01000157.1 coordinate 5,812, forward strand.
ATATGTTTTGCTCTTTGCAGATGGATCCTATACAATTCTTCATCTGTAACAGAGACAGCGTTTCCTGATTCAACATTATAACGATTTCGGACGTCTTTTCTGAGATTGGGTGCTGCACAGCTGATCACATCAACTTTGAACCATTCTTCAGGCGGCATTAGCTCCGGAAAAGCCGTAGGAGTTTTGAATATGATGATATCAGGTGAGTAAATACAAGCGTCATTGTGTAAAGCATTACGTTCAGCGCGATTTTTGCTGTAGTATTGATCCCACATTCGGACTTGATTTAAAGCTGGATATAAGGTTGAACAACGACATAACGCTTCCTCTTGGGCACTGCTTCCGTTTTTGACTCCTCCTCCCGGATTAACAGCTGACGCAAAATTCAAAACGGCTATTCGCTTTTCGGGATACGCAGTGCGCAGCTTCTGCGCTGCCTCAAAGGTTGAATGGCGTGTAACAGTGATTTTACCGGAGGATTCCGGACGTAACTCTATATTAGGATAATCATCGGGCTGATAGCACTTGGTTCGAGATGAACTATCCTGAGCCTTCTGATGTAAATATGTATTGCGCATAATTACATCCATCGTATTCTCAAAAATACTTCTCAATCGTTCTCTTTTGGATTCCATTAATAGTTCTCCTTAATGATGCACTGGATTTTTAATGTTTCAAGACTCAAACCTATCCATGAGGAAGGTGAGTCTGTCGATTTTCTTGTCGATATGCCAATGACCGCATTTCCATTCCTTATAATCCAGCCGGTCTTCTATCGTATCTAACCACTCTTCGGTTGAAGTGTCGACAGTTGACTGATCCAGACCCGAGAGAAAGGCTTCAACCGGTCTGTACTTATAGGGACAGGTATGCGAAAGGACTTGATCGATTTTCCAGCCTTCTTTATCCAGAACGGCTTCGACCTTTGCTTTGATCTCATCCGACGGCTGTTCATCGGGAAACCAATTGATACCACGATATATACGATAATACTTATCGACTGAATAAGCGCCTCCGATCACGATCGTTCGCTTTCCGTCAAGATCATATATCTCTCCGTCTACCGCAAACAGCAGGTTCGGAAATGCCTTTTCATAGTATACCAAGCCTCCGTTCCATTCTTTAGTCGTATAAGAAGGAATCGTCGAGGGACGCATCTCGTGATTGCCGTGAATGCAAAATACAGTCGGTCTCATTCTGCCGATGATCTTCTTTTTACGCAGATCACCGTATTCGTTGCCATAGTAATTATAGCCTGCATCACCGAGAATGACGATCGTATCACTCTCCGTAAGACTGAGTTTTTCGGTAATGGTCAGGATCTTCTCGGTATAGCCATGCGTATCACCTGTATAGATAACCATTTCATCTACCTCCTTGATTGAAAGAAATCGTAGCATAGGTTCGAGGTGTTGTCAACAAAGATGACAGCTTTGTATAATGTGTTATTTGCGGTTGACATAGAGCGATACCATTGATATTATATTGATGATAACGCGATTGCTCGTTTTCGGTGCTCACCACCGTATAGTGCAGTCTTAATTATTGGCGCTCACCGCCACAAAGTGCAGACGTAGTTATTGGCGCTCACTGCCATAAAGTGCAGACTCAGCAATCACATGAGGGGGATGATCATTCATCTCCCTTTATGTATTTGAGCTGATTGTAAACTTATCGAATCTGATATGTTTAAAAAGTATACCGGATTAAATCTTCCTTCTAAAGCAGCCATATAACGATATCCTCCTGCATCCTATTCGGGTGTGGGAGGTTTTATATTGCAAGATCAGATGTGATGATATATAATGAAAAACGATAACATAGTGATAAGATAGGAGATTATTATGGAAAACAAACTGTTTGATTTGGCGTCAAAGCGTAGATCAGTAAGGCGATATACTGATGAGCATATTTCCGAAGAAGTGCTTCATGAGATCATGAAGGTCGCCCTGACCGCTCCTTGTTCCTTCGGGCATCGTCCCGTAGAATTTGTTGTTGTCAGAGATAAAAATACGATCAAAGAACTCGCAACATGTAAAAGCTTGGGCGGTTCTCAGATCATCGGCGCTGATACGGTGATCGTCGTGATGGTGAAGCTGAGTCGCGGAGAATTCTGGATAGAGGATGCGGCGATCGCGTCCTCCTATATTCTTCTTGCCGCGGAGCAGTATGACTTAGGTGCTTGCTGGGTACATATCAGAAACCGTACAGGAAAGAGAAAATCATCTGAAGAAGAAATTTTTTCTTTGCTCGGAGTACCGAAGGGCTATGCTGTACTGAACCTGATCGCTCTCGGCGGAAAAGCTGAAAAGAAGGCAGGTTATACGGAAGCCGACTTTGATTTCAAAAAGATACACTACGAACACTACTGAAAAATGTGAAAGGATCTTATCATAATAAGGGAATGTATATGAAACGTGACAATATTACAAAAACGATCAAACAATACTCTCTGTTCCTGATCGGTCTTTTCATCGCCTCGATGGGCGTTGCTTTTTCGACCAAAGCGGGATTGGGCACTTCTCCGGTAGCGTCGGTGCCATATTCGGTATCGCTTGTCAGCAACCTGTTCTCCTTCGGCGGCTGGCTGAATGTACTGAGTGTGATCCAGATCGCGGTACAGATCGCCTTGCTCAGGCGCAAATGCAAACCCGTTGAGATCATTATTCAAACGGTACTGGCGTTTGTTTACGGCTATTTGACAAACCTCTCCTGCCGGCTGATCCGTGATATTCCCGTGCGCAACTATTTAGAGCAATTGCTGTATCTTGCAATCAGCTGTTTTGTGCTTGCGTTCGGAATATGGCTCCAGTTCAAAGGCGGCGTTGCCATGCTCCCCGGCGAAGCGATGAACCGCGCGATCAGTCAAGTCACCGGCAGACGGTATGAAAACATCAAGATCTTATTCGATATTGTTTATATCGTGTTGTCGGCAGTTATCTGTCTTGTATTCCTCGGCGAACTGAAGGGTGTAAGAGAGGGCAGCATTATTGCCGCTGTTGCTGTCGGCTTGATCATAAAGCTGTACAATAAGGTGTATACTGTTCTTGCTCGCAAAACTAAAAGTGCCGACCGCTTGTGAAATCTAATGTTTCATTAAGTTTTGAAGCAGGATGCCGATCTTCTCGGATACACCACGACCAAGATCTCAGAGCTGTATTATGTCAAGAAGATAACACCAAATCGGAAGGTTTAACCAACGCCTTCAACTTAATAATAATTATCCTCTAATAATCTTCAAAAAGGTTAGACTTAATAGGAATGAATAAAAATATGTTTGCTTTTACCGTCATCATTTGATATACTAAGTGCAACACAAGGAAGTGATATCATGAATTACACATTGATGCATAGAACGATTCCTGTTTTAGAGATAGAGATTGATGAAATAACCGGTGGTATTGTAAGGTGCGGAGATTTATTCCACCCGGAACATCTTCCGGTTGGTGTTCATGTCAGAAAAGATATTGTTGACCGTTCAGAATTAAACGATTGGTGGAGTGGGCGTTGTATCCCTTCCAGTCGAATGGGTGTCAAGGAAGCTCTCGAAGTATTTGAGGTTTCTTCAACGCTCCAGCTGTTAACAAAATGTTATGGATTGAGCCTGTCGGATCAATACTGGACAAAACCAAATGATTCAGTCATAACATGGGAACAAATCAACTTCTTTGATCATGAATTCTCTGAAGATGTAGGTGATGTACTGCTCGGTCGCACAAGAAAGAATAAGGCTGTAAACTTTATGGGGCCGGACAACACCTCCGACGGTTATCTGAAAAAGCAGTGGAAGACACAAAACGGAAAAAGATATCTGTTTAAAAACGGTACGAAACCGTTCAAACAGCAGCCTTTCAATGAAGTGATCGCCTCAAGATTGATGGAACGCCTTGGCATTGGTCACGTTGATTATATGATTCAATGGCAAGATGGTGAACCCTTCAGCGTATGTGAGGATTTTGTGAATCGTGACACGGAGTTGGTGACCGCATGGAGACTGATGTCGGATGTAAAAAAGCCGAATAATAAATCTCAATATCAGCACTGTGTAAATTGTTTCTGTGAAATCGGTATTACAGATATCAAACAAAAGCTGAATGAAATGCTTGTTGTTGATTTTCTGATTGCAAACGAGGACAGACACTTTAATAACTTTGGAGCGATTCGTGACGCTGAAACCTTAAAGTATCTGAAGTTCGCGCCTATATTTGATAACGGTACCGCGTTTGGTTATGACTTGCTTGCGGGAAGCATAAAAGCCGGAGTTAATATAGTCTGTAAACCGTTTAAGGAAAAGCATACTGAGCAGATTAAATTGGTCGATTCCTTTGAATGGATTTCCTTTGAAAAACTCAGATTATTTAATAATGAGATATATCAGATTTTGGCTGAGACTAATGGATTGATTGATAAAGAGAGAGCAGACGCAATTGTATATGCCTATAATAAAAGGGTAGATTATCTTGAAAAGCTCGCGCTATCTCAAGTATCCGTTATTGATAATACTAAAGACGATATTGAAGAAGATGTCGCTGAAACATACAACAATTAAAAATTGTAGTTAAGGCCTCCAAATCGAGCGGATTTGGAGGCCTTTTTCATGGCTTTTCAGAGGGTACTACTAAGATGATGCTATTTCAATACTATGAGCAAATTATTGGGCGATTTTGGAGCGGATTTCAGACGGCTGATACTAAAATCAGGGCAAAAAAATAATGACCAAAACATCACTGTTTAAGCCATTCTTACAGTAAAAAGGGCAATAAAAAACAGCCTCCTCTTAGACATTTGGAGACCGCTGCTCTACCAACTGAGCTATACCCCTAAATATTAAGTTGAACGAGTAGGTGTCGCATGAACGTGCGGCACTTTCTTTCATGCGAGGATTAGTATATCATCGAATGGGGAAAATGTCAAGATAAAAATGAAAAGTCTGTTGATTATCCCAGGCAGATTCTACAGGTTTTCAATGATGATGGCAGTTTCAGCGTATGGATCGCCTTATTCGTCCTCTTTCAAAGCATTTCCCCCTTTTCAGCAGATAAAGCCAACTTTTTCTCCATGCGGCTATTCTGCGGCTGAGGGATATCGGAATAATAAAAACAATGGGGTTGTCGCAGGATTATTTCTGCGACAACCCCTTGTATCGGTTAATGTATTGAAGTCAACAGTATTCTGTTAGAAAAATGTGTGCGGAAGACAACATTATTCTTGCTGTTCAATCATGCTTTTGGGATACAAAGATGCTTACGACCGTTCCGCCGTCCTCGCGTTCGGAGACGGTCAGCGTTCCTTTGCACATCATTTCAAGCCGTTCGCGGATATTGGCGAGCGCAATATGCGGTTCGTCGTTGTCCTTCACGCCGAAGCCCGGTCCGGTGTCGGAAACGGTTATCTCGACGCTGTTCTTTACTTCTCGGGTCTGAATCCGGATGGTAAGCGGATCGAGGTCTGGATCGACGCCGTGTTTAACGGCGTTTTCCACGATGGGCTGCAGGGTCAGCGGAGGCAGTCTGAAGCTCGTGTAAGGCGTATCGAACTCAACAAACAGCTTTCCCTCAAAGCGTACCTGCTCTACCGCCAAATAAACCCTCGTGTGCTCCAGCTCCTCGGCAAAGGG
>DGUQ01000165.1 GCA_002394725.1 Ruminococcaceae bacterium UBA4306
ATCCTCGGCTCCGGTGATGAAGAGTATGAGAACTTCTTCCGCGATATGCAGTGGTTCTATCCCGGCAGAGTCGTCACCTGCCACGGATTTGTCCCCGAGCTGGCGCGCAAGATCTATTCGGGCGCAGATATCTTCCTGATGCCCAGTAAGCAGGAGCCCTGCGGTCTGTCTCAGATGATCGCCCTGCGCTACGGTACCATCCCGGTCGTCCGCGAGGTCGGCGGCTTGAAGGACAGCGTATTCGACAGCGCCGACAACTACGGCAACGGCTTCACCTTCCGCAACTATGATATCGCCGATATGTGCAACGCCGTTAAGCGCGCGCTCGCCGGTATCTGTGATAACGAAGGCTGGCATCAGCTGATGTGGCGCGCGATGATGAGCGATAACAGCTGGGAGCGCTCCGCTCAGGACTACATCAACGTCTACGAAGACACCATGAACTGGCTGTGACGCGTGCGTCATAGTTCCGCCTATTGATACGTTTTATCAAATCAATTCCCCCATCAACGGCGTGTCAATCGTTTGCGTTAACTGAATAGTTATTTACACTAAAACGGCCGCTTCGGGAAACCGAAGCGGCTGACTTTTTATCTCACTATATTCAATTCTATCCCAACCACTCCGTATTTTTCCTGCTGTTCTTTAGAGTAATACAAGTTCATATCCTCTGGTTTTGCAGAATCAATATCTTTCTCGGTATAGCCGCATTTCAACAGATCAAGATGATTATATAATTCTAAGAAAGAATTATATCGATGTAACCCGATAACCGTAGCGTTTAGCGTGTTATGCGGCGGCTCAATACAAATAAATTGTATTTCATCTCCTAACTTGATCTTTTTACGCTTATCGTCATACAGTCGGAGTTCAATCGTCTTCCTGCCGTCAGCGATCATATCGAACGGCTCCAAAGCGAGTTTCATCTCATGTTTCATTCCTGCTTCTCCAAATACTCCTTCACTTCAAAGAGCGACGGCAATACGACCTCCGCGAGTCCCTTGATCTCCTCGTCGGGCTGTAAGATATCGGGCACCATGATCGGGTGCATCCCTGCTGCATGGGCGGCGCGGATGCCGTTGTAGCTGTCCTCGATCACGTAGCAATCCTTTGGATCAGCTCCCAATCGCTCGGCAGCGGTAAGAAATATCTCGGGGTGGGGCTTAGAATGGCTGACCATGTCACCGCAGACGAGTGTATCGAAATACGGGATCAGATCGACCTTGCCCAATGATTTGCGCACGCTCACCTCACGTGTTGAGGACGCGAGCGCAGTAGGGATGCCCTGCTCCTTCAACCAATCGAACAGCTCAAACACCCCGGGCTTGAGCACATAATCCGTCTTGTTCAGCTCCTGCTGCACATCCTCGCGATAGGCATAGTAATCGAACTCATGCCCGACGTATTCAAAGAATATCTCTCTCGTCTTGACGCGGTTCGCGCCGATGCTGTCCATGCACGCCTTGTGCACCGCCTCCACATCTGTCAGTCCGTACTTAGGCGCGAGCTTTTTATACGCGTCGATATACACGCGCTCGGAGTCGAAGATGACCCCGTCCATATCAAAAATCACAAACATTCCTACCACTTCCAAATTCAAGATGCTCCCATTATAACCGAAAAATCAAAATAATTCAACAAATCTATTGACATATTCTGTTAAGAGGAGTAATATAAAGATAACATATGAATAATTGTTCATATGTTCAGATTTTAAAATATTTCTATGTAAACACAAATATCTCCCTTTCCTAAGGGAGGTGGCGCTGACACGCGAGTCAAGCGCCGGAGGGTTCCCTTCCCTCAATAACCCTTGTTTGTTGGAGGCACCTATGGCACACGAAGATCATCAGGATATCGTCAAAGAGATCAAAGAGAATATGCCCGACGCCGATACACTGTTTGAATTAGCGGACTTTTTCAAGGTGTTCGGCGACTCCACACGCATCCGCATCATGTGCGCGCTGTTCAAAAAAGAGCTGAGCGTATGCTGTATCGCAGACATCGTCGGCATGGAGCAGAGCACCGTCTCGCATCAGCTCCGCGTCCTCAGACAGGAGAATTTGGTCAAGGTACGCCGCGAGGGCAAGCAGAGCTACTATTCCCTCGAGGATGAGCACATCCAAAAAATCTTTGAGATGGGCTTGGAGCATATATTAGAATGATTCAGCCTTCCCCTTGAGAGGAAGGTGGGCAAATCACCGAGCGAGGTGATTTGGTCAGATGAGGTGAAAACCTTTCTAAATTTCAATATACGGCATGAAGTGGAATTGCTTCCACCTTATCCGTCAACAATGTTGACACCTTCCCCTCATGGGGAAGGCTAAAGAAAGCGTGATCATATGAAACACGAATTTATATTGGAAGGACTGCACTGCGCGAACTGTGCGGCTAAAATTGAAGCAAAGCTCGAAAAACGCTACGGCGATGTACGATTCTCCTTTGCTACCCTCGACTTAGAGATCCATACCGATGAAGCGGATATCCGCGACGAGGTACAGCAGATCGTCGATTCGGTCGAGGACGGCGTAACCGTTGTTCCGAAAGAAGAGTATATCCATCAAGCACACGATGAACACGACCATCACCACGCGCATGAATGTCATGACGGATGCTGCGATCACGAGCATCACGAACACGACCATGAGCATGGTCAAGAGGGCGGCAAGGTCAAGCTCATTCAGCTGTGTATCGCGGCGGTGCTGTTCATCGCGGCATTTATCCTGCATATGATCGGCAAGCATGAGCTGATCTGCAATATCCTGAGCATTCTTTCCGCCGTACTCGCCGGATATGACGTTGTCATTGAGGGCGTCAAGTCGGTCTTCAAGCGCCGTATCGACGAAACCACCCTGATGACCGTTGCCGTCATCGCGGCGATGGTGCTGGGCGAATTTGTCGAAGGAGCGGCAGTCATGGTACTGTTCGGCATCGGCGAGCTGCTCGAGGATAAGGCGGTCGAAAAATCACGCCGTGATATCCGCAAGCTGGCGGATATCCGTCCCGACGTCGCCTATATCGTTGAAAACGGCAAGAGCCGAGAAACACGCGCCGAGGACGTTACGATCGGCACGATCCTGAAGATCCCGCCGCACACGCGTGTGCCTTTGGACGGAATCATCACAGAGGGAAGTACCACGATCGACGCCTCTTCCCTGACGGGTGAATCGGAGCCCGTTGACGCGACCGTCGGCACCGAGCTGCTCAGCGGCATGATGAACAACGATAACACCGTGTATCTGAGAACCACCAAGGCATATGCCGACAGCGCGGCGACGCGTATCGTCAAGCTGGTCGAGGAAAGCTCAAAGAATAAGGGCAATCGCGAAAAGCTGATCAGCCGATTCGCGGCGGTCTATACCCCCGTGATGATCGGGCTGGCGCTCGTCATCGCCATCATCCCCTCACTGATCACCGGCAACTGGGCGGAGTGGATCCACAAAGCGCTCGTTTGCCTTGTCGCGTCCTGTCCGTGCTCGATCGTCATCTCCGTCCCTCTCTCCTACTACGCCGGTATCGGCGCGGCAAGTAAGGAGGGCGTGTTGATCAAGGGCGGCAAATATGTGGAGGCGATCGCCAACGCCAAGGCGTTCGCCTTTGACAAAACCGGGACGATTACCGACAATCAAATTTCTGTAAAAGAAATTTATCCGACAGAACCCTACACAGCAACCGAGATCGCCGCGTTAGCCGCGGCGGCAGAGGCGCATTCCGCTCACCCTGTGGCACATGCCCTGCGCACTTATTGTGAGGCACATAATATTTCTGTAGAAGAATTAAACGGACATCGGGAGATCAGCGCCCACGGTGTATCTGCCCTACGCGGCGAAGATACGATCACCGTTTGTAAACGCGACGCAAAGCCCGGTATCGCGGTACAGCTCAATGATAAGGAGATCGGCGTGATCACGATCAGCGAGCATATCCGCAGTGAAGCGCCCGACGCGCTCAAGGAGCTCAAAGCGCTCGGCATCCAAAAGACCGTCATGCTCTCGGGCGACAAAGAGGAAGCCTGCCAAAATATCGCGCAGGGCTTGGCGCTTGACGAAGTGCACAGCGCCCTTCTGCCCGAGGATAAGGTCAAGACCGTCGAGAAGCTGATCGACGAATGCGGCTCCTGTGCCTTTGTCGGCGACGGCATCAACGACGCCCCCGTCCTCAGCCGCGCCACCTGCGGCATCGCGATGGGGCTCGGCTCCGACGCGGCGATCGAATCCGCCGATATGGTGCTCAGCTCCGAGAACCTCCGCTCTCTGCCCCGTGCGGTACAGATCGCGCGCAAGACGCTCTCCACCGTCAAGGCGAACATTACCTTCTCACTGATCGTCAAAGCGGTGATCATCATCCTCGCGATCATGAATATCGCGCCGCTGTGGCTGGCGGTATTCTCCGACACCGGCGTGTGCCTGATCTGTATCTTGAACGCGGTTCGGCTGATCCGCCGTAAAATCAAATGATGATTGACATTCCTACCCTTTTGCGTTACGATAGGGTAGGAATTTTCTATAAAGGATAATCGATATATGAAAACATTACAGAACACCTCACAAGCCTCTGCACAAAAGAATCTGCCGAAATATGCGGTCAAGCATTCGCTGGTCAACTACTATCTGGCGCTCATGTTCAGCTTTTTTCCGCTGTTTCTCTCGGAGCAATACGCGCACGCGCGGCTGGACAAATATTTCTTCTACGTGATCGC
>DGUQ01000065.1 GCA_002394725.1 Ruminococcaceae bacterium UBA4306
CGATCCACTCCTTGAACACGTTCGGGTACAAGCCGAAGATCACCGCGTCGGCTGAGCCGACGATCTCACGATCCACAGTGGTATAGCCATCATCGATGATATGATGCTCGATCGCGTAGTCGATCGCGGACTGCCGCTTTTCGATGGCGGTGATATGATAGCCGAGGCGTTTGAGCGCCTTGGCGTAGCTGCCGCCGATCAAGCCCAAGCCGACAATGAGTATTCTTGAATTACTGATCCATTCCATGTTTTTTCACCTCTGCACCTAAGTTTCGCATTTTTTCAAAGAAGTCGGGGAAGCTCTTGTTCACCGCCTGAGCGCCCTCGATCACGCCGCCGGTCACCGTCAGCAGTACGGATAGCGCCATCACGATCCGATGATCGCCGTGGGCGCTGAGCGCCTCGGTCGGCCGACGGAGCGTGCCGCCTCTAACGATCGCCTCGTTCTCCCCTACTTCCATATGGATACCGAATTTTTCCAGTTCCTGCCGCATCGCGTCCGCGCGGTCGCTTTCTTTGATCCGCAGACGGCGTGTGCCGATGAACCTCGCGCCGCCGCACAATGCCGCGACAACAAACAAGACAGGCCCTAAATCGGGACAATCCGCGATATCGATCGGGTTGATCCCGTTTTTAATATTCTCAAAAAGAATTTTATATACACTGTCACCCTGCAGGGTATCTTCCTGCAAGCCGTCGATCTTGATCGATGAACCTGCGTAGTTGAGCGCTTCAAAAAACGCCGCGTTGGAATAATCGCCCTCGACGGTCACGTCCGCCGGATGATAATGCTGATTGCCTTTGATGAGATAGGTATGGTCTGATTGATCGACCGATACGCCGAACTCCTCCAGCGCCGCAGCCGTCATATCGATATACGGCTTGCTCTCGACAGGGGGCATTATTCTGATCTCGCTGTCGCCGTCGAGCAGGGGCAGCGTGAACAGCAGTCCCGAAATAAACTGGGAGCTGATATCGCCTGCTACCTCATAAACGCCGCTTTTCAAAACTCCCTGTACGGTGAGATGATCCTCCGCTTTTTCAAGGCGGATATCTTGATCGTGGGCGATCTTCTCATACACATCCATCGGACGGGTCATCAGATAGGGACTGCCGCAGAGCACTCTCTCCTCACCGCTGAGCATGCACAGCGGCGTAAAAAAGCGCAGGGTACTGCCGCATTCATTGCAATGCAGCGCGGCGGTTTTTCCGATGGCTTTCCGCGCATCTGCTCCTTTGACAAACGCCGTATCACCTTCGAGCTTGATCTCAGCGCCCAACGCTCTCAGGCAATCGATCGTCGCCTTCACATCCTCTGAAAACGCCAGCCGCCTTACAACGCTCTCACCCTGACTCAAACCCGCGCCAATCAGCAGACGATGCGCCATGCTCTTGGACGGCGGCGCTGTGACGGTACCGCAAAGCGCGGATGGCTTGATCTCAACCTGCATAGCGTTCCCTCAGCATGTCCATCGCTTCCAAGTAGCCGTTCACACCGTGACCCGTGATCGTAGCGATGCACGCGAGCCGCACATAGCTGATCTGACGGAATTCCTCGCGCTTATCCACCTCGGAGATATGCACCTCGACCGTGGGGATCGACACCGCCTTGAGCGCGTCGAGGATCGCGACGCTGGTATGGGTATACGCGCCGGGATTGATGACGATGCCGTCGATCCTGCCATATGCTTTTTGTATGATATCGACCAAATCGCCCTCATGGTTGCTCTGGTACAGCTCGACGTCCACACCGATCTTCTCAGCGTGATCCTCGATCATCCGGCACAGATCGGCATAGGTCGTCCTGCCGTAGATATCCGGCTCACGAACACCGAGCATATTCAGATTCGGGCCGTTAATCACTAAGATTTTCATAAGTTCTCCTCTGTTAGTTCTCTCTTCCCAAAAGGTATTATCATTTTGTCAGGCTCCCTTTGGGAAAGGGAGCTGTCACCGAACGGTGACTGAGGGATTGCATAAATCGAACGAGCGATAGCGAGATACATTTGACAAAATGACCTCTGAGAAACCGAGTCTTACTCCCCGTTAATAACAGAATCCGCTACGTCTTCGGGGTCGCAGTCGCCGTCAATGATAAAATCGGCGGTATTCATATACGTATCGATGCGCTTTTTGTACAGGCGCAGGATCTTCTCCTTTTTATCCGCGAGCGGTCGGTCGTCGGTCGGGATCAGGTGCTCGGGCGATCGGTCGATGAAAAAGACCGCGCCGTTGTGCCGCATCGCCTCGACATTCTCGGGGCGCATGACAGCGCCGCCGCCGAGGGAGATCACCTTGCCGCTGAGCGCGGAGACCTCTTTGATGACCGTGGTCTCCAGATCGCGGAAATACGGCTCGCCCTTCTCCCGGAAGATGGTCGGGATATGTCCCTCGCGCTCCACGATCAGACGGTCGGTGTCGATCAATTCGCGACCGAGCTGTTCGGCAACGAGCTTTCCGACGGTCGACTTGCCCGAGGCAGGCATACCGCTCAGCACAATATTTCTTTTATCAAAATATATCTCCTCATAGATCTTGTTAGTCAGCTTGACGACGTCCAGCTCACGACCGAGGAATTTCTCCGCCGCCAACACCGCCTGCGCGACCAGCATATACAAGCCGCCCTCGGCGTCGATCCCACGTTTTTTTGCCGAGAGCACCAACGTCGTTTGCAGGGGATTGTAGATTACGTCGATCACACCGCTGAGCCGCGGAAATCTGTCGATGTCGATCGGACAGTCAAAGATGCTCGGGAACATACCGCACGGAGTCGCGTTGATGATGACGTCTGCATCGGTATGCGTGGCATACGCCTGATCATAGGTGATCGCGCCCTCGCACACACGGCGGCTGACGCGCAAGATCTCCTTTGCGCCCATCCGATCACAGACCGCTCTCGCCGTCAGCGAGGTACCGCCCGTGCCGAGGATCAGCACCTTCTTGTACTTCATCACCACGCCCACACGCTCGATCAGCGCCTTCATGCCGCCGAAATCGGTGTTGTAGCCGCAGAGGATACCGCCGCGGTTGACGATGGTATTCACGGCGCCGATCGCCTGCGCGTCGGGGTCGATCTCGTCGAGCAGAGGGATCACAGCCTGCT
>DGUQ01000099.1 GCA_002394725.1 Ruminococcaceae bacterium UBA4306
GTTTTATTGCTACTTAGTATTAGTCCATGACGCCGACCCGTCATATGGCACGGGCACATCACAGGCATTCACACTGCAATTATACCAATAACGCCCACTATTGTCAATTTTGTTGCGACATTGTAATCCCTGACCCGACCGCGGCAAAAACATGATCGCCTGATTGAAGCCACCAAAACGCCGCAGAGGAATCGTAGGGCGCGTATCACACGTGTTTGCTCTCCCCGAAAACGCAACGCCGCAGAGGAATTGTAGGGGTCGGCGCCGACACGCGTGTCCGACGACCCGAAATCCCAACACCGCAGAGGATGTGAACGCGGTGAATGGTGAATAGTGAATGGTGAATGGTGAATGGTGTCGGGAAAGCCTGACGGCTTTTGGATTGTAGGGCGTTGGAGCAATCGGTAGGGCGGAGCTCGCTCCCGCCGAAAACGCAACGCCGCAGAGGAATCGTAGGGGAGGGGTACTCCCCGTTGGGGAGACGTCACGAAGTGACAAAGGGAGATTCCCCTGTTAGGGGAAATGTCCGCAAAGCGGACAAAAGGGTTGCCGTTCTCGCTTAGAGAAAGGCGTCTCCGCCGAGGAATGCTCCTCCCGTAACCTTTCCAATCGATGTCACCCAAACGCGGAACAGATCGATCCCTCCGTAGGGTACATCGGACACGCGTGTCAAGCGCCGTACCCTGCAAATCCGCTGCAACTCCTCACTCCTAACTCCTCACTCCTCACTCTTATTCCCCTCCCTAACATTGGGATTGCTTTTTTCCATAAAATGGTTTATACTAAATATGTATGGACATTTTGCGGAGATAATCGGCTTTTCTCCGGTTACGGGACGACCGTCATCCGCAAAAACAAAACTATCTAGGAGTGACCACCCATGTGCAAGGAATGTGACAAAAAGACGTTTTACATCACGACCCCGATCTATTATCCCTCGGGCAACCCCCATATCGGGCATACCTATACCACCGTCGCGTGCGACTCTATCGCGCGCTACAAGCGAATGCAGGGCTATGACGTGATGTTCCTGACCGGTACCGATGAACACGGCCAGAAGATAGAGGAAAAGGCAAAGGAACAGGGCATCACCCCCAAGCAGTATGTCGACAACGTTGTCGCGATCTTCAAGAAGCTGTGGGAGTACATGAACATCGACTACGACCGCTACATCCGCACCACCGACGATTACCATGTCGAGAGCGTGCAGAAGATCTTCAAGGAGCTGTACGACCGCGGCTACATCTATAAGGGCGAGTACGCCGGCAAATACTGTACCCCGTGCGAGAGCTTCTGGACGGAATCTCAGCTGGTCGACGGCAAGTGCCCCGACTGCGGACGCGAGGTCATCGAGGCAAAGGAAGAAGCCTACTTCTTCAAGATGGCGCCCTTTGCCGAGCGTATCGAAAAGCTTCTCACCGAGACCGACTATCTGCGTCCCAGAACCAGAGCGACGGAGCTTGTCAACAACTTTTTGCAGCCCTCTGTCGATGAAAACGGCAACAAGACCTACGGGCTCGAGGACTTATGCGTTTCGCGCACCTCGTTCAGCTGGGGCATCCCCGTCACCTTCGACCCCAAGCACGTCGTCTATGTCTGGATCGACGCGCTCTCTAACTATATCACCGCGCTGGGTTACGAGAACGGCGCGTATGATGACTATCAAAAATACTGGCCTGCCGACGTGCACATGGTCGCCAAGGATATCATGCGCTTCCACGCGATCATCTGGCCTGCCATGCTGATGGCGCTCGAACAGCCGCTGCCCAAGCACCTCGCCGTACACGGCTGGATCACCTTCAACGGTCAGAAGATGAGTAAGTCGCTGGGCAATGTTGTCGATCCGTTCATCCTCGGTGAGCGCTACGGCGTGGACGCGATCCGCTACCATATCCTGCGTGAGATGGCGCTGGGCGCTGACAGCTCGTTTTCTAACGAGATCATGATCAACCGCATCAATACCGACCTTGCCAACGGTCTGGGCAATCTGGTCAGCCGTACCGTCGCCATGATCGACAAGTATTTCGGCGGCACCCTGCCGACCGAGCGTGAGGACGGCGACTTTGACGATGACCTGAAGGCTGTCGCCGCCGCGTTAAAGGCGAAGGTCGATGATCATGTCGAAAATACCCGACTGAACATGGCGCTGGAGGAGATCTTCAAGCTCGTATCACGCGCCAACAAATATATCGACGAGACCACCCCGTGGATCTTAGGCAAGGACGAGAGCAAGCGCGCGCGCTTAGCCTCTGTCCTCTATAACCTGCTTGAGAGCATCCGTATCGCCGCCACCCTGCTGTCCGCCTTCATGCCGACCACCATGCCCAAGGTGTTCGAGCAGATCGGCGCGACCGAACACGCAAAGTATGAGAACGTGGACAAGTTCGGCGTCCTGCCGCTCGACGTAACCGTTCACCGCGGCGAGGCGATCTTCCCCCGTATCGATGTGGACAAGGAGATCGAGGAGCTCAACGCCATCATCAAGAACAATGAGCCGAAAAAAGAGCCTGATAAGGACACACGTGTCTTTGAAATGCCCGAGCATAAGCCCGAGATCGCGTTCGACGACTTCGAAAAGGTCGAGCTGCGCGTCGCGAAGGTGCTGGCATGCGAGAAGGTGAAGAAGAGCAAAAAGCTCCTCAAATTCACCCTCGACGACGGTGAGGGCGAGCGTATCATCCTCTCCGGTATCGCGGAATATTACGATCCCGAGGAGCTCGTGGGCAAGAACATCGCCTATGTCGCCAACCTCGCGCCTCGAAAAATGATGGGCATCGAGAGCTGCGGCATGATCCTCTCCGCCGAGAGCGGCGAGGGACTGAAGGTTGTCACCATCGACGACTCCATCCTCCCCGGCGGAAGCTTGGTGTAAGCAAAACAATTACAGGCTCCCGATGATATGGGAGCCTGTTTCATATCAACACCAGATGTTTTGATTTGTCATTGTAGGGGAGGGGCTTGCTCCTCCCGAACATATCCAAATGATGCAATGATAAGGCGAAGCATCTGCAACCCTTGCTTCGCAAATATCGCTTGCGCGATACGGGAGGAGCAAGCCCCTCCCCTACAGTTCACAGAAAGGTATCATCATGACCCTACACAACATCTTTGACGCGCACGCGCATTATGACGACAAATGGTTCGATGACGACAGGAGCGCGCTCCTGTCCTCTATGCCCGAAAACGGCGTGTCATATATCGTCAACGCCGCGGTCGATCTCAAAACCGCTCACACCGCGATCGGATATGCCGAAGCCTATCCCCATCTCTACGCCTGCGTCGGCATCCATCCCGAGAACCTAGAGGGGCTCGCCGACGATTATCTCGACCAACTGACCGAGCTGCTCAAGCACCCACGGGTGGTGGCGCTCGGCGAGATCGGTCTGGACTATCACTGGGAGATCCCGAAGGAGCTTCAAAACCGAATCTTTGAAGAACAATTGCAGCTCGCGCATAAGCTGGATGTGCCTGTCGTCATCCATGACCGAGAAGCCCACGGCGACGTGATGGCGCTGGTCAGGAAGTATCAGCCCAAGGGGCTTTTGCACTGCTACTCCGGCTCGGTCGAAATGCTCAAAGAGGTGATAAAGCTCGGCATGAGTATCTCCCTCGGCGGCACGGTCACCTTCAAGAACGCGCGTGTTCCCGTCGAGGTGGCGTCGGCGGTACCGCTCGACCGACTCTTGCTCGAAACAGACGCGCCCTACCTCTCCCCCGTCCCCTATCGCGGCAAGCGCAACGACAGCCGCAACATCGCCTACACCGCACAGAGGATCGCCGAGATCCGCGGCATGGACGCGCAGGAGCTGATCGACGTCACCACCGAGAACGCCAAGCGACTTTACGGTATCAAATAAAAAAGCCTGCCATATTGACAACGGCAGGAAATATGCTATAATATAGATACAAGGAGCTATCCGACAGACGGTTAGCCGCTTACATTTTAGTTATTGAAAAATAACCGCCGTGTTTGCAGACAGGGGCGGTTATTTTTTATGCGTAAACATCAATACCGTAAATATGAGAGTAATGATACCGACGATCAACATAGCGAATGATATTAATTCGCTGTATGTCACGTATTGCATAACGATCCCTCCCCTACTAAGTATTGGAGGGACACTGCCCTCCGAAAATAAGAGAGCTGACCGCCTACCGTATATAGATAGTTCCTTGCAAGTTACAGTTTAGCAAACATACAATCGATTGTAAAGCATTAAAACAACATCGTAATAGTGATTTCATATTGTTAACCGGCTTGATAACATCAAAAAAGCCTGCCATCACTGACAGACCACTTGACAAATCCGTATTATCGTTTATAATGAAGTTACAGGGAAACCGTGTAAGCGGTTAGCCTGAAGCAAAGTTTTTAGTTAAAGATAACCGTCCAACTATTGTCCAGACAGTTGGGCGGTTATTTCTTTATGATCGCTATGTAACCTGTTGCTACAATCAATAGAATAATGATATATGCCAGATATTCCATAGCACCACCCCC
>DGUQ01000194.1 GCA_002394725.1 Ruminococcaceae bacterium UBA4306
GCCATCGCGTTCTCATACAGATCGGTCGCCATGACGTAGTATTCGTCGCCGCATTTGATGACGGAATACTCGTAGCGCGGTCCGACGCAGATCGCGAGGTTGGCAGGCAGCGTCCATGTGGTGGTTGTCCAGATGACGAAGAACACCTTATTGGGATCGATGCCCATCGCGGCGAACTTGCCGAGGTCATCGGTCACACGGAATTTGACATAGATGGAATGGCAGGGATCCTCGGCGTATTCGATCTCCGCTTCCGCGAGAGCCGTCTTACACTCGGGGCACCAGTATACGGGCTTGAGACCCTTGTAGATATAGCCCTTGTCCGCCATTTCGGCAAAGACCTTGATCTGCTCCGCCTCAAACTCGTGCTTTAGGGTGATATAAGGATTGTCCCATTCACCGATACAGCCCAGACGCTTGAACTGGCTGCGCTGGTCGTCGATATAACCGGTGACGAACTCCTCGCAGAGCTTTCTTAATTCTAATACAGAAATATCAGCCGACGAACCGATACCTGCCTTAGCGCGCGCCTTGAGCTCGGTGGGCAGACCGTGGGTATCCCAACCGGGTACAAAGGGCGACTGGAAGCCTGCCATGTTCTTATAACGAACGATAAAGTCCTTTAAAATTTTGTTCAAGGCGTGACCGAGGTGGATATCGCCGTTGGCGTAGGGAGGCCCGTCATGCAGTACATACTTGGGCTTGCCCTCGTTTTTCTCGATCAGCTTGTCATAGACCTTCTCCTCCTCCCAGCGCTCGAGCGTCTTAGGCTCAGCCTTGGGCAGACCGCCCCTCATGGGGAATTCGGTCTTGGGGAGATTCAGGGTCAGATTATAATCCTGGGACATCTTCACATACACTCCAAAATAGATTTTAAATGGTGGGCTCTGCCCACACCCGATTATAGTGGGAGGATCACAGTGGCGCTTAGCCAATCGCTGACAAACAAGTCAGCTCTTGGAGCGCTGTTGCATGGGAGTTGTAAACCAAATCAGCTAACGCATGGGTGCTGTAACCAAAATCAAGATTTTGACAGCACCTCAAAAGATTTGGACAACTCCTCAAAGCCCCTCCCCTACAATGAGCCTTTGATTATTCTACATCATAGTTGTCGCCGAATTTGAGCTTGTCAAACTTATCGTGTCTCTCGCGCTTTAATTCGGGACGGATCTTGACGTCGGCGTCATCAGCCGCTTCGGGCTGAGTCCGGGGCTGCTCGGCAACCTCCTCGGGTTCATCGACAGGAGTCTTGATCATGTCTTCAACCGGCTCGAAGGGATACTTCTGATCGAGCTCCTCGCGCTTTGCCTTGACGTCCTCTTCCTTGGGCATTTCTTCCACCATGGCGAGGTGCCTTTTGTACAGCGCGATGATCTCAGAGCGGAGCTTGGCGGTCTCGGAATGGAGCGCCTCGAACTTATCCTTCTCGCGCTCGGTAGCCATCTCTGCCTCGGTGAGGATCGCACGGCTCTTTCTCTCGGCGGATCGGATCAGATAATCCGCTCTGTCCTGCGCTTCCTTGATCTTGGTATCGCTGAGCTTCTGAGAGGTGAGCAGAGCGTTGCGGACGGTCTCCTCGTCCTCGCGGTACTGCTCGATCTTGCCTGCCAGAATATCCATCTTGCGCAGGCAATCGTTCTTTTCTGCCAAGAGCTGCTCGACGGTATCGGTGACATCGTCAATGAATTCGTCTACATCCGCTGCGTTATAACCGTTCTTGCCTGCACGGCGAAAGCTGACTTCTCTGATTTCGTCAATTGTTAACATAATAAACACTCCTATCCTTGGTTTCCATTTTTGATTGCGTGTCGGCAATCTGTATTTCTTATCTGTAGTGCTTGACCGAAAGCCGCAGTTTTCCTTTTTTGGAGGTACCGCGCAGCTCGGTCAAAACAAATTTACCGTATTTTCTGATCGTTACCGTCATCCCCTCCCTGAGCAGGGATGACACCTCTGTTTCGGTGACGTGATCTACCATCACCAGTTCGTTTTTGATCAATCGTGCCGCCTTATCGCGCGACAGACGCGCGGCGGCGGCGACAAACGCGTCGAGCCTGAGTGAGCTGAGAGTGAACAGCAGCTCCTCGGTATCGTCGGGGATCGGGAGATCATCGGGATCCGCGTAGCCGACCTTGACCCCTACCCTGCCGATCTTATCGACGCCGGAGAGAAGAAAGGGCACGATATCGTCGCGGACAAAGATCACCGTCCTGCCTTTGCCTGTCAAAATATCTCCCAGTGTATCGCGGCGGATGCCCATCACCATCAGCGAACCCAAAAAATCCCTGTGCCGCAGATCATCCTGCTCCCGATAGCAGAATTCCAGCGCCGTGATCGGAAAGCTGTCCTCGTCAGCCGCGGCGCCCATCATCAGGCGCACGGCATCAGGATAGCCGCCGAAGAAAAGGATATCGGCGCTCTTAGGGAGATGCTGTCTGAGATACAGGCTTTCATGCTCATTGAGAAAGCCCAAAAAACGGGGGATGTTCCTGCGCTCGGCAAGATGGATCGCGTCATACGCCTTGTCGAGCAGGAGCTTATCTTCCGCGATCACTTAAAAGTAAACGCCGCTGTGCTCGAGCTCATCGAGCAGATCGTCGCCTGTCAGATCGACGTTGTTCGGGATGATGATAAAGGTAGAGGTGGCTACCTTCTTGATCTTGCCGCGGTTCGCGTACGCGACGCCCGACAAAAAGTCGATGATGCGGCGCGCCATATCCTTGTTGGTGTTCTCCAGATTGAGGACAACGGTATGGGTCTTGATCAGCTCATCCGCGATGTTGCGCGTCTCCTCGCCGAAGCGCTCTGGCTTGAAAAGTGCCACGGAGAGCTTGGCGGTCGCGCTGATATTGACGACCTTATTGCGACGGGTCGTGTCACGGGTCGAGGGCTCGACGTCATCGATATCGTCATAACGCGCCGAAGAGCGGCGTATACGCGGCTCGGGATCGCTGTCGGCTCTTCTGTCTCTATCTCTGTCGTTCTTGCCCTCGTAATCGTCGTAATCGTTATATTCGTACTCGTCATCCGGCGCATCCCACATGCGCTTGAACTTATCTACAAATCCTGCCATTTCGGTTTCCTCCTGTATATTCTGGTTTCTGTTTCAATCTAAGGTGTCTCGCTAAAATATTATTCAGCTCAAACAATTTATACAATTCCTCAGTCACCATACGGTGACAGCTCTCCGCTGTATGGGTGTTGTATCCCAAATCATAGATTTGGACAACGCCTCACCTTTCCCAAAGGGAGCCTTTATCATATTTGATAATTGCGCTTGCCGAACAGAGCCGAACCGACTCTGACCATGGTAGCGCCGCAGCGTATTGCCTCGGCATAATCATCCGACATGCCCATAGACAATATTTCCATAGATATATTATCTATATTTTTACTGCCGATGTCAAGGAAGATATGCCGCATATTATCGAAAAATTTACAATTTTCTTGTGCATTTTCACAAATCGGGGGGATCGCCATCAATCCGCGCACCTTGATCGCAGGGATATCCTTGATCTCATCAAGCAATTCGGGCAGCGCCTCGGGCAGAACACCCGACTTGTTCTCCTCCCGTCCGATGTTGACCTCGATCAGGATATCGGTGGAGACGCCCTGCTTTTGAGAGCACCGTGAGATCTCACGGGCGAGCTTGACGGAATCGACAGACTGGATCAGATCGACCTTGCCGACGATCTGGCGCACCTTGTTGGACTGCAAATGACCGATGAACTGTAAGGAGGCATGGTCGAGGTCATAGTCCTCATACTTTGACAGCAGCTCCTGCACCCGGTTCTCGCCGATATAGCGCAGACCCAGAGAGATGGCGTGGTTGATGGTGGGCGCGTCAACGGTCTTGGTCGCCGCCAAAAAGGTGATGTCGTCCGCGGTCTTGCCGACGGACTGTGCCGCCCGGGCGATATTCTCACAGATTACACGATAGTTGTATTCTACATCAGCTAATGATCTTGCCATTAAACAGATCTCCTCCTTCTGTAACGACCTTGTCGTAAAGTGAAACGGTGGTGCCGTTTAAAAGTGTTCCCCTGTCGGGGGTCTCGTTGACGATGACGAATTCATCGCCGGCGTAGACGATCACGACCTGCTTGAACACCAGCTCCATGCCGTACTGGACATAGACGCCCTGCACGCGTTCGGTCTTTTCGGTCTCGTTACCGGCGTCATCGGTGACGGTGTAGGTGATATCATCGTCATGCAGTGCGGATTTGCTGAGCTTTAAGCCCTCATACTCATTGACGATGATCTCGACGTTCTCCTGCCGGAGCTTGGAGAGCGCGTCGTTCATATAGTTGCACTGCAAAACAGCGACCGCCTTTTCGTTATCGGCGCTGTTATTGTTGACATAGAGGATCTTGGCAGGGATCTCGCCGTCGATCGCCGAGGGGAGCCGCACCTTGATGTTCTCGTCGGCATGGCTGAGCGCGGTGGCTTCGTCATGGGTGACGGGACACAGCAGGTACCAGTTCACGCCCTTGACGATCTTGCCGAGATAAGCGTTCTCGCCGATCTCTTCGGGAGCGGCGGATTCGATATCCTTCGCGGTGACTTCATCGAGCTTGGTGACGTCGAACGAATTCTCGTAGCCGTCGACCTTCGATACAAAATAGCCTGCTGAGCCTGCCTTGACCGTGCCGGTCGGAGAGGCGGCGCTCAGCGACGCGCGCTGAGATTCCAGCTCGGCGATCTTATCGTCAAAGTTCTTTTGATCGCCCGTGAGCAGCTGCTTGCGTAAAATAGAGGTCAAAAGATTCTGCTCCACGGTATCCATGTTGGCATAATCGCAGGTGTTGATCGACTTCATCAGCGCGACCATACGCTCGTTGATCTGGCTGTTGAGGGTATCGATACCGACGTTGGTCGAGTTGTTGACCTCGTTGAGCGATTTCAGATAGGCGATGCGCTCGTCAAGCTCCTTGCTCTGCTGCACCCTGGAAACGTCCTCCTGCGAGTTATAGGCAGTCGCGACAACGCCGTCGGAGGTGACCTTATCGCCGTCGCTGACTTCGTAGACCATCACGCCCGACGCATCGGATTTGAGATACTCCTCATTACGGACGACCATCGCCTTTGACTCGATGATGTCATACGCCTTTGATTTAAACGCAGTCTCGGTCACGATATTGTTGTTGCCGAGGAAGTTGGTTGTGATAAACAGGAACACGATATAGACCAGTACCAACGTGATTCCCACACCGATCAGGATCCTTTTGGTCAGCTTTGACCGATCCGAGGGCGCCTTGGATGTTGATTTACTCATAATGAAATTCCTTTTTGATCATTTCTGCCGCTTCATTCAATATGTCGTCGAAGCTCAGCTCGTCGATGTTGAACCAGCGGATGGACTTGTCGCGCTTGAACCATGTCATCTGGCGCTTGGCGTAGCGGCGCGTCGCGCGCTTTATATTAGCGACGCAGATATCGAGATCCAGCTCGCCGTTCAGATACGGCAGCAGCTCCTTGTAGCCGATCGCCGCGGACGCGGTATCGCCCGATTGATGTTGATAAAAGCGCCGCGCTTCCTCCAACAGACCGTTCTCCATCATCACATCGACACGGCGGTTGACGCGCTCATAGAGAAACTCTCTGTCACGGGCGGTCAGCCCGAGCTTAAGAGCGCGATATGCCGGGCCGCTGCCCATTTGCTTTTCGTTGAGCTGCGTCTGGGTCATGCCGGTGGACAGGTAGACCTCGATACAGCGGATCAGGCGCTTGGGGTTGCGGTCGATACTGAGCCTTTCGGCAGACGCGGGATCGAAGGTGCGGATATAATCGAGCGTTTTGTCTACGCCGCGTTCTTCGACCTCGGCGGTGATCGTCGCGCGCAGTACGGGATCGGTCTGCGCTTCTTCAAACCGCATACCGCCGAGCAGCGCGTCAACATACAGTCCCGTTCCGCCGGTGACGATCGGCAGACGATCCCTTGCGGCAATATCGGTGATCGCTGTTTTCGCCAGCTCGCAGAAGCGCGCGACCGAGAATTCCTCACAGGGATCGAGAAAATCCATCAGGTGGTGAGGGATCCCCTGCTTCTCGTCCTCGGTGGGCTTAGCGGTGGCGATATCCATGGTTTTATAAATTTGCATCGAATCGGCGGAGATGATCTCTCCCGAAAAGCGCTTTGCCAACTCGACGGATAAGGCGGTCTTGCCGGACGCGGTGGGTCCGATGACCGCGACGATATTTTGCATGCTCATTCCACCCTGCCGAACATTCGCTCCAGCTCATGCTTTTTGAGCACGATGCACACGGGTCTGCCGTGGGGACAATGGCGGATATCCTCATCCTCCACCTGTTTAGCGAGCGCGATCAGCTCCTGTTCGGTGCTGTTGTTGCCGCCCTTGATCGCGGCGCGGCATGATACGTTGGCATAGATCCACTCCATCTTCTCGGAACGGATCTCCTTTTTATGCTCGGACAGATATCCTGCCATCTCGATCACGGACGGCTCGATATCCTCAAGCGGCAAATACTGCGGCGCGCTCCGCACGATGATACTGCCGCTGCCGAAATCATCGATGTCAAAGCCTGCCTCGCGGAA
>DGUQ01000031.1 GCA_002394725.1 Ruminococcaceae bacterium UBA4306
CGAGCTGGTATCCGCGGCAGTCGATGAGCTGAATGTCGGCAAAGCGTCTACGCTCGACGATGTGCTAACTGCCGATCATCTGGCGCGCGAGTTCGTTTATCAAAACATTTAAAAACATATTTTGGAGATGATTTTATCACCGTACTGACCACCATAGCGCTGATCATCATTGCGGTAGTGCTATTCGAACTGATTATTTTTATCCATGAGGGCGGACATTTTATCGCCGCGAAAAAGAGCGGCATCAAGGTAAATGAATTTGCTTTGGGTATGGGTCCCAAGATTTTCAGCTTTACCAAGGGAGAAACCACCTACTCACTGCGCCTTTTCCCGATCGGCGGTTACTGTGCGATGGAGGGCGAGGACGAGGACAGCGAGAATCCCCGTGCGTTTAATAACGCCAAGATCTGGAAGCGCATGATCGTCATCGTCGCCGGTGCTTTTATGAATATCGTTCTGGGTCTTGTCCTGATGCTGATCACGCTGCTGCCGCAGGAGCAGTTCGCGTCTACGACCGTCGCTGAGTTTTCACCGAGCTCCTTTACGGCGGTGACAGGCTTACAGCCCGGTGATCAGATCACCAAGATCAACGACTATGACGTCAACACCTCTACCGACTTTTCCTTCGCGCTGTTCACACTCCCTGTCAGCGAGATCGACGGACATGAGCTTTCGATCTATAAGGAGGATTGCGCCTTTGATCTTTATTTACGCGCGACAGAACTGGTTGACGATAAGACGAGTGAGGAGCAGAACGCCTCTCTGGTAACCTCCTTACAGGAAGCACAGGCAAAAATAGCAAAGGCTGAATCAAAAGAAGAGGCTTACAAAATCTTCTCCGAATACTACAATTCATTAGCGGATATCGTCGGCAAGGAACATGCCGACACGATCCCCAAGATCGAGGAAAAAGATACCCGTCAGCGTTTTCGTACCGATATGACGGTCATCCGTGACGGAGAAAAGGTCGATCTCAAGGATGTCGATCTGTTGACGCTGAAGAAAAGCGCCGATGATGACACACCGCAGCTCAGGATCGACTTCTATATCAAGCCGATCGAGAAGAACTTCGGCACCGTAATCGAGCAGACCTTCTCCAATACCGTATCGGTCGTTCGTATGGTATGGGGCAGCTTGATCGGACTGATCAGGGGACAATTCAGCCTGAACGATATGTCAGGTCCTGTCGGTATCGCGTCGGCGATCACTAAGGTTGCCGGAGAATCCCTGCGCACCTCGGGCTTTGGCAGCGCCGTCAACTCGATCGTCTATATCATGATGGTCATCACCATCAACCTCGGCGTCGTTAATATGCTGCCGTTCCCGGCGCTTGACGGCGGACGCTTTTTGATGCTGTTGATCGAGTGGATCTTCCGCAAGCCCGTACCGCGCAAGGTGGAGAGCGTCATCAACACCGTGGGACTGGTACTGCTGCTCGGATTATCTGTCGTCATCGCATTCAAAGACGTTTGGAAAATATTCAGCGGAGGATAACATGGCAAGTAAACACTATGTAACCGCACTACACACACAAATCGGCGGCGGCGCTAAAATCAGCGTCCAGTCAATGCTCAATCGACCGGCCGAGGATATCGAAGGCTCTGTGCAGCAGGCAAAGGAGCTGGAAGCGGCAGGATGTGAGATCATCCGCGCCGCCGTTCCCGATATGGAGGCTGTCCGGCTGATCGCCGCGCTCAAAGAAGCGGTATCGGTGCCGATCGTCGCCGATATTCATTTTAACTATCGACTCGCGTTGGAATCGGTCGCCGCCGGCGTGGATAAGATCCGTATCAATCCCGGTAATATCGGCGATGACAGCCGCGTCAAGGCTGTCGCCGACGCTTGTAAAGCAAAGAATATCCCGATCCGTATCGGCGTCAACTCCGGTTCACTCGAAAAGAGTATTCTCGCGAAATACGGTCATCCGACCGCCGAGGCGTTGTGCGACAGCGCCTTGTATCACGCATCCTTACTCGAAAAATTCGACTTCAACGATATCGTGCTCTCGATGAAGAGCTCCGACGTTTCGACCATGGTCAAGGCATACCGCCTTGCCGATAAGCGGTGCGATTATCCGCTCCATCTCGGCGTTACCGAGGCAGGTACGCGTCGTATGGGGATCATCAAATCCGCCGTCGGTATCGGCGCGCTGCTGGTCGACGGCATCGGCGATACGATCCGCGTGTCGCTGACCGATAATCCTGTAGAAGAAGTCTACGCGGCACAGGATATCCTCAAATCCCTTGGACTGGGGGATGAGGGAGTCAAGTTCGTTTCCTGCCCCACCTGCGGCAGAACAAAGATCGACCTGATCTCTCTAGCGTCCGAGGCAGAGAAAAGACTGCGCGGATGCAAGAAGCCGATCACGGTTGCCGTGATGGGATGTGTTGTCAACGGTCCCGGTGAGGCGAAGGAAGCGGATATCGGTATCGCCGGCGGCAACGGCGAGGGCTTGATCTTCAAGAAGGGCGAGATCATCGCGAAGGTTCCCGAGGAGCAGCTGATCGACCGATTGATGGCTGAGATAGACAAGTTATAATTCTTTAGCTTTGAGTTAATAAATCTATATGCTAAAACCATGAAAGGTGTATGAATGATCAAACTCAGTGAAGTGTTCGCGCCGTACGCGGTTGAGCTCGACGGCTCTCTGGCGGACGCGGCAGTCAACAATATACGAATCAATAAAGAAAGACGAATACTGATTATCGACATGAACTCCGATTATCTGCTGACGCGCGCGGCACTGTTTGAAGCGCAACAGAAGATCGCCGCGGCGGATATCGGCATTGATAAAGTCATTATCCATCCTCATTTCAGACCGGAAGCCTTTGACGTCGGCTATTTTGACGAGCTTGTTGCCGCGCTGAAATCCAACACTCCCAGTCTCAACGGCACACTCAACGACGCCGTTTTGATCCGCGAGGGAGAGGATCGGCTGAATGTTGAGCTGGCGCACGGCGGTCTGGCTCTGTTGCAGGCAAAAGAATTTGACACCCTGCTCAGCGATATCATTTATCGTGAATTCGGCTTACGCTTTGACGTCCGATTTTCGGGCGTTACTGAGCTGAGCGTCGATGATGAACAGTTCACCGAAAGCATCGATAATGCGCAGAAGAAGATCGACCGCCAAAAGATCGAGGAGCTGACGATGCTGTTTGAGGGCGAGGAGCGTACCGACACGGCTACCGAAGCGCTCAACAGCATGACAGAGATCGAGATTCGCAAGGGCGATTCTCTCTATCCTCAGATCATCCGCAATTCCGTCAAGCCGATCTACGGCAGAGTGCTCAAAAGCATCAACAAGCTCATGCCGATCGAAAAGATCGCCTATGATACCGGTCGGGCGACCGTCTGGGGCGATGTGTTCGCCTGTGAGACCAAGGTGACCCGATCCGGTGACAAGAACATTATCAATTATGATATCACCGATTACACGGGCTCTATCACCGTGAAGGTCTTTGACACCATCCAGAACTGTAAGGTGTTGGAGAATATCAAAAAAGGTTCTTCCATCGTGGTATCCGGTGACGTTGAATTCGATAAATTCGCCGGAGATACCGTCATCAATGTGAAATCGATCGCTACCGTCAAGAAGGTATCGGTAGTGGATAACGCGCCGAAAAAGCGCGTTGAACTGCATATGCATACCAACATGAGCCAGATGGACGCGATCACGCCTGCCGGAAAGCTCGTCAAGCGTGCCGCTGAATTCGGACATTCGGCGGTCGCCATCACCGATCACGGCGTGGCGCAGGCATTCCCCGACGCCATGAACGCCGCCGAAGCCCTGGAGCGTGACGGCAAGGAGATCAAGGTCATCTACGGTACCGAGGCGTACTTTATCGATGATCTTTGCACCCCTGTTGACGGCGATCAAAATGTTTCGATGGACGATACCTTCGTCTGCTTTGACCTTGAAACGACAGGTCTGTACGCCACCAATGACAGGATCACCGAGATCGGCGCCGTTAAGGTGCAAAACGGCAAAATCGTCGATTCCTTTTCAACTTTTGCCGATCCGGAGCGTCCGATCCCGGCGAAGGTCATCCAGCTGACAGGTATCACCGACAGCATGGTCAAGGGCGCTCCTTCTCAAAAGGAAGCGGTACAACAATTCCTTGAATTCTGCGGTGACGCCGTATTGGTCGCGCACAACGCGCCGTTTGATACGGGCTTTATCCGCAAGGTCTGTCAGGATAACGGCATGGAGTATAACTATACCTCCGTGGATACCGTCGCCATCGCGAGAAAGATCCTGCCCGATATCAACAACGTCAAGCTGGATACGCTCGCAAAGCATTTTCGTCTGGGTAAATTCAATCATCACCGCGCGGTCGATGACGCGGAAATGCTCACCAATATCTTCCTCAACCTCGTCCGCGTGCTTGAAAAAGACTTTGATGTGCACGATCTGAACGATATGAGGGAGAAGATCGTCGGCGGCGATTATAAAAAGCTGCCGACCTACCATCAAATCATCTTAGTGAAAAATCAGGTGGGGTTAAAGAACCTCTATCGTCTGATTTCGTATTCTCATTTAAACTACTTCCACCGTCGTCCGCGCATTCCGAAATCCGAGCTGATGAAGCACCGTGAGGGGCTCATCATCGGCTCCGCGTGCGAGGCTGGCGAGCTGTATCGCGCCATCCTGCACAACGCGAGTGAAGAAGAGATCGAGAGGATCGCGTCCTTCTACGATTATCTTGAGATCCAGCCGACAGGCAACAACCGCTTTTTGATCCGTGACGGCGCCGTGGAAGATGAGGAGCACCTGCAAAACCTGAACCGCAGAATTCTGGCGCTCGGCGATAAGCTCGGCAAACCCACTGTCGCCACCTGTGACGTCCATTTCATGGATCCGCATGACAAGGATTATCGCATGATCCTCCTTGCCGCACAGGGCTTTGACGATGCGGAGGAGCAGGCGCCGCTGTATTTCAGAACCACAGCGGAGATGCTGGAGGAATTCGCGTATCTCGGTGACAGAGCACAGGAGGTCGTTGTCGATAACACCAACCTGATCGCCGATCTGTGCGACTATGTCCGCCCGATCCCGGCAGGTAATTTTCCGCCCTTTATCGAGGGCGCCGAGGAACAGCTCACCTCTATCACATGGCAGCGTGCCAAGGATAAATACGGCGATCCTCTGCCTGAGATCGTCAAGGCGCGGCTGGATAAGGAGCTCAACTCCATCACAAAATACGGCTTCTCCGTATTGTATATGACAGCGCAAAAGCTGGTTGCCGACAGTGAAAAGCACGGCTATCTGGTCGGATCCCGTGGATCGGTCGGATCGTCCTTTGTCGCGACGATGTCCGGTATCTCGGAGGTCAATCCGCTGTGTCCGCATTATCTGTGCCCCAAGTGCAAGAAAAGCATCTTCTTTGAGCACGGTGAATACGGCTCGGGCTTTGATATGCCGCCCAAGGATTGTCCCGACTGCGGCACGCCGATGGAGCGCGACGGTCACGAGATCCCGTTCGAGACCTTCCTCGGCTTCAAGGGCGACAAGGTCCCCGATATCGACCTGAATTTCAGCGGTGAACAGCAGAGCGCTTCCCACCGCTATACCGAAGAACTCTTCGGTCGTGAGAACGTCTTTAAGGCAGGCACCATCTCGACCGTTGCCGATAAAACCGCCTACGGTTATGTCAAAAAATTCTGTGAGGAGCATAACCGCACCTTCCGTAAGGCGGAGATGAATCGTCTCGCGACAGGGTGTACCGGCGTCAAGCGCACTACCGGTCAGCATCCGGGCGGCATGGTCGTCGTACCGCGCGGCATGGAGGTCTATGATTTCTGTCCCGTTCAGCATCCTGCCGACAAGAGCGATTCTGATAATATCACCACCCATTTCGACTTCCATTCCATCCATGATACCATCACCAAGCTCGATGAGCTCGGACACGATGTTCCGACGATCTACCATTATCTGGAGGAGAATACGGGTATCCCCGTGATGGATGTCTCCATGAGCGATCCCGAGGTCATGTCCCTGTTCACTTCACCAAAAGCGCTGGGAGTGACTCCCGAGGACATTGACTCAGAGACCGGTACCTTCGCTCTGCCGGAGCTCGGCACGAGCTTTGTGCGTCAAATGCTGGTCGAATCCAAGCCGAAAACCTTTACCGACCTGCTGCAGATCTCGGGTCTGTCGCATGGTACCGACGTATGGATCGGCAACGCCGCCGATCTGATCAAGAACGGCACCTGCACGATCTCCGAGGTCATCGGTACGCGTGACTCGATCATGACTTATCTGATGCACAAGGGGCTCGATCCTTCTATGGCGTTCAAGATCATGGAGATCGTCCGTAAGGGAAAATCCACCAAGCTGCTCACCGAGGAGCATCTGAACGCGATGAAGGAACATGATGTACCGCAATGGTATATCGACTCGTGTATGAAGATCAAATACATGTTCCCGAAGGCTCACGCCGCCGCTTATATGATCTCGGCGCTCAGACTCGGCTGGTACAAGGTACATAAGCCGATCGAATTCTACGCGGCGTACTTTACTGTTCGTAACGACAACTTTGACGGCGCTACGCTCCTCAAGGGACGTGACGCGGTACGCAATAAGATCAAGAGCATCAACGACAAGGGCTTTGAAGCCTCCGCCAAGGAGAAGGCTGAGATCCCGATGCTGCAGATCATGAACGAGATGCTCGCGCGCGGTATCGAGGTACTGCCGATCGATATCTATAAGAGTGAAGCCAAAAAGTTCGTGATCGAAAACGGCGGTATCCGTCTGCCGTTCTGTTCACTCAACGGCGTAGGGGAGAGCGCCGCGTTCGCGCTTGCCGACGCCGCAAAGCAGGGTGAATATCTCTGTATCGACGACGTCATTACCCGAGCCAAGGTCAGCAAATCCGTGATCGAAACGCTCAAGGAATGCGGTGCCTTTGGCGATCTGCCCGAGACCGCTCAAATGAGTTTATTCTAACCCTGCAGCTCCGGAGCATTTCCATTCCCACATACAAGAGAACGGTTGAATTCCAGCGTGTGATGCTGGTCATTTTCAGTAAATAGTGAAAAATTTACAAAAATTGTTGTTAAATTTGTGGTGATGTATTGAAAAATCTTAAAAAAAGAATATAATATAATTGATACCATATACATCTCTGCTTATATTCTTTATCATCCATATCAACGGCGTTTTCTTAGTACTGAAAATGATTACCGTGATCCGTGCTTCAATGGAGAATATGGCTCAAAGACAACCGCGGAAAAAGGAATTATCAGCAAACGACGCTGCTCCCGGAATAACAGAGAATGATCCCGGGCACAGCAAAACCCACGCAAAGGATCACTCGCTGTTCGGAAATGCGTCTGAGCTGTTCAACAATAAAAAAGACAAATGATCAATTTGTTTTATTAGGAGGTTTTAAAATGCAAATGAAAAAAGTAGTTAGCTTGATCATGGTTCTTGTCATGATGCTGACTGTCGCGATCATCCCCGGCACTTTCTCTGCTGCCGACAAGGATACTGCGTCGACTGCAGCACAGGACTATGCTCTTGCGCCCAACATCCAGAGCGGTAATATCCTGCACGCGTTCAACTGGCGTATGCGCGATCTCGTGAAGTATGCTCCCGAAATCGCCGCTGCCGGTTACACTTCCGTACAGATATCTCCGATCCAGAAGACAAAGGCTACCGTCAACGACGGTTCCTACGCGACTGACTGGTGGTCCTTCTACCAGCCCACTGATTTCACCGTCGGCAACGCTCTCGGTACCGCGGACGATCTTCAGGCTGCTACCACCGAGCTGCACAAGTATGGCATCAAGGTCATCGCCGACGTTGTCACCAACCATCTGCAGAACTGCACCACCAGACAGGAAGTTTCTCAGGTAAGCTCCACTGTCAGAGGCTTTGCCCGTAACTCCAACCTGCTGAATCACACGACTCCTGCCAGCGACGGTTCCCGTGACAGTCAGACGCAAAACGATCTTGACGGTCAGCTCTCCGATATCAACACCGCTAATACCGCTTTCCAGCAGTATGTTATCACCAACCTGCTCAATCCGTTAGCTGATAACGGCGTAGACGGCTTCCGTTTCGACGCTGCAAAGCATATCGAGACACCCAAAGACTCCAAGGGCTCCAACTACTGGCCGACCGTTACCAATGCGATCAAGGCAAAGAATTCCAACGCATATATCTACGGTGAGATCCTTGACAACGCGGGTAAATTCAGTATTTCGAATTACACTCCTTACATGAACGTCACCGACTGGGCTTACGGTCAGACCGTTCGCGGCGCGCTGAATTCTAAGAACGCGTCGAGCCTTGTTAATTACGGCTACAGCGGCTCTTCCAAGAGCCAGAACGTTCTGTGGGTAGAATCTCACGATAACTTCTGCGCCAACGTTTCCACCTCTCTGACCAAGAAGCAGCAGATCCTCGGTTGGGCAGCAATCGGCGGCCGTAAGGACGCTCCCGCGCTGTTCTTTATCCGTCCCAAGCACGAGGCGCTCGACTCCGCAGGCTTCATCAAGTACGATGATCTAATGGGTGCTCCCGGCTCCGCTGAGACATGGAAAGACCCGACTGTCGTTGCGGTCAACCACTTCAAGAACGCTTTCGCCGGTCAGGCAGAAGACGTTAAGGCTAACGGCTCCAAGCTGTTCGTACAGCGCGGCACTACCGGTATGCTGATCGTTGACCTCAACGGTTCCGCAGGCGCAGTCAATCAGGCTTGCTCCATGGCGAACGGTACCTATAAGGATCAGGTTTCCGGCAACAGCTTCACCGTATCCGGCGGCAAGATCACCGGTAACATCGGTTCCACCGGCGTTGCGGTCGTTTACAACACCACTGCCGACAACTCCGCGCCCGAGATCAAGCTCTCTCTGAACAACGTTGAGCTGACTCCCGAGGTTCTCAGCCGTTACACCGGCACTACCGCTTCCATCAAGGTTGACGTCAAGAACGCTACCTCTTATGACATCAAGGTCTCTAACCTTGCCGCTAAGACCGTTACCGACACTTCCAAGACCTTCACCCTCAACAGCACTATTCCTTACGGCAAGAGCGTTGATATCAAGATCACTGCGACAAACGGCAAAAAGACCGTTGAGCGTACCTACAACATCAAGAAGAAGAACCCGAACGAAACCAAGAAGGTTTACTTCGACAACAGCATCATGAAGTGGCCGTATGAGAACACCACCGGTCAAAAGACTGTCGGTATCTTCGTCATGTGCAAGACAGGCATCGCCGCTTCCACCAAGATCGGCTCCTATGATTCTCATAAGATGACCCCTGTTTCCGGTCAGACCGGTCTGTATTCCTATGACGTACCCGCAAACACCAAATACGTCAAGTTCAACGAAGGCTACATTGGTTCTTCTTATACCGATAAGGCTCATGTTGACGCCTACGGACGCTGCCATCTGTTCCACGGCTTCAATGAGTGCGGCGGCTACTGCGGTCGTACCATGCCCGAGACGGTCGTCAATTACGGTACCGCTAACAGCGCCGCTAACCGTGAGAACGGCGGTTATGAGCTGGTCGGCGCGATGATCCTGCGTGATCTCCGCTTTGAGGACTATGGCGAGTATCCTGTCGCGACTCTGTCCAACGCTGATACCTCTCTGACCGAGGGCGATGATGTGCCCACTCAGGCTCCCACCGAGAAGCCCACTGAGAAGCCCATCGGCAGACCGATCCTCCGCGGTGACGCTGATTTGGACGGTACTGTTTGCGTACTCGACGCTACCATGATGCAGCGCCATCTGTCCAATATTAAATCTCTGTCCGCTGACGGCGTTCTTGCTGCTGATATCAACGACAAGAATTCTGTTACAGCTAACGACGTCACTCTGCTCCAGCGTTATCTGGCAGGTATGGGTAATCCTTACAAAGTAGAAACGATCTTCTATGTTGAAGATTAAGCGCTCACTTACACATTAATTATCGCTTGTTTCGGTCAGTATGAAGGGCGGCGGATGAAGAACATTCAGGTCGCACCATCATTTAATGATCCCTATAAGCCAAAGGGGCTGTCGCACGACAGCCCCTGATTTTGTTTGCAGAAAATAAAGCGCCCGATAAAGGGCGCTTTACGAAATATTTGACTTTTCGTTATCGAATCATTATACTGTAAAAGGTTTTAATTCTTCGATGAACGCGTCCATATTTTCACCCTCGGCTTCCAGATAGATCGGCTGAGAGAGATCCAGCGAAAGGATACCGATGATGGAATGGGCGTCGATCGAATACTCATTATGATTCAGTGTGATTTTGATGTGCGGATATTTTGCGGTCAACGCGACAAAGGCTCTTGCCTTATCAATGCCGCTGATCGTGATATTAGTGTTATACATAGTAACCCCTCCAAGCGTTATCTATCTTAACACTATTTATCCTATTTATCAACCGCAAAAATGCTGAATATTCTGACAAAAATCGTGGTGATTTTATTTGAAATACTATATTATGACGCTCGGATGCAAGGTCAATCAGTATGAATCCGAGGTAATGGCGGAGTTGCTTGATCAGGCAGGCTATGTTAAGGCGGAATCCTTTCAGGAAAGCGACATCTGTATCGTCAACTCCTGCACCGTTACCGCCACGGGTGACGCGAAGAACCGCAAGCTGATTCATCGTGTCCGACGTGAGAATCCCGACAGCATCATTATTCTGTGCGGCTGTATGCCGCAGGCGTTCCCGGATGACGTATCCGTATTTGAGGGCTGCGATATCGTGATGGGGAACACCGCGCGCAGAGATATCATTCCGCTGATCGATGAATACTTGATGACACGCCGGCAGATCATCCGTATCGGTGAGCATCAAAGAGAGGAAGCGTTTGAACCGATGCGGATCGCCGCGTTCAATGAGCGTACCCGTGCCTGTATCAAGATCGAGGACGGTTGTAACCGCTTTTGCACCTACTGTATCATACCGTACGCGCGCGGCAGAGTGCGTTCAAAGCCCTTGGATGAGATTCGGCACGAGGCGGAAGCGCTGTCAGCAAACGGCTTCAAGGAGATCGTCTTGGTCGGTATCAACCTCTCAGCATACGGTCAGGAATGGGAGCTGAACGTCTATGACGCGGTCAAGGTCGTTTGCCGAACGGAAGGAATAGAACGTGTGCGTCTGGGCTCTATCGAGCCGGAACGCATGACAGGTGATATTCTGAGCGCGCTGGCGAAAGAGCCGAAGTTCTGTCCGCATTTTCATCTTTCCTTACAGGCAGGCTGTGACGCGACCTTAAAGCGTATGCACCGTCATTACGACACCGCGGAATACGCGCGTATCGTTGCGGATATCCGCCGACTGTTCCGTAACCCCTCCGTCACCACCGATATCATGGTCGGATTCGTAGGGGAGAGTGAGGATGATTTCAACACCTCTGTCAGCTTCACAGATGAGATCGGCTTTGCCAAAACCCACGTATTCCCATATTCACGCCGCAAGGGGACTGCCGCCGACAAAATGGACGGTCATATCGATGAACACCTCAAGCATGAGCGCGCCGATATCATGATCGCGCATACGATCGAGCAACAGCGCCGTTTTATGCAAAGTCAGGTCGGCTTGACAGAGCCCGTATTATTTGAGACCCATTCAAAAGACGGCATGATGGAAGGGTATACCAAAAACTACACTAAAGTGCGCGTCAAGGATGACCGGATCCTTTCCGGGGAAATATTTGACGTCAAAATCACCGAAGCATGCGACGATTACTGCGTCGGTGAATTGATATAAGTCCGCGTTATTCATTTAAATACCGTATCACGTTTTCGATTTCCTGCCGGTTATCGTCATGATGGAAGCTGTCGTAGCTGTACAGCATAAATCCGTCACACCCCTTCTCACGCGTGATCGATAACTCTGTAGACAGGATATCATTATTATCCAGCCATGTTCCGCTGTCAGCGTCCGTGCCGGCTTTGTAGGCAGGGATCCCGATATATAATGATAATCCGTCATGGCGTTCCGTATCAAGCCAATCCTGCAAGCCGTCCTCAAATGTCAGCGCGGGATTATCCAGCGAAAAGTAGATTTGAGGACAGATATAGTCGATATATCCCTTCTCGCCGCACCACTTCTTTACGTCGGCATAGAGCTTATCGTTATTCTTCATGTTGCCCTGCGGCGATACGCCGAACAGCACATGATTCTTGATGGAATGAACCGCTGTATACACCGATTTGAGCATCCGATTGACATTTTCCATGCGGAATTCCTCTAAGGATAGGGGAGCGTCGCTCTCGGCACAATAGGCGTCATAATCAGCCTTGTCAAAGTCGCCGCAGTCAGGCGGATAAAAGTAGTCGTCAAACTGGACGCCGTCAACATCATACTTCTCTACGATCTCCTTGACGCCGTCTGTGATCAGATCGATCGTTTTCTCTTTTGCCGGATTGAGGTACCGACTGCCGCCGATCTCCACGCCGATCGACGGATCCTTGACATATGGATGGTTACTGCTCAAATCAGACGGCGTATCCTTAGTGCTGATCCGATAGGGATTAAGCCACGCGTGCACCATCATATCCTTCTCATGCGCTTTTGTGATGATCATATCGAGCGGATCAAATCCCGGATCTTCCCCCTGTGTCCCTGTCAGGATATGCGACCACGGATAAACCCTTGACGGATAGAGCGCGTCACAGAACGGACGCACGTGTACGATCATGGTGTTGAGCTTAGCGCTCTCCATATCCGTGATGATCGTATCGATTTTTTCACTGAACGCCGCTTTTATATCTGTTTCACCCTCCATATCCAGCGTCATATAAGTCACCCATACGCCGCGGATCTCTTCCTTCGGTTTTTCGACGGTGATCTTGCTGACGTCTTGGATCGGCTCCCTTGCGTTATCTTCCAGCGCCTTGTCCGATCCCGACACATACAGGATGGAGCCTGCCAAAAACACAAACGACAATACAAACGGTATGATTCTTTTATAGAACATTCAATCACTCCGAGGTTATTTTGAAATTTCTGTATATTTATTTGATTCTTATCAATATCATAGCTGTCATCGTGACGATCCATGATAAACACGCCGCTGTCAAGGGCAATTGGCGCGTCAAGGAACGCACCCTGCTGTTGCTATCCGCGCTCGGCGGAGCGCCAGCCATGTATCTGACCATGCTGCTGATCCGACACAAAACACAAAAACCGAAGTTTATGCTCGGGATTCCGCTGATTTTCTTCGCGGAACTCATCATCATTTATCTGGTGCTGCGCTATGCCTATCGGATACTATGAGTTTACGGTAACGCCTGCTGACGACGGCATTACGCTCAAGAGCTTTCTGCGGCGGATATGCGGCTTGTCGGCGCGTTCCATGAAGGTCATCCGTTACGGTGGGGGCAGCATCTCCTGCAACGGCACTGAGCTCCGTGCGCATGATATCCTGCATCAAAGCGATACCGTCAAGGTGCGTCTGCCGCGAGAGGAGCAAAGCGAGATCGTCCCGATCGAGGGCAAGCTCGATATTCTGTTTGAGGACGACCGGCTGCTGATCGTGAACAAGCCGCCTCATATGCCTGTACATCCTACTAAGATCCACCAGCTTGATACACTGGCGAATATCGTGATGTACGATCAGCACAAGAGGGGAGAGAGCTATCCTTTTCGGGCGCTCAACCGTCTGGATAAGGACACCTCGGGTATCGTGATTCTCGCCAAGGACCGTATCGCGTATAACATGGTTTTCTCGACTATCCGAAAGACCTATGCCGCGGTATGCGAGGGGATCATCACAGAGGGCGGTACCATCGATCTGCCGATCGGTGCGGCGCCCGACAGCAAGATACAGCGATGTGTCCGTGAGGACGGCGTCAGGGCGATCACGCATTATGAGCCGCTTCATGCCTATGAACATCACACCTTATGCCGTGTATGGCTCGAAACCGGCAGGACTCACCAGATCCGCTGTCATATGAGCGCGATCGGTCATCCTTTAGCCGGAGATACAT
The DNA here is from genome assembly GCA_002394725.1 of Ruminococcaceae bacterium UBA4306. Lineage (GTDB taxonomy): Bacteria > Bacillota > Clostridia > Oscillospirales > Acutalibacteraceae > Ruminococcoides. The sequence goes on from DGUQ01000031.1 coordinate 13,945, forward strand.
TATACGGCGGCAATCTTGACCTGTTTCAACGACAGGCGCTACACTGCCGATCCGTTACTTTGCCGCATCCGATCACCAAAGAGTTGATCGAGCTCACCGCACCGTATCCCGAGGATTTTTCCGTATGATTCAAATCAACCTCCCCATGATCCTTTCGGCACACAGGGGAGGTCATCTTATTTGATTCGCACTTTTTCCTTGCGGTTCACACCCATGATCCCTCCGATGACGCCGCATAACAGCATGACGATGCTGCGGATAATCGTCAAAAGTCCGATATTATTCTTTGACATGCTCATGCCGACCGCAAACACGATCAACAGTGAGATCGCGCCGCACAGCGCGCCGATGATCAAGCCCTTTGATTTTACGATCACACAGGCGATATACGCGCCGATCAACACGCTGAAACCTTCGATCGCGACCATCACATAATCGATGACATCATAGGGGATACCCGACATCATATGCAGCATCACCGAGAACAGACATGTGAGGAGTACAGCAAGTACAACGGAGCTGAGTACACCGATCAATACCGCCTTCGCGATCCGCCCTTTATCTCTATCAAATTCAGACATAAAAAAATCACCCCTGTACACACTATGCAGGGGTGAAAATTTTTATTCGTTATTCTTTTGCGCTTTCTTTTCTTCCTTAGCCGCCTTCTTCGCGGCACGGCGCTCCTGAAGCTCCTTGAGCTTATCTTCCTTCGTCTTTTTCTCGGGAGTCGTTTCCTTGATGGTATCGACGCTGGAGATCGCCCATTTCTTGAACTTCATCTTGGTACGGTCGGGACCTGTCTCGATGACAAAAGCGTCCTCTTCTTCCTTGACCGCGATGATTCTGCCCTGAATACCGCCGATCGTGGTGATATCATCACCGATCTGGATATTGTTGCGCATTTCCTGTTCCTGTTTCTTCTTCTTCGAATTCGGACGAATGAGCAAGAAATAAAGAACCGCGAACAGACCTACATAGATTAAGATGATCCACCAGCTGCCGCCGGCGCCGGATCCTGAACCAAACATAATGTAACTTCCTTTCAAATTATTCCAAGATATTATAACAGGTACGAATGATTTTTGCAAGTGCTAAGTGAAATTATATGCGGTTATCAAGGATATTTCTGTATTTTTGATAGAAAACCTCATATGTTCCGGCGTCTAAATTGTCACGTATTTTCCGCATGAGCGTATTGTAGAAGTATAAATTGTGCATCACCGCCAGCCGCATACCGAGCATTTCCTTTGCCTTGAACAGATGTCTGAGGTAAGCGCGCGTATGATGCTGACATACCGGGCAGTCACATTCCGTATCGATCGGAGCTTCATCCAGCTCATATTTCGCATTCATGATATTGATGATACCGTTCCATGTGAACAGATGACCGTGCCTTGCGTTTCTTGAGGGCATCACGCAGTCGAACAGATCGACGCCTCTGTATACCGCCTCGAGGATATTGACCGGAGTCCCGACGCCCATCAGATAACGCGGCTTATCCTTCGGCGCGAAGGGTTCCACCGCCTCAATGATCTCATACATCGTCTCGGCAGGTTCTCCGACCGCCAGACCGCCGATCGCGTAACCGTCGAGCTCCAGCTGAGCGATCTCCTTCATATGATCGATCCTCAGATCACGGTAGGTAGCGCCCTGATTGATACCGAACAGCATTTGATGAGGGTTGATGGTATCATCGAGCGAATTGAGCCTGTCCATCTCCGCTTTGCATCGATGAAGCCAGTTGGTCGTGCGCCTGACAGAAGCCTTAGCATACTCATACGGCGCAGGATTCTCCACACATTCATCAAACGCCATCGCGATGGTAGAGCCTAAGTTCGACTGGATCCGCATGCTTTCCTCGGGTCCCATAAAGATGCGCCTGCCGTCGATATGGGAGTTAAATAAGACGCCTTCTTCTGTGATGTTGTTCAGCTTCGCGAGTGAAAAGACCTGGAATCCGCCGGAGTCCGTAAGGATCACGCCGTCCCATCCGGTCATCTTATGCAGTCCGCCGAGCTGTTTGACAATTTCATCCCCCGGACGCAGGTGAAGGTGATAGGTATTGCTCAGCATGACCTGCGTATTGATCGTTTGCAGATCATACGCCGATAAGCCGCCCTTGATCGCGGCACAGGTCGCGACATTCATGAATGCCGGCATCTGCACCGTACCGTGAACGGTTTTGAACGCGCCGCGTCGGGCGTTTCCTTCTTGTTTAAGTAATGTATACATAATGCTTCCTTTTGCTTATAATATTGCCATCGCGTCACCGAAGGAGAAAAAGCGGTAATTCTCTCTCACGGCGACCTCATATGCTTTCATCGTTTTCTCATAACCGTAAAAGGCGGATACCAGCATAATGAGCGTGCTTTCGGGTAAATGGAAATTCGTGATCAAGCCGTCGAGCACCTTGAACTTAAAGCCGGGATAAATAAAAATATCGGTGAAGCCGTCACAGGCGCGGATCTCGCCGCTCGCCGCGACGCTCTCCAGTGTACGGCAGGAGGTCGTACCGACCGCGATCACACGCTTGCCATTTGCCTTCGTCCTCTTGATCAGCTCCGCGGTTTCCTCGGGGAGCTCATAATGCTCACTGTGCATCTTATGCTTGGTCACGTCATCGACTTTGACGGGTCTGAACGTGCCCAGTCCGACATGGAGCGTCACATATCCGATGTTCACGCCCTTCCCGCGGATCTTGTCGAGCAGTTCATTGGTAAAATGCAGACCTGCCGTCGGAGCGGCGGCAGAACCGAGCTCATGGGAATAGACCGTCTGGTAACGCTCCTGATCCTCGAGCTTTTCTGTGATATAAGGGGGAAGAGGCATTTGACCGATCTTGTCGAGAGTAGAGTAGATGTTTTCTTCACTCTGTAATTCGACGATGCGGTTACCGTCCTCGATGATATCGACGACCTCCGCCTTTAAAAGTCCGTCACCGAAAATGAACCTCGCGCCGATCTTTGCTTTCTTACCGGGCTTGACCAAGGTCTCCCAGCGGTTGCCGGTGAGCTGCTTTAACAGCAAAAACTCGATCTTTGCACCGGTATCCTCCTTGACGCCGTAGATACGCGCCGGGATAACACGGGAATCGTTGACGATCAGGCAATCGCCCTCGTCAAGATAGTCGAGAATCTCATAAAAATGACGGTGCTCGATCTCGTCATTCTCGCGGTGCAGTACCATCAACCGCGAGTGATCACGCGGTTCGATCGGCGTTTGCGCGATCCGCTCCTGCGGTAAGTCATAATAAAAATCACTTGTTTTCATAATTATTCCTCAAAAACACAGTTTGTTACACAATTGAAATTGACAAATCAATAACAGAATGGTATATTATAGATTGATAAATAGGGTACTTCTGTTTCAGTCAACCTATCATATAATATATTATTATTAAAAAAAACTCAACTGTTTTTTTGAAAATGGGAGGTATATAATATGAAAACGTACAATGTCGGAATCATCGGCGCCACGGGAATGGTGGGGCAGAGATTCTCTCTCTTGCTTGAAAATCACCCGTGGTTCAATGTCACCGCGATCGCCGCATCCAAGCGCAGCGCAGGCAAGACCTATGCCGAGGCTGTTGAGGGAAGATGGGCGATGACCGCTCCGATCCCCGAAAACATCAAAGATATGGTCATGATGGACGCCGCTGACGTAGAGGCAGTCGCCGCAAAGGTCGACTTCGTCTTTTGCGCGGTCGATATGAAGAAGGATGAGATCAAGGCGCTCGAAGAGGCATACGCCAAGGCTGAGTGCCCTGTCGTATCCAACAACTCCGCGAACCGCGGTACACCCGATGTACCGATGATCGTTCCCGAGATCAACCCCGAGCACGCTCAGATCATCCACGCGCAGAGAAAGCGTCTGGGCACCAAGCGCGGCTTTATCGCTGTCAAGTCCAACTGCTCTCTGCAGAGCTATGTTCCGGCGATCCATCCGTTAAAAGAGAAATACAAGGTCAACAAGGTGCTTGCCTGTACTTATCAGGCGATCTCCGGCGCCGGTAAAACCTTTGAGCGTTGGCCGGAGATGGTCGATAATCTGATTCCGTACATCGGCGGCGAGGAAGAGAAGAGCGAGCAGGAGCCCTTAAAGCTCTGGGGTCATATCGAGGGCGACAAGATTGTCAACGCGGACGATATCGCGATCACCTCACAGTGCCTGCGTGTACCCGTCTCGGACGGTCACACCGCCGCGGTATTCATCGACTTCGGCGTTGAGGATAAGCCGAGCGTGGAGGAGATCATTGATATCTGGAACAACTATAAGGGCAGAGCACAGGAGCTCGAGCTCCCGTCCGCTCCCAAGCAGTTCCTGCATTATTTCACCGAACCCGACAGACCTCAGATCAAGTCCGAGCGTATGCTCGAGGGCGGCATGGCGGTATCCGTCGGTCGACTCAGACCCGATACCCAGTATGATATGAAGTTCGTCTGCATGTCGCACAACACCCTGCGCGGCGCTGCAGGCGGCGCGGTCCTGATGGCTGAGCTGCTTTGTGCCGAAGGCTACATGGACTGAATTTGAGTGATTATTGGTCAGTGATTAGGGAATAATCATTGAATCTTAATACTCCTTTATATCACATTTATTAGGAGGATTCTTTATGAGCAAGCATATTTTTACAGGTGCAGGCGTTGCGCTGATCACCCCGATGCACAGCGACGGTTCTGTTAACTACGAAGAACTGGCTCGTTTGCTGGAGTTCCAGGTCGAGAACGGTACCGACGCGATCATCGCGTGCGGTACTACCGGTGAAGCGGCTACCTTGACCGTCAAGGAGCATTGCGAGGTATTGTCCTTTGTATGCGAGCGTATCAACGGTCGTATCCCCGTTATCGCAGGTACAGGCTCCAATGATACCTCTACCGCGATCGAGCTGAGCAAATCCGCCGAGGCAAGCGGCGCGGACGCGCTGTTATCCGTCACACCTTACTATAATAAAACGTCACAGAACGGCTTGATCCGCCATTTCACCACCATCGCGGACAATATCGATCTGCCGATGATCCTGTACAATGTACCCTCGCGTACCGGCTGTAACATCAAGCCCAAAACCTACGCGGAGCTGTGCAAGCATGAGAACATCGTCGCCACTAAGGAAGCGAACGGCGATATCTCCAGCGTATCACAAACGCGTTCGCTGTGCGGCGACAAGCTGGATATCTATTCCGGCAACGACGACCAGACCGTACCCTTTATGTCACTGGGCGCTTTGGGCGTTATCTCCGTATTCTCGAACTTCTGCCCGAAGGAAATGCACGAGATCTGCGAGCTGTGCCTGAACAACAACTTTGTGGAAGCGTCCAAGATGAATTTCCATTACGTCGAGCTGATGGACATCATGTTCTCCGACGTCAACCCGATCCCTGTCAAGACTGCCATGAACCTGATCGGCTTCAACGCGGGCGAGTGCAGACTGCCGCTCGTCCCCATGAGCTATTCGGGTTATCACGATCTCAAGGATTGTCTGGCAAAGTACAACCTGATCGGTAAATACGCATAATAACACTACAGGGCGAGCTTATCGCCCTGTTCCCTTATAAGGAGGTTTATATATGGTTAAGATACTTTTAAACGGCTGTCTCGGTAAAATGGGACAGGCGGTAGAAGCCTGCGTGAATGAGCGCGAGGGTGTGATGATCACCTGCGGCGTCGATATCGCCGAGGGTGACAAGACCTATCCCGTATACAACTGCTTTGTCGATGTACAGGAAAAGCCCGACGTCATCATCGATTTTTCCAATCCGCTGGTGCTGGACGATATGCTGACCTTTGCTCTCGACAATCAGACTCCCGTCATCATCTGTACCACAGGCTTTTCCGACGCGCAGGTGCAGAAGATCAAGGATACCGCGAACAAGATCCCCGTATTCTACTCCGGCAACATGTCGCTGGGTATCAATGTGCTGATCGCGTTATCTAAAATGGCGGCGAAGGTGCTGTACAACAGCTTTGATATCGAAGTGGTGGAAAAGCACCATAATCTCAAGATCGACGCCCCCTCGGGCACTGCTTTGATGATCGCCGACGCGATCAACGAGGAGATCGGCGACGCACAGTATGTCTATGACCGTCACGCGTATCGCAAAAAGCGTGCGCACAACGAGATCGGTATCCATTCCATCCGCGGCGGTACCATCGTCGGCGAGCACGAGGTCATCTTCGCCGGACATGACGAGGTCGTTTCCCTGAAGCATCAGGCGCAGAGCAAGGGCGTATTTGCCGCGGGCGCGGTCAATGCCGCCGTATACATGAAGGACAAGCCCTCAGGGCTGTACGATATGTCCGACGTATTAAAGGGCTGATAGTATTTCTCAAAAAATCATCTTGTTTTTAGTTAAAAACAGAAAAAGACGCACGCGTCACACCTTTGTTTTTCTATCATAGACTGATAGGGAACAGAGGTGTTTTTTATGAATAAAGAATTGATACTCGTGCCCTCCGTGACCTACGCGATGAAGGCAAAGAGTATTTTAGAACAATATCAGATCCGATCCTATATCCAGCGCACACCGAAGAATACAGGCGTCAAATCCTGCGGCTATTGCCTGTTTGTGCCGCATCAAACCGATCGGGCGGAAAAGCTGTTGCGTGAGAGGGGGATCCGTGTCCTCGGCCGCGCGGAGAGAGAAAAGCCGTGATCTATCTCGACAATTCCGCGACCACCTATCCAAAGCCGCCTCAGGTGATCCGTGCCGTACAAAGCGCGGTTTCAGTCTATGGCTTCAACCCGGGCAGGGGAGGCTATCGGCAATCGCTCCAAACAGCGCAAAAGGTATATGAGGCAAGAGAATCGATCGCTGAATTCTTTCACGCATCGTCACCCGAGGCTGTCATTTTCACTCCCGGGTGTACCCAGTCGATCAACATGGTCATCAAGGGCGCCCTCAAGCACGGCGATCATGTCATTATCTCATCCTTAGAGCACAATGCGGTATACCGTCCGCTGTATCAGCTCAGCAAAAGAGGGGAGATCACCTTTGATATCGCCGAGGTGGTGATCGGCGACGATGAAGCGACGATCGATCATTTTCGTCAAGCGATCAACAAAAACACACGGATGATCCTGTGTACCCACGCCTCCAATGTCATCGGGTACCGTCTGCCGACAGAACGGCTTTGCGCGCTGGCGCACAGCTATGGGATCCTGTTTTGTCTGGACGCGGCACAGAGCGCAGGCGTTTTCCCGATCGACATGGTCAATGACGGGTACGACTTTGTCTGTTGTCCCGGACATAAGTATCTTTACGGTCCGATGGGAATAGGACTGCTGTTGATCGGTAATGATAATATCGTTGCGCCGCTGATCGCGGGCGGCACGGGAAGCGTCTCCACACAGCCCGAAATGCCCGATTTCTATCCCGATCGACTGGAGGCGGGAACTCAGAATATCAGCGGTATCTTGGGGCTGAAAGCCGGAGTGGACTTTGTGCGGCAGCGCGGTATGGATCGTATCTATCATCAGGAATCACGGCAGATCGATCGACTGTATCGCTCCTTACGCCGGCATGAGCACCTTCATTTTATCGGCAGGGTTGATGAGAGGGAGGATGTATATGCGCCGGTATTGGCGTTTACCGCTGATCGTACAGACAGTGAAACACTTGCCGAACAGCTCTCACAGCAGTATCAAATCGCCGTAAGAGGCGGCTTGCACTGTGCTCCCTTGGCGCACAAAGCGCTCGGCACGATCGACAGAGGTGTTGTAAGGATCGCGCCATCGGTATTTACTTCGACAGAAGAAACGAACATCCTTTATCGCGCGCTGAGTCGAATCAAGTAATGATGTGAAATCTTTTTGAAAAATCCGTGGATTCGCCTTGCAATCACGGGGGACGTATGTTAGAATGAATTTGTATATGGAATTCGTATGTGATTACAAATAACAGGAATGCAAAAAGCGATTCGGAAGGACGAATATATGGAAGCTACCTTTATAACGCGGTTGATAGGCACGCTCAAAACCTTTACCATCAAGGATTTGATCGACGTTGTCATTATCGCGCTGATTATTTTCTATCTGTTACGATTGTTCCGCAACAGCCGTGCCGGTCAGCTGGTCAAGGGTTTCTTGATCCTTTTGGCGGTTTACGGCGTCGCGTATATCGCCCAGCTCACGATGTTGACCTATATACTCAACTCGATCTTCACCTACTGGGCGATCATCTTCATCGTCGTATTCCAGCCGGAGCTGCGACTCGGTCTGGAACGTCTGGGACGCTCTAACCGACGGCTGCGCAGCTTTATGTCCTCAACGGTGCAGAACCCGGAGGATAAGGTCTACAAGGCGATCTCCGATGTAGCGGATACCTGCGCGGTTTTCTCAAAATCCAAGACAGGCGCGCTGATCGTGTTTGAGCGCGATTCACCGCTGGGTGATATCGCCAACACGGGCACCATCCTCAACAGTGATGTTTCTCCGGCGCTTTTGGGCAACATCTTCTTCAACAAAGCGCCCCTGCATGACGGCGCGAGCATTATCCGTGACGGAAAGCTCCTCTCGGCAGGCTGTATCCTGCCCCTGACTGATAACCTCAACATCAGTCAGGATCTGGGCACCAGACACCGTGCCGCGATCGGTATGACAGAGGAAAGCGACGCTGTCGTCGTCGTGGTGTCAGAGGAAACGGGCAACATCTCCATTGCGCTCAACGGTATGTTGACGCGCGATTTTAATCGCGACGCTCTTTATAACAGGTTGGTTGAATTGATCGTTGTCGGCGACAAGGACAATAACTCCGGCCTGCTTGCTGCTCTTTTCAATAAGCGAAAGGAGAAGAAGAATGAAAAAGAATAAAAGCCTTTTATCGAGATTATTCTCCTCGAATATCTTTTTGCTGATTCTCTCCTTTGTCCTTTCGTTTGCGTCATGGATCGTCGTATCCTTTGTATCCGATACCAACATCAAAACCACTACCATCGAAAACGTCCCCGTCTCCATCAATCTGCCCGAGTCGGATTATGACTACACCTATTTTCTGGATAAGTATTACGGTATTTCGCTGGATGACGCAGGCAATCCGTTGGTAAGTGTTGAGGTCAAGGGCAACGCGATCATTGTCGGCTCCTTAAAGCCGGAGAATATCGACATCACCGGCAAGATCAATATCCCCAGTAACGCCGCGATATCGCCGCAGGAATACATGGTATCGCTGAATTATGAAAAGTCGGGCGTACTGACAAACTACGAGGTCCAGTCTATCTCACCCTCGTCCCTCATGGTATATGTCGATCAGCCGCTCGAAAAAGAGTTTGATATCGTGAATTCCTGTACCTTTAAGAACACCGATAATACTATGTACGCCAACCTCTCGCTCTCTCAGACCAAGGTCAAGATCAATGGTCCCGAGTCTCAGATCAATGAGATCTCGACCGTTGAGGTACACGGCGAGATCACCGAGGAAGGAACCGTCAAAAAGGAATTCATCTATAAGGACAGCGAGGGCAGGGAGCTCAGTGATTCTTACTTCACTCCCTCCGTCAATAATGTGAGCGTCACCGCCAAGCTGATTCCGATCACGAAAGTCAATCTGAAAACCGAATTCAAAAATAAACCGAGCGGCGTCAAGGTACAGGCGAGCGTATCTCCGTCCGCTGTCAGGGTCGCCGGCGAGCAGGAAGAGCTGAATAAATACAAGAACGGTCTGACGCTGACTACGCTGGATTTTGCGACGCTGAAAAACGAGGAATACAGGGAAGAGTTCACTATTACGCCTCCCGATAACTGCAAGATCATTGCGGACGAAAACGAAAAAACCGCTCCCACCAAGGCCGCGGTATCGTTGGATCTGAGCTCGTACAAGGAGACCACGATCAGTAAAAAGATCACCTATGATGACGACGGCTACACCTATGTCTTCGCGCCGGGTGATATCAGCGTAACGGTCTTCGGTGAAGAAAGCGAGATCAAAGAGATCACCTCGGATGATATCAAGCTGACCGTCGATATCCCGGATGATTTCAAAGCCAAGATCAAAGAGCTGGAAACCGGAGAGAACGTATCCCGTCAAAGCGTCAAGCTCAAGCTGGAGCTGAGCGGCGACTATTCCAACAGCTGGATCTACGGTCAGTATACGGTCGATCAGGTCACAGTCATCAAGAAATAAAAAAACGCACTGTCACACGGCAGTGCGTTTTCTTATAGAGCTTACTTAGTATTAGATCGAAGGGGTCATATATTTATATTTATTCGTTTTGAGCAGTCCCTGTGACGCGTCGGGAGCGTCCTTGTGATAATGTACGCTTTGCACCAAGCCGATACTGATCAGCACGGAGAGCAGGGAGGTACCGCCGGAGGAGAAGAACGGCAGAGTGATGCCGACAACCGGCAGCAGACCGAGTACCATACCGATATTGATGATCGTCTGTACACTGATCATCGCGAATACGCCGACGCAGATCATCCTGCCTAAGTAATCACGTGCCGCAATCGCGTTCATCGCCAGCTTGACGCAGATCAAAAGGAGAATGAAGATCAAAAGCAAACAGCCGATAAAGCCGAGCTCCTCACCGGCAACCGTGAAAATAAAGTCGTTCTCCTGCTCGGGTACAATGCCCGAGGCGACTCTTCCGCCGTTGCCCAGCCCTGTACCGCTCAAGCCGCCCGACGCGACGCTGACCTTGCCCTGATACTGCTGCCAGCCGTAGTTTTTCATCGCGTTGCCGTCGATATCGAAGATCGCGGTGAAGCGGCTCTTCTGCTCCTCATTGAGGAAATAATTCCATAATATCGGGATCCCTGCCGCGAGCAGCACCAGCATGATCAGAAAGTATCTCAGCTGCACACCGCCGATAAACGCCATGATCAGGAAGAGGAACAAAAAGATCAGTACCGTGCCGTCATCGCCCTGCATATGGATCAGCACTACGGGCACTGCCATATGGACGATCAGGGAGAGCACGCCCAGCAGATGATGGAGCAT
>DGUQ01000104.1 GCA_002394725.1 Ruminococcaceae bacterium UBA4306
CGGACAGCTCAGCCTCGGGCGCGGATAGCTCAGCCTCGGGCGGCGAAGGCGGCAGCTCCGAGGGCGGCGAAGGCGGCAGCTCCGAGGGCGGCGGTCAAGGCGGCCAAGGCGGCGAAAACGGCAACGGTAACGGTTAAATAAGATAAGGAGAAATCTGAGTATTATGATATCTGTAGCGATCATGGGTCACGGCGTCGTCGGAGGCGGCGTTGCGGAGATCCTGTATACCCACAAGCAAAAGCTCTTTGCCGCGATCGGCGAGGAGATCAACGTCAAGCACATCCTCGATCTCAGAGAATTTCCCGATTCTCCCTATGCGGATCGATTCACCAAGGATTTTAACGACATCGTCAACGATATCGAGGTGCGCGTTGTCGTCGAGACCATGGGCGGCTTACATCCCGCCTATGAGTTCGTCAAGGAGTGCCTGCAAGCGGGAAAAAGCGTCGTCACCTCCAACAAGGAGCTGGTCGCCGCGTACGGCGCGGAGCTGCTCTCGATCGCGTCCGAGCAGAACGCCAACTTCATGTTTGAGGCGGCTGTCGGCGGCGGTATCCCGATCATCCGACCGATCAACCAGTGTCTGGTCGCGAACAACGTCAGCGAGATCGCCGGCATCCTCAACGGCACCACCAACTTCATCCTCACCAAGATGATCCACGAGGGCATGGGCTTTGACGAAGCGCTCAAGCTCGCGCAGGAGCTGGGCTACGCGGAGCGCAATCCCGAGGCGGACGTCGAGGGACATGACGCGTGCCGCAAGATCTGTATTCTCGCCTCTCTCGCGTTCGGCAAGCACATCTATCCCGAGGCGGTACATACCGAGGGTATCTCAAAAATCAAGGCTGCCGACGTGGAATACGCGGAGGTCTGGGGCGGCGTGATCAAGCTGATCGGCTCCGTCAAGAAGCTCGACAAGGACACCATTGACATCATCGTCGCGCCGATGTTCATCCCGAATGAAAGCCAGCTCGCCAATATTGACGACGTATTCAACGGCGTTATGGTGCGCGGCGACTGCACCGGCGACGTCGTTTTCTACGGCAAGGGCGCCGGCAAGCTGCCCACCGCGTCCGCGGTCGTCGCGGATATCGTGGACAGCATCAAGCATCTCAAATCACGCAAGTACCTCTCGTGGGCGGATTCGGACAACAGCTCCGTCCTCCCCTATCAGGAGAGCGTACGCGCGATGTATATCCGCGGCGTCGCAGATGACAAGAATGCCGCATATGATAAGGCAAAGGCGTTGTTCGGCGAGATCCATATCCTGACGAAGGACAATGCTCCGGCGAACGAGCTCGCCTTTATCACCGAACCTATGACGCTCAGCGACTTTGAAGCAAAGAAGGCGGCGCTCAGCGGCATGACCGTCGAATCCGTCATCCGCATCGGAGACCTTTAATCAAATTGAAAGTTGACAGTTGAAAGTGGAAAATTAGTTTAGAAAATAACGACATTGATATTTTTCAATAACTTTCAACTTTCCATTTTCTCCTGTAAACTAATTGATAATTGATAGTTGAAAATGAAGAATCAGTTTTGAAATTAATGACATTGATATTTTTCAATAACTTTCAACTTTCCATTTTCCATTTTCAACTTAAATACTGGGGGTAATGAAAAACATGAGTTTGATCGTAATGAAGTTCGGCGGCACATCCGTCAAGGACGCCGAACGCGTACGTAATGTAGCCGGTATCGTTACCGACAGCTACAAGCAGGGCAACAGCGTTGTCGTTGTCGTATCCGCTCAGGGCGATACCACCGACGACCTGATCGAGAAGGCGGCTGAGATCACCGCGAATCCGACCAACCGTGAGATGGATATGCTCCTCACCTCGGGTGAACAGATCTCCGCCTCGCTGCTTGCCATGTGCATCCAGGACATGGGATATCCGGCGATCTCCCTGACCGGCTGGCAGGCAGGCTTCCTCACCTCGTCCGCGCACACCGCGGCGCGAATCCGTCAGGTCTATCCCGACCGCATCAAGCGCGAGATCGATCAGAAGAAGATCGTGGTCGTCTGCGGATTCCAGGGCGTATCCCGTTTTGACGACATCACCACACTCGGACGCGGTGGCTCCGATACCAGCGCAGTCGCGATCGCGGCTGCCATGCACGCCGATCTGTGTCAGATCTACACCGACGTAGAGGGCGTATTCACCGCCGATCCGCGCAAGGTGCCTGACGCAAAGAAGCTCAAGGAGATCTCATATGACGAGATGCTCGAGCTGGCAACACTGGGCGCGCAGGTGCTCAACAACCGTTCCGTAGAAATGGCGAAAAAATATAATATAGAACTCGAGGTCCTCTCGTCCTACACAAAGGTCCCCGGTACTATCGTAAAGGAGAAGGTAAAAATGGAAAAAATGCTTATCAGCGGTGTCGCGAAGGACACTGACGTAGCTCGCTTATCGGTCACCTGTATTCCCGACAGACCCGGGATGGTATTCAAGCTGTTCTCAAAGCTCGCTGCCAGAAACATCAACGTTGACGTCATCCTGCAGAGCGTAGGAAGAGACGGCACCAAGGATATCGCCTTTACCGTTGCGAAGAACAAGGGCGCCGAGGCAAAGGAGATCTGTGAGAAATTCGCTGACAATATCGGCGCAGGCGGCGTTGACTATGAGGACGATATCGCCAAGGTATCCATCGTCGGCGCCGGCATGGAGAGCCACGCAGGCGTAGCGAGCAAGATGTTTGAGGCGCTGTATGACAAGCAGATCAACATCCGCATGATCTCGACCTCAGAGATCAAAGTTTCCGTCATCATCGACAAGGATGACGCTGACAGAGCTGTCTCCGCTATCCACGAGAAATTCTTCCCCAAAGAAAAATGACGCGCGCGTCTTAGTTCCGCCTTTTGATACGCTGCATAGAACAATCCGCTTCCTCAACGGCGTATCAGGCAGTGATGTGTATGTAACACATTATTAACAGTGGAGCAAGCAATTATATTTCTAATATAGAAATTACCCTCAGTGAAAGCTGGGGGTTTTATCTTTAGTACATCTTGCAGGATAGGAACCGCAAACGTATCGGTTTTTGGAAAACTCCCTTACACATAAGAACAGCGCTGTAGCTCAACACTACAGCGCTGCTCTTTTTGCAACAACGAATCTTTTTTATTTTGCGTCGTTCTGAACTTCTTTGCCTTCAGCAGCGACAGTTTCCTTTGCGCCGTCAGCGACTTTTTCTACCTTGACATCTACAACGGCGACCTTGGTGTTCTTGAACTTGATAGCCAGAACAATCATAGCAATCACGTCAAACACAGCGGAAATGATCATCGAAACGCCGATGATGATCCACTCTGCCAACGTAGCGGCGAACGGATTGAACGCAAGAAGGATACCGAGCAGGAGGGTAACGATCGCGTCAAACAGCAGCAGACCGATACCGGTGACGCCCTCACCGCGCAGGGTGAAGTATTCGATGATCTTGAAGATACCGTCGATGAACATCATGATACCGGCAACCAAGGTGAACGCGGTCATAACAGCCAGTACAGCGCTGGAAGCCGCGGTAAAGAACGCGCCGAAGCCGATCATGAACAGGGACAGGATCATCGGGAACATCGGCATGGTACCGCCTTTTCTGCCTTCCATGAGGCTTCTGATCAGGGTGATCAGACCGCCGACGAACAGCAGGATACCGAAGATGATGAATACCACCCTGAAGAACGCCTCACCGTTGGTCAGAACAAGCACACCTACGATGAACTCGAAGATACACAGGATGATAATGGGTAATAAACGTTTGAATGTTGACATACTTTCCTCCTCAAATCCTATGAGATATAATATTGATCCTCCGCCCAACAGGCGGGGTTGTTGCTGATGTAAAGCCACGTGTTGCGGTAATCGTCCTCATTGCGGATGATGTGATCGTAGTACCCTCGCTGCCAGATATTGTAACCGATTTCACGGTTGACAAGTCGTTTTAATCCGGAGACATAACGTGCGATCACCGAATTTGTAGGGGTCGGCGCCCTCGACGACCCGTCGTTAGGCTCTGCGCTAACCATTTCATCTTGAATCAATGTCAAAAGAATGTGAACATGATTAGGCATAATCACATAATGATCAACCAATATTCCGGGTACATTCTCCGAAGATTTGATAAACTTATCTACAATTACTCCGGTTTCTGTCAACGTCAATATCGCAGGGTTAAAGATATCCCCCGGTCTGATCACTGATAAAATACAACGTCTTTTTCCTGTACAAAAGTCAAGAAATAACGATTGTTGGTATTGTAATCATATCCGCTCATGCGCATCGGCTTACGGCTTGGTCGACGTTTATCTGTCATGTCATCTCTCAATATGGGACGTCGAGGCGCCGTCCCCTACAAATGATCTATTGCGTTATGCGTTATCATTCCTCAAAATCGAACTGATCCTCGTAACGCTTCTTGAAAATATCAAACACCTTTTGCAGGGTTTCTTCATCGTCGATGCCGACATAATTCTCGGTTTCGTCGTCGATGGACTCGATCCTGAGGATCATGACCTCGCTCTTCTCCTCTTCCTCCCCCTCTACGGGCAGCAGGATGATGTACTCATCATTGTTATACTCTACGACGTCAAGGAATTCAAAATCCTGTTCATGACCGAGGTCGTCCTCTAGGGTGATGATCTCCGCCTGATACTCTTCATTTGCTAAATCTTCGTTATTCAACATCATCTTTCCTCCTTAACAATCTTACACAAATGATTGTACTATGAAATGAGAAAAAATGCAAGTATAATACGGTTTTGTTACAAAAATGATTTGGTTTCGATAGGAACAATCCCTTCCTCAACAATGACGTTACAGCGAATCAGTAGGGATCGGCAACGTTTCGGGAGGAGCAAGCCCCTCCCCTACAGTAGACGTTGCAGAGGATTTGTAGGGGAGTGCCTTGGCGCTCCCACGGCAGGGCGTTGGATAGAGAACCATGTTGGTTGAGTTTCGGGAGGAGCCCCTCCCCTACACCACGCAAAAGCTCCCGACGCGGAAAGCATCGGGAGCTTGTACATCAATTGATAATTCTATTAAAGAAATTATTCGTTGATAGCGATAACAGCGCCGGAACCTACGGTACGACCACCCTCACGGATAGCGAAACG
>DGUQ01000029.1 GCA_002394725.1 Ruminococcaceae bacterium UBA4306
GAGATCATCATCAAAGCGGCACAGGAGACCGGCAGGATCATCACTGTCGAGGAGCACAATGTGATCGGCGGCTTGGCTGACGCGGTATGCGAGGTCACCTCCGCTGAGTGCCCCGTACCTGTTCGTAGGATCGGCGTATACGATCAATTCGGTTACTCTGGCCCTGCCAAGGAGCTGCTGGATATCTTCGGACTTACCGCCCCGAACATCAAGAAAGTCATTCTTGAGGAATTAGAGAAATAATAAGCGTAACATAGCCCGCCTTTTCGGCGGGCTTCTCTATAGGCTTCCTTAGGGTGGCTTTCGATAGGAGTATATCATGAAAGTTTTACTGATAATGACCGGCGGCACGATCGGTTCGTCCTTTGACGGCGACAGCATCAATGTGCGCGCGGACGGCAAAAGCGAGGTCGTTGACCGCTATTTGTCGGAACACAAAGATGTAACGTTTGATACGGTTCATCCGCTGAACATCCTCAGCGAAAGCATTACGTGTCGTGATTGCAATACACTGGCAAAGGCGCTGTTCGACGTCGATCCTGCCGCTTATGACGGCGTGATCGTCACGGCTGGCAGCGACAGCCTCGCCTATCTTGCGTCCTTTGTCGGGCTGCTGCTCGGCGGCTGTCCGATCCCCGTGATGATCGTCGCGGCGAACAAGATCCTGACCGCGTCCGACAGCAACGGATACGCGAACTTCTCCTGTGCCGTTGATCTGATCAGGCAGGGGACATGCGGCATCATGGTGCCGTATCGCAACACGGACGGCGTGATGTATGTGCATGCCGCCACCGATCTCAGGCAGGCGGATTATTGTGATGATTTCGACAGCTTCCACGGCGCTTACGGCGTGTTTGAAAACGGCGTTTTGCATGAGAAGCGTTCCTATATCGCGCAGCAGATCCCACGGGTGTTCGACCGCTGCCATCTGCCGCGGCTCAGCGACAATGTCCTGATGCTGACACCGTATCCCATGCAGGCTTATACGAGGATCAACACGGACGGCGTGAGGGCGGTATTGCACACGTTGTATCACAGCGCGACCTTGGATGCCGATCCTTTTGTTCCGTGGATGAAAGCGCATCACGAGATCCCTGTATTCCTCGCGCCGCTCCACAGCGGCAGAAAGCGCTATCAAACCACGGTGGACGCGATCGGCGCAGGCGCGATCCCACTCACTGATATCGCCCCCGAGTGCGCGTATATGAAGCTCCTGCTCGCCTGCGCGCAGGAGAAAATGAGCATACAGGCGTTTATGCAATAAAAGCCTTCCCCTTGAGGGGAAGGGGGACCGCTTGCGGTGGATGAGGTGGAAGCGTTTCTGTCTCATCCCGTTTACTGATTGATTGGATAGGTTTTCACCTCATCCGACCAATTTGCCTTAGTCGGCAAATTGCCCACCTTCCCCTCAAGGGGAAGGCTGTACATCACTGTAACAATGGAGGAAACATGAAGAAAAAACTTGCGGTCTTCTTTGTGCTGCTTGCCGGCACATTATGGGGTTGTATCGGCATTTTTGTGCGGAGGTATAACGAAATGGGGCTGAGCTCCATGCAGACCGTCGCCGTGCGTATGGTGATCGCGGCTGTGCTGTTCTCGCTGTTTGTGCTGATCTACAAACGAAGGTTATTTATCATTCGTCTGAAAGATATTTGGATTTTCATCGGCTCGGGCGTAATCAGTGTCGGGCTGTTTACTTACTGCTATTTTTCTTCAATAGAATTAAGTTCATTGTCTGTCGCGGCAGTTTTACTCTATACCGCGCCGGCGTTCGTCATGCTGTTCTCGCTGATCTTCTTTAAAGAGAAAATGACGATCCCCAAGGCGATCTCATTGGTGCTGGCGGTCTTGGGCTGCGCCATGACGACGGGTGTGATCGGCGGAACGCTCAGCGTCACTCTCCTTGGATTTCTCTTCGGACTGGGCTCGGGGATATGCTACGCGCTGTATTCGATCTTCTCACGATTCGCGCTGAACAGAGGTTATGAGCCGTTCACCATCACGCTGTATACCTTTTTGTTCTCGGCTATATTTTGCCTGTGCGTGACGGACGTCCGCCCTGTCGTCAGGGTGGTGTTTGCCGATGGGGGCAGTGCAGGCTACGCGCTGTTGTTCGCGCTGGTATCCTGCGTGCTGCCGTATGTGTTCTATACGCTCGGGCTCAAGTACATCAAATCGAGCACTGCGTCCATCATCGCGACGGTCGAGCCTGTGGTGGCGACGATCATCGGCGCGGCGGTATTCAGCGAACCGCTCAATGTCCCCTTCGGCTATCTGGGCGTCGCACTGGTGTTCCTGTCCGTTGTGCTGATCAACATCAAGCTCCCCTCAAAAACAAAATAAGCAAAATAGCGCCTCCTTAGGGTACGGCATTTATGACATACCGAGAATGACGGGCGTTTCTGCTGTTGGAAATGTCTGATAGAGTCCGGACGTTTCAGCCATACAAAAGGTTTTCTCTTGCTCTATAATTCCGTTGTGACATAACAAAAACCTCCCGTCTTGGGAGGTTTTCTCATTCACCTTACTTTTTATAGATCTCCGCGATGGGTGCTTCTTCCTGATAGATCTTGACGTACTCGCTCGGAGCACAGCCGTACACGCTCTTGAACACCGTGATGAAGCTCTTCACGCTCGGGAAGCCGTTGTCCAGCGAGGCACGTGTCTCACTCATGCCGTTTTGCTGAATATCGATCAGCGTGTTCTCCAGTCGCACGGAATTGAGATAGTTCTTGAACGTCTTGCCCGTCATCGCCGAAAAATAGCGCGAGAAGTAGGTCGGGGTCAATCCGACAAAGGAGCTGATCTCCTCAAGGGTGATCCGCTCGCGGTAATTGTCCTTGATGTAGTCGATCGCCTTGGCGATGTAATCGGGGCCGTTCTCATTGCGAATCACATCGGGGTCGAGCTCGCGCGGCTCCCTGCACTTGGTGAACAGATGCATCAGGATCTGTGCCATCGCGCAGGACATCTTGAGCTTAGAGAACTCCGACGGATTCTCCGCCTCAAATACCAGCGCCTTGAGCAGATCGCGCACACGGGCACGCGTCTGTTCATTCTTGTTGACGTCAAAATAGTAATTGTCGAAATCGGGGAAATACGACTTGATGTAATTGTAGGAGAACAGCACCACCAGATACTTGACAGGCTCATCGGGCACCTTGCCGCAGGTCTGGTGCACATCCTCGCTGTTGATCAGGATGTAATCTCCGCCGTAAAGATCCTTGTCCTCACCGCCGAGATTCGTCCACATACAGCCGCGGATGATATAATCGATCTCGAGATTCTTGTGCCAGTGCTTGTTGGTGAAGCAATCACGACCGGGTTTTTCATACAACATCACTTTACCCGGCAGATTGTCATCCGCAGTCACGATCTCATACTTTCCCTTATAGTTAGCGGCCATGATCTCACCTCGCTTTATGATCACAAAGTCATTGCAAAGCCCAAGGCTCCCTTTCCTAAGGTACCCCCGTTGGGGGAATGTCCGAAGGACAAGGGGAGATTCCCCTGTTAGGGGAAATGTCCGCGTAGCGGACAAAAGGGTCTGCTGTCTTCGCAGAAGAAGCCGCTTCCGACGAGGAGGCTGTCTGCAAGGCAGACTGAGGGTTGCTTCGTAGTGTAACATTCTCTGCAAACGATACTGACTTTTTCATATCTGTATTTTACCATATTTTGTCACAATAGTCAAATTTTATCTTGAATCGGCGCTTTTGATATTGTATAGTAATAGAGGAAAGGTTTGGGGTGAACATATGAAACGGATCCTATGCGCTTTGTTGGCGCTTGTGATATTGCTCACAGTCAGCTCATGCAAGCTCTATACGCCCAAGCAGTATGACCGGGGTGAAGCGGACGCTAAACTGATCGTGCATTTCATCGATGTGGGACAGGGCGACAGCGTCCTGCTTGAATCCGACGATGAATTTGTGCTGATCGACGCCGGAGAACGCGGCTATGGCGACGCGGTATCGAGCTACATCAATGAGCGCGGCGCGGATGAGTTGAAGTACGTTATCGCGACCCATCCCCACACCGACCATATGGGCGGTATGCGGACGGTGCTGAACGATATCGCGGCGGAGAATTTCATCACCGTGGAAACCGACTGCGCTACCAGCACATGGATCAAGCTGCTCAAAACGGTGGAGGAAAAGAAGATCAATTATATCGACGCCAAATCGGGCGACACCTACACCTTCGGCAGCGCGAGCTTCACGATTTTAGCGCCGAACTCCGACAGCTATGACAACTACAATAACTATTCTGTCGTCACCAAGGTCACCTGCGGCGACATCAGCTTTATGCTGACGGGTGACGCGGAGAAGGAAAGCGAATATGAGATGGTAAGATCGGGCGTTGACCTGCATGCCGACGTGCTCAAATGCGGTCATCACGGCTCGTCCACCTCGACGACCGCCAAGTTCCTTAAGGCGGTGGATCCGTCCTATGCCGTGATCTCGTGCGGTAAGGATAACGACTACGGTCACCCTCATAAGGAGACCATGCAAAAGCTCAACACACTGGGCACTACGATCCTGCGCACCGATCAGATGGGCACGATCGTCGCCTATACCGACGGCAGGGAGCTGAGCTTCAGCGCGACTAACGACAACCTGCCCTCCGAGATCGGCAATACAGAAAACAAGAACAGCAGTGCTCTGACGGCAGAATACATCGGCAACAAAAACAGTCATGTTTTCCATCTGCCCGACTGCAGCGGCGTCAAGAATATGAATGAGAAGAACAAGGTCAACTTTGACAGCCGTGAAGAGGCTGTCGAAGCAGGCTATCATCCGTGCTCCTCGTGCAACCCGTAAGATATCATGGATAATCTGTTTACCTTTAATGAACCTAACGTATGGACGGCGCTCTCTGAATCCGACAAGCCGATCATCCTGTACGGGATGGGCAACGGCGCCGACAAGGTGCTGGATGAATTTGACAAACGCAATATCAAAGCCGTCGGTGTGATGGCAAGCGACGGCTTTTGCCGCTATCAGGAATTCCGCGGATTCACCGTGCAAAAGCAACGGGATTTTGAAGAACAATTCGATGACTTTATGATCGCGCTGTGCTTCGGCAGCTCACTGCCGGATGTGATGGAACACATTCACCATGTCGCGAAGCGGCATAAGCTGCTGATCCCGAATATCCCCGTTGCAGGGGAAAACATCATGGATGACCGTTTCATCAAGCGATATCGACAGGAGATCAGACAGGCATATTCTCTGCTGGCGGATGAACGCTCACGCAGAGTATTCAAGGGCGCTCTCGACTTCTACTATACAGGCGAGCTGAAATACCTTGATGCGATCGAAAGCGAAAAGGACGAGGTATTCAAAAACATCCTGCGGCTCAGAGAGGAACGCTACCTCGACCTTGGCGCTTACCGCGGCGATACGGTGGACGAGTTCCTGCGCTATACGGACGGATATAGGAGCATCACCGCCGTCGAGCCGAACCCGAAGAATTACCAAAAGCTGTGTGAGCATGTCGCCGATATCGAGAACACAGCCGCGATCAATGCCGGGATCGCCGACCGCGTCGGTACGATGACAGTCAGCAAAAAGTCAGGCCGCATGCCGGTGCTGGGCGATGCCAACGGCGTGGAGATCCCCGTGACGACCGTGGATAGGATCGACGGCTCCCCCACCTATATCAAGATCGATATCGAGGGGATGGAGCAACAAATGCTCAGCGGCGCGGAACATACATTGCGGACGTTGAAGCCCAAGCTGAACCTTGCCGCCTATCACAGGACCGAGGACTTTTTTTCTTTGATCAACCGCCTGCACAAGATCAACCCCGACTACCAAATCTATCTGCTCAAGCACCCCTACATTCCCTGCTGGGATCTGAATATCTACGCGGTGTAAATAACGGTTGGGATCATGAATGCCGCTTCCTCGCAATGAAAGTATCCATTTCCAAAACGGCGACGTCCTTAACGGAACAACGCAAAACCGAATAGGATTCAAAAAGGGGCTGCCTTGCGGCAGCCCCAACTCATTGAAGTCAATAGCTTCGATTATTTTGCTTTTATGTCGGACAATCAGGTGTACCAGTCGGGCTCTCTGCTTGGGGGATCGATCTTAAAGAAGATGATATATCCCGTTGTTGTATTGCTGCCCTTATCTTCAAATCCGCTAGCGCAGTCATAATTGTAATCGCCGATGATCGTTGCGTTGGTGTTTTTTGCGCCGGAGCTGATACAGATCGCGGAGCCTGTTGTGGCGTATACGGTGCCGCGGTTATGGTATATTATTGCGTTTTCAGCGTTGTCCGGGACATAAATCGCGTGGCAGCCGCCCTTTACGAAAGTATAGGTCAGCGTAAAATCAGAGTTGCTTGAAACCGAGAAGGTGTTGAGGTCGGACTTAGCGGTGGAGTCAAATGTGCTTCCGTTCGAGTTATCTCTGCCGAGATTCAATTCTACCTTTCTGCGCTCGGGGACCTCAAAGCCACCGCTTGGATTGATGCCCTTTACGTTATCATCGAGCTTGTAGCCTTTTGTTGCGTCAGCTTTTACCGTTATGAATCTTCCGTTGGAGTCGATGGTAAAATCACACATCGAGTCAATACCCTGCGACCAAGCGTCGATAAAGCTTCTGCAGCCCTTTTCCGTAGTGTATTTATTAAGATTTGTGGTTTTGAGTGTGTAGGGAGCAACGTCGAGAATGCTGTTATTGTTATCCTCGATAACCTTTGTAAAAATACCGTCCATCGCGCTGAGGCTTTGGAGCATTTCGGAAGCTGTATTCTCATACTTTGTATAAGGCGCTTCGTCCGCGTTTACTGTGATGATGTTATTGTCGATTTCATATTCCTTTACTTTTCTTGCCATATTGTTCAGTACATTGATGGCAAAAAAGTCAAGGATAGCGTGCTCCTCCATAGAGGTTATCTCAGTGTTGATGCCCTTGACAACCTTGTGGTAATCAGGTGTATTTGTATAGCTGTGCTCGTTTTTGTCGGCGGCAATGACCCTGTCAAGCAGGTAGGATGTGAGCTGTTGATAGCCATTTTCGTGATTGTTGGCGCTGCGCTCGCCCTTAAGGAAGCTGAGCATCGCGTCAAAATCGGCCTGCAGATTGCTTACGCTGCAAACGGGGTCGCTGATGATCTCCTTGTAAGTCTTGTACGTGGTGTTGTTGAGCTTACCCATGCCATCGCAGGTGAAATTATCCTTATGCTGAGAGATACGCTTAAGAACATTAGCGTAATCCTCGGCAATTTTGTCGGTTTGCTTTCTGAATTCCATCGTGCTGATGTTGGAATCAATCATTTGAAGCTGACGCATCTCTTCGCTGTGATACTTATTTGCTTTTTCCGAAAGGGTCTGAACCTCAGCGAGAACCTCGTTGACCTTAGCCTTGATCTCCTCCGCCTGCTTATTGACGTCATCAATAACTTCCTGATTTGAGGGATCGTCGTCCAAACCGAAAATAAGGTTAAATACGGGACCGATCGCCATATTGGCGAGCTTCATACCCGTTGCGTTAAGTAATGTTTTGCCGACGTACCCGAAGGCGGTCTTTGCCATGCTTCCGACTACATTCTCGGAGACTGAAGGCCCTGCTGCTGCGTTAGCCGAAGCCGGTGTAATTGTGACTGAGACTACCGAAAATACGGTGATTACGGATAAGGCTGTAGCGATAATTCTTGTTTTGATACCCTTCTTTTTCATACTTGACACCCCCGTAAGATTCTTATACTTATAGTATATGGTTTTTTTCACAATAAACAATATTCAATCAAGTCACGATTTGTAGCCTAATTGACACATTGGCAGGCAGACGTAGTCTAATTTACAGAAATGAATCAATTGTAGCCAACTTGATAATTGCAGCAGTTGATGCTATAATCTAATCGGTTACAGAAGGGAGAGTTGATTTAATGGCTGAAAAAAGACCCGACCGCAGGACTATAAAAACGAAAAACGCCATCTTTACGGCGCTTGCGGAGCTGATGGCCGAAAAAGAACTCCGCCATATTACCGTTCAGGATATCTCGGACAAGGCAGATATTCATCGCGTCACCTTCTACAAGCATTTTATGGATATATATGATGCTTACGAGCAGCTGACGAAAATAATTTTAAGCGACGTAGGCATCCTGTTGACTCAGCACGATGAAAAATCGCCCACGAAGTTTTATTATGATATATTAAACTATATGTCGGAACATTCCGTTTATTTTAAAATGATATTCAGCCCTCACAACACAAGCCGCCTTTATCAAAATTTGCTCAAATTGTTTATCGGCTATGAAGGCTTGTTTTTATCGGAACAGTTTGGACCCGATTATCCCGAAAGCGTTTTAACCTGCGCCATTCGCTATCATGTGAACGGCTGTTTTGCCGTGATTGCCGATTGGATCATGACCGATCTTGAACAGCCGCGGGAATATATCGTTAAAATGCTGTCCGAGCTTGACAAAAACATCTATGCGTATTTGAGAAGTCAGCAAACATAAGATCCTGTGTGTCATGCGACATAGGCGGATGGATTCGATCTCAGTACCAAAGAAGAACGAAAGCTGATGACAAAAAA
>DGUQ01000006.1:0-497 GCA_002394725.1 Ruminococcaceae bacterium UBA4306
GCTCCTTGTTGGAGGTGACGACGCTCTTGCCGCGGCTCAAACATTCCTTGACGAACTCATAGGCAGGGTGTAAGCCGCCCATGGTCTCGACGACGACGCGCACCTCGATATCGCTGATGATATCGTTGAAGTCCTTGGTGAAACGATCCGCGTAGGGAGAATCGGGAAATTCTCTGAGATCGAGGATGTGCTTGACGTTGATCTCCTCGCCGATCGCGGCAAAGAGCTTTTGCTTGTGGGTATACAGGATCTCCGCAACGCCGCCTCCGACGACGCCGTGACCCATGATCGCTACAGATATCATAATACTCAGATTTCTCCTTATCTTATTTAGGATGACAGCAGGTTATCCCAGCCGGGATTCAACGCTAAGGATTCGCCGCGTTTTCGCCGCCCTGACCGCCTTGACCGCCTTGACCGACGCCTTCGGAGCTGCCGCCTTCGCCGCCTTGACCGCCTTCGCCGCCTTCACCGCCGCCTGACGCCGCGCTGTCCGC
>DGUQ01000006.1:634-4837 GCA_002394725.1 Ruminococcaceae bacterium UBA4306
CACCGTTGTAGGAGGACGACTGTCCGGAGTAGGTCTCGCCGCTGTTATTAGCCGCCGAGGGATCGTAGATCGCCGTGGAATGCTCTCCCGTCAGACCGCCGGCGGTATGCACGCCGGTGCAGTAGGTCGGCATATCATCCTCGGTGTAATAGCCGGTCGCGGTATCGGTACAGTAGGACGCCGCCAGCAGACCCGAGCCCTTGCAGTAGGTCGCGGTCACGATGGTATCGGGCATCGTGAACTCCTTGTACTCCTTGTTCTTGAGATAATTCGACATGACCTTTTGCCAAACGATCGTGGACAGACCGTAGAAGTTGACGCTGTCGGGCTGGTCGTAGCCCATCCAGCACGCGAGTGTGCAGTAGGGTGACGCGCCGACGAACCACAGGTCTCGGTCATAGTCCGTGGTACCGGTCTTGCCCGCGATATCCCAGCCCTGGATCTGGGCGTAGGAGGACGCGGTGTGGGTCGAAGTCATAACGTTGTATTTCAAGAGTCGGTTCATCTTATAAGCCGTCTCGGGTGTGTACGCTTCATTGGGCAGGTTGTTGCGGTTGTCGAGGATGACCTTGTCGTTCTGGTCGGTGACATAGTAGTAGGTGTACGGCTCATAGTACAGACCGCCGTTGCCGACATATTCCATCGCGGCAGCCATCTCACGTACCGTGACGCCGCCTTCCATACCGCCCAGCGAGAGGGAACCGACGTTGCTCTTGTCCGCCTCGGCAAGGTTCTTGAAGCCGAGGTTGTTGGTCGCCTGATCGTACGCCTCGTTGATGCCGACCAACTCAAGCGTCTGTACCGCCGCGGCGTTGGATGACCATGAGAGCGCCTCGGGTACGGTCATATACTGGTGATAGCCGCTGTAGGAGTTCGGAGGACCGGCGACAAAGTTGCCGTAGCCGTCCACCTTCCATTTCTCGATCGGCTGATCCTTAGCCAGCGTGGAGTAGCAGTAGATGTCCTTATCAATCGCCATGGGGTAGGGGATGATCGCCTTGATGGAGGAACCGGGCTGGAGCTTGGAGTGTGATGCGCGGTCCCATTCGAGGTTGCCCTCCTTTTCCTTGGAGGAGCCGACCGTCGCGATGACCCGTCCGTCATAGCCGACCATCGTCATGGCTGTCTGTAAGTCGTAATCATAATCGGTAGCCGATTTGAGCGCTTCCTTCTCCATCATTTCCTGCGCCTCGGTATCCATCGCGCAGTAGATCTTGAGACCCTCGGAATAGAGCTTTAAGGAAGCGGCGTCCTCACTGATGTCATAATACTTCGCGAGGTCGCGGCACAGATCCCAGTACATCTGGTCGATATACCAGTTCTGGATCTTTGTCTTATCCTCTTCTTCGTCCTCTTCCTCGTTATTATTGCTGAAGCCGACGAAGGTCATGTTGGCGGATTCCGCCATCGCGGTATCGTACTCCGCCTTGGTGAGCATGCCCTGATCATACATCTGATCGAGCACGGTCTCACGGCGCTCCTTATTGTTCTCGGGGTAGATCAGCGGATTCCAGCGCGAGGGGTTCTGCGTGATACCGGCGATCGCCGCGCATTCCGCGACGGTACATTCGCCGATAGGCTTGTTGAAATACAACTCTGAGGCTGATTCAACGCCCTGACAGTTGTTACCGAAGTTAACGACGTTCAGATACGCCTCGATGATATCGTCCTTGCTGTATTCGCGCTCGATGTTCAGCGCGCGGAAGATCTCTCGGAGCTTACGGGTGAGCGAGACCTCGCTGTCGTCGGTGATGTTCTTGACGAGCTGCTGGGTCAGGGTGGAGCCGCCGTAGTTGTCTCTGCCTGTCGCCAGTGAGAGGACCGCTGAGCCGGTACGGTACCAGTCGACGCCGTTGTGCTCATAAAAACGCTTGTCCTCGATCGCGACGATCGCCTCGGGCATCGCCTTGGGCATGTTCTTGAGATCGACCCAGATACGGTTTTCCGTACCGTAGAGCGTTTGATATTCCTCAAACTGACCGTTCTGTTTGTTCTCGACGTAGATGAAGGAGCTTAAGTTCAGCGAACGGGCGTTCAGGTCGATACCGGTAGGCTCGTTGGCGATCTTGACCACATACGCGCCTACGGAGATGCTGACGATGAGTCCTGCCACCACCAGTATCAGAAAGATCGTCAAAAGCGCTCTGCCAATAACGGACAGTACCTTTTTGAAGCCGCTCTCCTTCTTCGGTTGAACATCGATCTTATCGGTATATTTGCTGATATCGGTCTTCCTCATGTTATTCCTCCTGAATCTGTGAGATGAACTGAGAAATCATATACTAATACTCAAATTTAATTGAGTATTAGTATGAGGCAAGCCGCAGTCGTAACAGACGCGGTGCCTATAGGGTTGTATTCAAATACAATATATATTGCAATTATACCACTTTTCGGTAAAAAAATAAATAGATTTTTATAAAATAACAGAGATTTTTCCTCCTAAACAAAGGGCAAAAATGGGAATATTATATAAAAGAACAGGGAAAACTACAGATGAGGTGAGTGATTTGAAGAAGCTGATTATCATCACGGGAATGATATCGATCGCGTATCTGGCGCTGATGACGACGCTCGCTCCCACGGCGACTACAGAGGATACAGCCTCGGTCTGCGCAGAGGAGAGCATTGCCGAAAACGGCTATGTCATCGGCATTTCCGAGGGCAGAGTGACGGTGTTCAAGGGCGGCGATACGGTGGTCAGGACGGATACCAAGCTCTCCGATCTGCCCAAATCCGACCGCGTCAGACTGGAAGAAGGAATCCGTGTTGATTCTTTAAAAGAATTAAAAGAGCGTCTGGAGGATTACTGCTCATAGCTCCGTTGTCCTATCCGGCAAGTATGTAAAAATACGGAAAATATTCTATCATTTGTCTGTAAAAGTGTTGCAAATGTAATAAAAGAAGGGTATAATTATACTGTTTATTTATGTAAAATTACAGGGAGGCGTACTTATGAATTTAAACACAACCTTTGAAGACAAAAACTGTACCATCGCCATCGAGGGCAGCATCGACACCCTGACGGCACGCGAGCTGGAGCAGGCGGTGAATGAAGCCGCGCCCAAATGCGAGACCATGGTGCTCGATATGGAGAAGGTGGATTACATCTCCTCGGGCGGTCTGAGAGTGGTCGTCGGGGCGAACCGCACCGTCGGCAAGGGTAACCTGACCCTGAAAAACTTAGCTCCCAACGTACTGGAGATCTTCCGACTGACCGGCTTTACCAAGGTGCTTAACATCGAATAAATCATTTGTGTTTCACTTTACTGCGGCAGAATGCGTTCCAAGGAGGTAATCTATGAGTGAATTAATTCGCAAAATCAGAGAAAATATCAAGAATGACCCTGATTTTACCGTTATCGTGGATCAGGGTGAGAACAACAGCTATACATACGCGCAGTTCGACGCATGCGCGCGCAGGATCGCCGCCAAGCTGAGTGAGTTGGGCATCAGTCCGCGTGACTTCGTCACCATCGAGCTGCCCCGCAACAAAGAGTATATCGCCGCGATGTACGCGACGTGGCTGGTGGGCGCGGCATTCGCGCCGCTGTCGCCGGCCTACCCTGCGGAGCGCGTGGAATATATCCGCTCCGACTGTAACGCCAAGGCGGTCATCAACGAGAAGTTCCTAAAGCGTCTGGGCGATATCGCGCCCTTTGAGGGCGTTGTGGAGACAGAGGACGATGATCCGTCCCTGCTGATCTACACCTCGGGCTCCACCGGAAAGCCCAAGGGCGTGCTGCATTCGCATCAGAGCATCAGCGATTCCGTGATTCGCTATATCGAATATGCCAACGCGCCGAAGGGCTATCGAGCCGCTTTGGGCGCGCCGTTCACCTTTGTCGCGTCGGTGCAGGGCGTATTCGCGCCGTTGTGCGGTGTGATGACAGCGTATCTGATGCCGTATGAGGCGATGCGCGATCCGGTGCTCCTCGCCGATTTTATTGAAGAGAATCAGATCAACCGCACCTTTATCAGTCCGAAGATGCTCAAGGTGTTCAAGCCCAAGGGCGATTCGCTGAAAACGGTCTACACGGGCAGTGAGCGCGTGTCGGGCACCTACAGCGAGGATTTCGATATCTTCGTCATGTACGGACAGACGGAGTCTGCCTCCGCCGTGTTCGGCTTCAAAATAGACAAGCCCTATGACAATACGCCCATCGGCAAGCCGATCGGTAAGGAAAAGGCGTATATCTTTGA
>DGUQ01000006.1:4964-9655 GCA_002394725.1 Ruminococcaceae bacterium UBA4306
CTCAACCTGCCCGAGCAGACCGCCAAGACCTTTGTCGACAACCCCTTTGCCGCTGAGGACGGCTATCCCAAGATGCTCAAAACCGGCGATATCGTGCGTCGATCTGAGGACGGCAACATCATCTATCTCAACCGCAAGGACTGGATGGTCAAGATCAACGGTCAGCGCGTAGAGCCGGGTGAGATCGAGAGCGTCATTAAGAATACCGAGGGTGTGCACGACGCCGCGATCAAGGACTTCAAGAACCAGTACGGTCAGGTCTATCTGGTCGCGTATTATGTCGAGAGCGAGCCCGTCGACGCGGACGATCTCAAAGAGGCGATCGCCGACAAGCTGCCGTCGTATATGATCCCGGCGTTCTTTGTCAAGCTCGACAAGCTGCCCGTCAACGCCAACGGCAAGCTCGACAGAAACGCGCTGGCAGCACCCGAAGCCGGCGCGTTCAAGAACGACTACATCGCGCCCGAGACCGATATGCAAAAGGCGCTGTGTGACGCGTTTGAAAAGATTCTGGATATCGAGAACGTCGGTATCGACGACGATTTCTTCGCCTTGGGCGGCGACTCCATCAAGTGCGCCATGATCGCCGGGGAATGCAAGGTCTACCATATCACGACGGCGGATATCTTCGCCGGTAAGACGCCGCGCATGATCGAGCGTCAGATGATCGAGAAGGCGACTAAGAAGAAGGTGGGTAAGAAGAAAAAGAAGGTCAAGGTCTATCCGCTGACGCCCAGCGAGCGCGGCATGTACCTTGAGCAGAAGCTGGATCCCGACTCCTCGGTATACAACCTGAATATCGCCGCGATCATCAAGGGCGCGTCCCTCGATAGTATCAAACAATCGCTCCATGCCGTGTTCGCGGCGCACGAGGCGTTCCACTCCTTCTACGCGGAAGAAAACGGTCTGCCCGTTCGCGTGCTGACCGAAAAGCTGCCGACCATCATCGAGAAAACGGCTCAGACGCGCGAGGAGGTCATCAAGCAGGTCGACAGCTATCTGACTCCCTTTGACCTCAACGCCGATATCCCCGTGATCCCGACCCTGTATACGGTCGCCGACGGCAGTATCATCCTGCATCTGGCGATCCATCATATCGCGTTCGACGGCGGCTCCGCAGGCACCTTTGTCAAGGAGCTGATCGACGGACTGAACGGCAGGGAGATCGAAGCCGACGCCATCGACCTGAGCGATCTGTACGATGACAGCCTGAACGAAAAATACGAGAGCGGTATGCGGTTCTATCACAAGCTGTTCGAGGACGGCGTCCCCGTCAGCGAAATGCCGCTCAAGGGCAAACGTCCCAAGGTGCATCCGCTGTCCGATCGAGAGATCGTCTTTGACTATGACAACGAGGCGCTCAAAGCCATCGATAACACCGCGCGCCGTTATACGGTCACCGAGTTTGAGCTGATCTTCTCGGCGATCTCGATGGCGCTGGGCAAATATACCGCGTCCGAGGATCTTGTCCTCGGCATCCCCACCAACACCCGTCCAAACGGCGCCGACAATGTGATCGGTATGTTCGTCAATACCGCGCCTGTCCGCGTCAAGCCGCAGAGAGCTGCCGCGCTGACCGACTATCTCGCCTCCGTGAGCGAGGCGGTGCGCAACGCCACCTACGGCGCGTTCCTGCCGTTTGAGGACGTGGTGCGCGAGTTCGTCAAGCAGCGTGACGAAAGCCGCAACCCGATGTTCGACGTGAGCGTCAACTTCATGTGGAATCCGCCGGCGTATGACAAGGACGGCTTGAGCGTGGAGATGTACGCGCCGCTGCAGAAGATGAGCCGCGATATCAACGTCGTCATCCGCAAGGGCATGAAGGGTCTGCGCTTCATGGTGCAGTATTCCTCCGAGCTGTTTGAGGATAAGGTCGTAGAGGGCTTGATCGGGCAGATTCGGCATACCCTCGACCTGCTCGCCGATACCGCGGTCACTACCGTGCGTGAGGCATCCGCGTTACCCGAGGATCAGGTGGCTGTGCTGGAGGCAAAGAGCGTGGAAGAGACCGCCGATACACCTGTTGTCCTCTTACATCAACTCTTTGAGAAGAGCGCCGCAGAGAACAGCGACAAGATCGCTGTGATCGCGCAGGACGCGACCTTGACATACAAGGAGCTCAACGACAAAGCCAATATTGTCGCCGCGAATCTGATCAAGCGCGGCGTGAAGGTCGGCGACAGCGTCGCCCTGCTCCTGCCCCGACAGAGCAGTTATTTCAGCTGTATGTTCGGCGTGAACAAGGCGGGCGCGGCGTTCATCCCCTGCGATCCGCAGTATCCGGCCGACCGTATCAACCATATCATCACCGACTCCGAGGCGAGCTACATCATCACTACCGCCGAAAAGCTGAGGGATTATCCTGCTGAGAAGGCGATCGACGTTTTGGATATCACAGCAGGCGAGCCTGCCGATAATCCCGATCTGCCGATGACGGGCGATGAGCTGAGCTACATGATCTACACCTCCGGCTCGACCGGCAAGCCCAAGGGCGTAATGCTCCGCCACAAGGGTATCTGTAACTATCTCACCCCACACAAGGGCAATACCATTCTATACAATATCAAAGAACGGGTTTCGAATTACCTCTCCGTGACGACCGTTTCCTTCGATATGTCCTTTAAGGAGCATACCGCCGCGCTGTGCAACGGCAAGACCCTGATCTTTGCCGCGGACGACGAGATGAACGATCCGCGCGCGCTTGCCGATTTGATGACAAAGTATCATGTCGATTGTATCAACGCCACTCCGTCCCGTTTGCAGCAGTACATAGAGTACGCGCCGTTCAAGGAGCGCCTTGCCGATTGCAAGATCATCATGTCCGGCGGTGAAGCGTATCCGCTGTCCCTGCGCGACAGCCTGAGGGTCACCGCGCCCGACGCGCTGATCATCAATACCTACGGCCCCACCGAGATCACCGTCTCCTCCAACGCCGCGGTGCTCAATGACGCCAAGGTGATCAACGTCGGCAGACCGCTGACCAACTACACCGAGTACATCGTGGATAAGTTCGGCGATATGGCGCCCTACGGCGTGATCGGCGAGCTGTATATCGGCGGCGTGGGCGTTGCCGAGGGCTACCGCAACCTGCCCGAGAAAACCGCTCAGTCGTTTGTCGAATACCACGGACAGCGCATGTACCGTTCGGGCGACTACGCCAAGTACGACGAGGACTTCAACGTCATCATCCTCGGCAGACTGGATAATCAGGTCAAGCTGCGCGGACTGCGCATCGAGCTGGGCGAGATCGAGGGTCTGATCGCGGTACAGCCTCATATCAAGAAGGTCGCCGTCGTCATCCGTAAGCTGGGTGGTCAGGATAACCTGTGCGCCTACTTCACCGCGGACGAGCCGATCGACATCGACGCCCTGCGTGACGAGCTGAAACAGCATTTGACCCATTACATGGTGCCGACCGCCTATTTGCAGATGGTCGAGATGCCGATGACCGCCAACGGCAAGACGGATATCCGCCGTCTGCCCGAGCCGGTGCCCGTATCGATGGGCGAATTTGTGGCGCCTGCCAACAAGACCGAAGAGTTCTTCTGCCAATCCTTTGAAAAGGCGCTCAACCTCGATAAGGTCGGCGCGACAGACGACTTCTTTGAGATCGGCGGCACCTCGCTGGTGGTCACCGCCGTCGTGCTGGACGCTTCCGAAAACGGCTTCCCGATCACCTACGGCGATGTGTTCAAGCATACCACGCCCAGAGCGCTTGCCGAGCTGTTCAAGGACGGTGACGTTGCGACGGAGAGCGGTATGTTCGACTTCGACGATTATGATTACACGAAGATCGATAATCTTCTTTTAAAGAATAATATAGACTCCTTCCGCAGCGGTGAGCCATACAAGCTCGGCAACGTGCTGATCACAGGCGCGACCGGCTTCATGGGCGCTCATCTGGTCGCGGAATACCTCGATACCGAGGACGGCTATGTCTACTGTATGCTCCGAAAGGGCAAGTTCCACTCTGCCGCCGAGCGTATGCACAACATGCTGTTCTACTACTTCGGCACGCGCTTTGAGGACGTCTTTGCGTCCCGTGTACGCGTGGTCGAGGGCGATGTGACCGACTACAAGTATTTTGAGCCGCTTGAGGGCAAGTCGATCCAAACCGTCTTTAACTGTGCCGCGAACGTCAAGCATTTCTCTAACGGCACCGATATCGAGGACATCAACGTCGGCGGCGTGATTAACTGCATCAAGCTGTGCGAGAAGCTCGACGCGCGTCTGATACACTTCTCTACCGTTTCCGTCGCCGGTACGACCGAGGATATCTCGAAGCTGAGCCGCCGCTCGCTGGATGAGCAGAGCTTCTACTACGGACAGACGCTCGACAACAAGTACACCTCCTCCAAGCTCATGGGCGAGAGGATGGTGCTCGAGGCGGTCGCCGAGCGCGGACTGGACGGCAAGGTCATCCGCGTCGGTACGCTCGCGGCGCGTGAATCCGACGGCGAGTTCCAGATCAACTTTTTGACCAACAACTTCATGGGCAGACTGCGCTCCTATGAGCTGCTCGGCTGCTTCCCGTACCAGATGATCGAGAATCAGGTCTGCATGGGTCCGATCGACACCTCCTGCAACGCGTTCTTAAAGCTCGCCAAGACCCCCAAGGACTGCACCGTGTTCAACGCGGTCAACAACCATACCCTGCCCTTGGGCGATATCATCCGCAGGATGAACGACGC
>DGUQ01000179.1 GCA_002394725.1 Ruminococcaceae bacterium UBA4306
TGCACACGCACTCTGCTCGATACGCTCAAAGCGCCCCTGTCCGCGGCGACCACACAGCTGCAGCTGGAGCTGATGGACGCCAAGACCGATATCATCGGCTTGCAGGATATCACGCGTATCTGGGCGTCCTTCCACTTCCTCCCCTATGACCTGCACGCAGAGCCGAAGCATCGAGCCTCCAAGCGCTACAAAAACAAATACAGGCTGATCTGCAAGCCGAACGGCGAGCTGCTTGAGCCCACCGTCACCCTCGCCAAAGGCAAGGGTATGCAGGCGGTCGGTATCGCGATGCACATCCTCGCCGACACATGGGCGCATCAGAATTTTGCAGGCACTCCCTCGCTGGTCATCAACAATACCAACAGTTATTTTTATGAGCTGTTCCAAGATGAGGACGGTTATCGCGAGAAGAAGCTCAACTTCCGCCACAGCGCCTCCTCCCCCGACGACTTGGAGAACAGCGTCTACACCAACAGCCTCTATACGCCGTCGGAGAATTCGATCATGAATCTCGGGCACGGTCGTGCCGGACATCTGCCCGACTACTGCTTCATCAAATATAAATACCTGCCTGCGTGGGGCGACTATGAGGAGATTATCAAGGACAATCCTTCCGATTATCTGCACGCGTTCTGCCAGATGATCTACGCGATGAAATACCTGCGCGGAGAGATCGGGCAGTTTGAAACAGACCAGTACGATTGGGACGCGATCGAGCCGTACAAGGAGGATATTGACCGTATCCTGCATACGCGTCAGGCAGACGCATCCGAGGATTGGAAAGCGCTCGGAGAGAAGATCTCGGGACGTGAGATACCGCTCTTTGACCTGAGCCGCTATCAGAAGGAATACCGCGCCGCATCCAAAGCGGATAAGGGTACGACCTTCCTCGGCAAATTCTTTATCGCCGCGATGTCACAGAAAAGCATGGTGACCAACCGTATCTTCCAGACCGGTAACAAGCTCGCCGGCTATTCTGTCGAGTACAGCAAAAAAGGATTCAGAGGGATCAAGGATTTCCGCATGCTGATCAATCAAAACAAAGGAGGGACGGGATCATGAGTCGTTTTCAACGGATTCGCTCTTTCATCATCGGCAGTATTTTTCTGATCTTCTCCCTGCTTTTACTGTTCTTACCCAAGGATTCCTACGGCACCATCACGCTCATCATCGCGTTTATCCTGTTATTCTACGGGGCGCGCCAGCTGATCTATTACTTGTGGATGGCACGACACATGGTGGGCGGCAAGATTATCTTATATGAGGCGATCATCATCCTCGATCTGGGACTGTTCACCTACTCGCTGTATGACGACAAATCGCTGACGATCCTGGTATTCCTCTTGATCATCTACGCGTTCACGGGCTTTGTGGATATTCTCAGAGCATTCGAAGAAAAAAAGAACGGCTCGCGCCGATGGGTACGCAAGTTGATCACAGGATCCGCTATGGTGATCTTCGCCGCAGCGCTGGTGGTTCTCGCTCTGGTGATGAAGAATACGCTCATTCTGAAATACGGCTTCTGCCTGAGCGGTATTTACGTAGCATGCAGAAGGATCGCGTCAGCGTTTAAAAAGACGGCGATCGTTTATATCCAATAATGTTGATACAAAAAACGCAGGGCGTTCATCCGAGCGCCCTGCGTAATTCTTTATTATGAGAAGATGTCAACAGAGGAGAAAGCCGTCCCCACTGTTTTATCTGAGCTTCTTGATCATAGTGAAAATGTTAGAACCGTCCTTGTATTCATAGAAGGTCTCATCCATCACCTTTTTTACGAGAAAAATACCGAGTCCGCCGATCTGTCGCTCCGACGCGCTGAGCGTCGTGTCGGGATCGGGCTTTGCGAGAGGATCATAGGGAGTTCCCTGATCGATAAAGGTCAGGGAAAGAGAATCATGATTCTTTGAAAGAATAATCTCAGCCGTGCCCTTCTTGTCGCCGTACGCGTAAGTCGCGATATTGACGAAGATCTCTTCGATCGCCAGATCCAGCTGCATCATGTCCTTCATAGCGATATCCGTATCGCTGAGATGCTGATGGATAAACTCGTTCACTCGTTCAAGCTCGTCTTTTTGCGCGTCTACAATCAACCGAAAAGCCATTTCCTCTCCTTTCATTTCCAGACAAACCGCCGTCATATCATCGAACTGCGGCGCTTCTCCGACAAACTCGTTGACGCTTTGGATCACGCCCTCGATGATCCCCCGGGGATTTTTCTCTTTATGCTGATTCAGCGCCTTGAGCATTCCGTCGATCGTCATCATCCGATCGTCCTTATCCGTCGCCTCGGGAATGCCGTCGGTATACAGGAACAGCTTATCACCGGGTGACAGTGAAAATTCGACATTACGGTATTTGATCATATCCATTGCGCCGATCACAAAGCCGTGACGGGATTTGAATAATTCAAAATCACCGTTTTTGCGCATGACCGCAGGATCCTCGTGCCCCGCGTTAGCGCTGATCAGCTTGCCGGTCGACAGCTCCAAAAAGCCCAGCCATACCGTGACGAACATATCCTGAGGATTATGCTTGCATATCCGTTCATTAACGGCACGGAGCACCTCGGCAGGCGAGTTGTCAAACTGCGATACCTCGTTGACGAGGATCTTGGTGACCATCATGAACAGCGCCGCAGGGATACCCTTGCCGGATACGTCGGCGATGACAATCGCCAGATGATCGTCGTCGATGAGGAAGAAATCATAGAAGTCGCCGCCAACCTCCTTGGCAGGCGTCATAGAGGCATAAATGTCAAAATCGGTACGATCGGGGAATGCCGGGAATGTGTTCGGCAGGGAATTCTCCTGGATCGCCGTCGCCAACGCCAACTCCGTTCCGATACGCTCCTTCTCGGCGGTCGCGACCGTCAGATTGTCGATGTATTGGAGCATCTCCTCCTCCATCTTATCGATCGAGGTCGCCAGCACCGAGATATCCTCGATATAACTGATATCCGCTCCCAACTTTTCACCCGGCTTGTTCTCCGCCGCGAAGCGCTTTGCCTCGCGAATGATCTTGTGAATCGGGCGGATGATCTGCCTGCGCAGGTAAACAGCGGTGATGATAATCGAAAGAAGCATCAGCGCCGCCGTAGAACAGGCGATGATGATCAAATAGGGTCTGCGCGCCTCGACCATGCGATCCATCATACGCTGGACGCATAAGATAGAAACGGTTTCATCATTAGAATTCTTCAGCGGCACCAGCGTCGTGATATGCGGCGGCGCGCCCCTGAGGTTATCCGTACGATAGATGGTACCGTAGTTGAGGCTGCCGTCATACAGCTGACGGTAGATTTCCCTGTACTCGTCGTTCGTCGTATCATGCAGCGAGCCCAGCTCCCACTCGGTATAGGGCGCATCCTTGCCGACGCAGTTGAATACAGATGTAAAATGATTGTAATCGGACGTATCAACCTTGATCACATAGACCAGAGAAACATCCATCTTTAAACAGTAAGCATCCAGCTTCAGCTTTGTCTGCTGATAGTTATCGTTATCAACACCTTCCCTGAGGTACAGGTCGATCTCGTCGCCGTTAACAATGGACGCCGCGGTGTCAGCCATATGATAAGTGGTGTTATCGTACTCCAGCTCAAATGATGTGGTAAAGCTGCCGTAGCCGATCACCGATACCAGAATACTGAAAACCAACAGCAAAAACACGGTGAAGGTGATGATATTCGCTTCCATGTTTGAAAACAGTTTTTTGAAGATCTTCATAATCGTTTTCCTTTAGAATGTCAGCGTATCCAGATGATCGATCGAGCGCACGATGCGGTCACGACACTCTTCGATCAGTCTTTTGCCATCGGGGGTATCCTGTTCACCGAGTCGGAGGATCCTGCGCAGTACACGCAGCAGACCGATCACAGAAGCCTTTTCCTTGACCTCATTGATCCTGTCTTCATCATCGGTATCCAGATACAGCTCCAGAATACGGTGCAGCAGCGGCTTGACGACGCTTTCATCCACTGACAAAAAGTTCATGAATACATTCGGATCACAGATGCCGAAGCCCTCGTACGCGTTGTAAATGCACGCCAGCTCATAGATCGGATGACCCGAGCTGAGCGTATCCATGTCGATCAGGAGCGCTTCATCCTCATACTGCATGATGTTCTTGATGTGCAGATCGCCGTGCAGCATAGTACCCGTCTCAGGGATCGCCTCGATCAGCGCGGTGAGCTTGGCAAAATGTTGCTCATCAAAGGTGCTTTTTGCCTCGCTGAGCCACTGGCGGCCGACGTCACTGTGTCGCGGAATCCCCTCGGGCGCCTCGGTTTCGTGCAGTGTTTTGGCGAGCGCGACCGTCTGCCTTGCGACGAACTCCAGCTGTGACGGATCCTCCTGCAGCAGCTCGGCAAAGGTTTTCGCGTTGATCAGCTCGAAGATCGAGCCATAGTGATCCCCTACCTTCACAATACCGAACGGGATCGCGGTAGGAATGCCTAAGATGAACGCGGTACGGGACATTTCATGCTCCGCCTTGATATGGTCGAGGTTATCCGCTTCACTATACACCTTGACGATGGTATCGTTATCGATACGGTAGATCACGCCGTTGGCGCCCTTGCCGATGATCTTCTTACCGGTGACGTCGATATGCTTGAGCGCCTTATCGACCTGCATCATCTCCGTGAAGCCGGTCATTTCCAGGATCTCATAGATCTCAGAGCTGACGTCGATCAGCTTGAGATTTCGGTTACTCTTGAGCAGCTTCAGGATGATACGCAGACCGGCGCTGCTGATATAGCTCATATTCTCGGCGTCAAGGATCAGCTGCTCATAATCCGATTTCTTGATGATATTATTGATATCGATCTCGACTGTCGGCGCGAGACGCGAGTCGATGCGTCCCTCGAGCCGGATCGTCAATGTTCCGTTATGCAGTTGTGACTTCATACTGACCTCCAAAAATGAGATTGATCAAAACAACATATTCACGGTAGGCAGGGGTTTCTGAGAGCTCCTTGAGCGCGTCCGCAACCGATCGGTAATACCATTCCTGTACGCTCTTGTCCTTTTGATGAAAGAGGTTCCACATCTCATCTCCTCTCTCCTCGTGAATTCGGAGCAAAGACCGCGCGTTTGACAGCTTATCGGAGATCCACATGATCTTAACGGAATCGTCGGCATTCGCGCGCAAGCGTTGGAGCGACTCCTCTTTCCTCATTTTCCAGCTTTCTTCACGTGTCAGCTCGGGATATTCGTTTTCGGTCTCACCTTTCACGAGCAGCGCGACACGTTCGCCGAACTCCCGACGGATATCATCCAACGTCACATCGGTATCCTCTACCGTGTCATGGAGCATCACCGCGGCGAGCACCTCGCGGTCATCCGTCAGCGTCGACGCGATCGTCACCGCCTCCATCGGATGCAGGATGAACGGTGTACCGCTCTTTTTTCGAACCTGACCCTCATGTGCGCGCAGTGCAAAAGCGATTGATTTTTCTAACAGATCCATTTTATCACCGATTCAATAGTAATGATTCTTCTGTTTATGGTTATACTACCATGAATACAAAAGTTTTTCAAGTAAGAGAGTCATAAAATTAGGGAGCAGACCGAAATCTGCTCCCTTTCTCAAACTAATTCAATTTGTCGGTTATGATTAAATGATAAGCAATCAATTATCCCAAGCGGTTACAAGATAGTGACCCTTTTCGTTCTGGGAACCATCCATCCAATAGCCGGCATGGCTGAAGTCGGTGATATCCTCTGTCTGAGCGCCGTTGCCGTTGCTCAGGATAATACCGGTAGCGCCTTCGGGAACATAGCACTTGAACTGGGTCTCGCCCATGTCATTGGTAATGGTTTCAGCCATAGCGGAGCCGGGCCATGCGCCGTTCATCTCATTGCCGGCATCATCCCAAGCGTAAACATAGGCTGTACCCCAACCAAGGTTGTCGGTCAGCAGGAAGTAACCCTGATCCTGATGATCATCACTACCGCCGCCACCGCCGCCGGTGCCACCTTCGATTGCATAGAAATCTACCATGTAATGACCCTCGCCGTCGAGATCGGTCATATAAACGCCGGTGGAGCCGGTGAACGGAATGTCAACCGTCTGCTGGCTGCCGTCGTTGATGATATAGTTGGTCATGCCCTCGGGCATCTCGAAGGTGTAGCGCTGCTCACCG
Source organism: Ruminococcaceae bacterium UBA4306 (assembly GCA_002394725.1). Taxonomy (GTDB): domain Bacteria; phylum Bacillota; class Clostridia; order Oscillospirales; family Acutalibacteraceae; genus Ruminococcoides. Next base: position 6,149 of record DGUQ01000179.1, read on the forward strand.
TATTCGTTGGTATCGAGATAGGTCATCGGAACGCCCGGCCACTCGACAGGCTGATCGCTGTCAGACCAATAATAGATATTGACAGTGCTGAAGCTCTTGTTGTTGGAGAAGATGATGGTTCTGCCGGTATCGTCGTCACCATGATCGTCCTCGATCGGAACAGCGCTCAGCGCGACATACGCGGCATAGCAGTCATCGTAGCCTGAGTCAATATCGGCGGGATCGGAAGAGGGATCCATCGCGACAGCGCCGTAATCAGCCAGCGCCTTCTGCGCCTGGATGTAAGCAGGGTTAGCGCTGTACTTCGCAGCCGGATACTTCGCAAGCAGGGTGTTCAGCGCATTGTAGGTACTGATGAATTCGTCATAAGTATGCTCACCTACGGGAGCCTCGCCGACGATCTGACCGGTGCGGTTGCCCTTGACCTTCATCTCGGCAAGATAGCGCTGGATGTAGGTAAGGTCGGTAGCGGTAGCCTTTGAATCATTGTTAACATCAGCAACCGTCTTCTGTTCATCGGTCAAAGTGGTAATATTCGCCAGCGCTCTCTGCAGAACGGTCGCGTCCATAATGGTGACGTAACCGTCGCCGTCCAGATCGCCGTATTTCTGCTTGTCGGGCGTCGGATCAGCCTGATCGGTGTAGAGATATACAACGTTCAGTACGCCGGGCTGATAGAAGCCGGAAGCAAGCGCCGGAGCGATGTAGTTGCGGTTGAGAGAGGTATCGGGAGCAGTGGTATAAGTCTGGTTGGAACGAACGTTGGTAAAGGACTTGGTGACGTCGGGAGAGAGCTTCTCACCGGTCTCAAGGTCGATATGAGAGGTAACGATGGAGCAGTTGAAGCTGGTGACGTTATCCTTGATCCAAGCCTCACCTGCGACCTCGTAACCGGGTTCGCCCTGATCCGGAACCTGAGCGTTCGCGTTGGTGTTGTGGAACATGACGTAGCACGCGGAGGACGGAACGTCAACGACCAGCCACTTGGAATCACTCTGATCGGGATCATCGTTCATCTTAGACTTATCTCTCTTACCCTGATTAGCCCATGCGCCCAGAGGCTCATTGCCCAGATCGTCATAAGCGTAGCAGTTGACCCAAGACCAGCCCTTGGCGTTGTAATAATGCACCTTAGTAGTGGTGTTGGAGAGCTTGTCGTAATAGAAGTCGAAGGTCGCGGGAGAAGCGGAGTTGAATTCGCCTACGGTATTGCCGGGTACCTTCGCGGTATCGAGCTGATAACCCTGTACACGAGTCGCAGGGACGGAGAACTTGTCGCCGTCCTTCAAGCGATACTTCATCGGCGCCTTTGCCTGACCGTTGGTCGCTTTATCAATGAAGTTAACGGTCAGATAAGCGGAACCGATCTCTCTGGTGTAGCCATATTTTACGGTGATGTTCTGACCCGCAACCGCTTTACCGAAGGTAGCGTTGCCGGAAGCAGTGGATTTTGTTTCGGTCAGTTTGTGGTCGAACAGGATGGAAAGATCCTGAGAAGCACGCCATGTCTGGCCCTCTTTGTACTCAAACTGCTCGGTCTTCACCTTGCTGTAAGAGCCGGAAGCAGAATCACGGGTGTAATGCTCAACGGTCAGCTTAGCGGTGCCGAGAGCAGGCTGTTTGTAGTTGCCGAAGGAAGCAGAGTCAACGAGGACGACGCTGCTCCAAGCCGGAACGCTGTAGGAACCGGAAGCAGTGCCCAGAGAAGCGGTGCCTGCCTTGGTGCCGTTAGCAACAACATTCCAAGAACCGGAAAGGCTGATAGACTTTGCGGAAGCAGAGTTGTTCAGCGCGACGATGACCTTGTTCCACTCGCCGGACTTGTTGTTGGTGATCTGCCAAGCCGTGCAGCCGGAAACGGTGGAAACGGAGTTCGCGGTGGTGTCGCCGAAGGCGGATACCGCCTTACGGATCGCAACCAAGCCTGCGTAATAATCCGCGACATCCTTATACTTGGAAGCACGGGTCCAGTTGATCGCGTTCATGTTGTCAGGTGAACGATAGGAGTTCTGATCGCCGTACTTGGTGCGGCAGAACTCGGTACCTGCTACGGTGAACGGAATACCCTGAGCGGTCAGAGCGGAGGTCAGACCGAGCTTGACCTGACCGAGCACCTTGGCATCGGTGGTCTCAACGATATTCTTGTTGGTGTTGTACAGGGTGGGATCGTCCTTCGCGGTCTTGAAGCCGGAGGTCTTGTTCGCGGCCAAGATCTTATCGAAGAGCGTAAAGTTATCATGGTTATCGGTGTACTGGATCATCTGCTCGGGCTTCGCGCCGGAGAAATCGGTAGCAGTACCGCCGGCAGCCTTCAGTACCTCGGTAGCAGCGCCGCCGTTGAGGAAGCCGGTACCGGTAGCGGTCTCATGGCTGCCCTTGAGCGCGTCGGAGTAGCCTTCGTTGAAGCCGCCGACTCTGGTCAGGGAAGCGATGTTGGACTTGCCGACAGCATTGCTGATACCATTGTCGGAGCCGCCTGCCCAAGGCTCGCCGTACATCAGAATACGGGAATCCACCTTATCCAGTGCGGAACGCCACTGCTTGACGGAGGTGGTGTCAAAGCAGCCCATCAGGTCGAAACGGAAGCCGTCGATATGATACTCATTCGCCCAGTAAAGCAGAGAATCCTGGATATACTGGCGAGTCATCGCTTTCTCGGAAGAGAGAACATTGCCCAGACCCGAACCGTTATGGTAGGTGTTGCCTGCCATATTGGACATACGATAGAAGTATTTCGGAACGGTCTTGGAGAACGGAGAACCCTCACGAACGAAGGTATGGTTGTAAACAACGTCCATCACAACGGAGATACCGCGGTCATGCAGTGCCTGAACCAGCATCTTGAATTCTTTGATACGGGTGTTGCCGTCATAAGGATCAGAGGAGTAAGAGCCCTCGGGGACATTATAGTTCTTGGGATCGTAACCCCAGTTACGCTTGATCTGATTATCAGTCTCGTCGATGGAGGCAAAGTCCTCGATCGGCATGAGCTGTACACAGTTGACGTTGTGCTCTACGAGATAGTCAACGCAGGAAGCGATCTTGCCCTCGCCGCCCACGGTAGTGTTGCCCTCGGTGAACGCGAGGTACTTACCGCGGTTGGCTTCGCTTACGCCGGAGGAAACATCGATCGAGAAATCACGGACGTGAACTTCCCACACGACCGCCTCGCCGGGGTTGTCGAACAGCACGTGACTGTCCTGATCCCAACCGGCAGGATCGGTGGAGTCGAGGTCAACGACCATGGAACGGTCGCCGTTCGCGCCGACGCCCTTTGCGTACGGGTCAACGGTCTCGCTGACAACGCCGTTGCGAGTCACGAGGTAGGTGTAATAGGTGTTTTTGAGGTCGCCGGATTTTGTGAGCGACCAGATACCGGTGGTGCTGTCATAGGTCATGGCGGAGGTGCCGAGGACGGCAGCGCCTGACTCAGCGTCGGTACCGGTGGTAAACATTTTTACCATCACAGAGGTAGCTTCGGGAGCCCATACCTTAAAGGTAGTGGCACTCGGCGTATAGGTCGCGCCGAGATTCTTCTCCGCAGCCGCCTTTGTGGCGTAGCTCTCGAGATAGGACTGGTTGGAATAACCGGTGCCGGACAGATCCGCCTCAGCGGCAGAAGCCGCTACGGTGAATACTGACATCAGCATCAGCACAGCCAGTGCTATGGAGATAATCCTACGAATTTTCATGTAATCCTCTCCTTCATAAAGAATACGTACTGTGAATCGGCTTATCACAAGATATACCAATCCAGTTACATTCATTATAGCATAACAACAAAAATAAATAAATGAAAAACAAGATTTTTAGTGATGATGTTTTGCACAATCTTTTCGTCCGATTTTTGTTGATAATGACAAAGCAAGCTTTTATTTGCACAAAAATACTGTATCGCTGTTTTCAACAGAAATCGCTTCATTTTTCGATTATTCCGAAACAGAAAAAAGGTATTCCGACTCGGAACACCTCTTCCTATTGATATTATTGTATTTTGATATCCGTGAACCCGACGCCGAAACCGGTGCCGAGGGTGATGCACACCGATCGGTCGATATCCGCAAAGTACAGTGCCGAAGCGGTGCTGTCGTGCACCAGCCTGACCTTGATATCTCGGTGCAGCTCACCGGAAAGATCATCCTCCAGTACGGAGGCGTAATCCGTATTGATCGTACAGAGCTTGGCATAACCGCCGCGTTCACTGTTCAGCAAGCCGTTGTGAGTATAGTTGGCGATACTGATCAGGATGGTATCATCCAACGCCGTGGGATTGGGAGCGGCACGAAAGGACGCGGCGATCGTATTGACAATATAGCGGTGCAGCTCGATCGCCTCACGCCGCTTCTCGTCATCATTCGCGAAATGACTTTTCATATGCAGTGAGGGCAGGCTCTCCTGCGCGGTGAATTCCCCGATCTCGCCGCCGGATTTTTTAATGACAGCCCGTTTGATTCCCGTATGCCCGAAATCCAGCACCAGCGACGTCATATCGTCCTTCATCAGCTTTTGCGCCAGCCCCATCATACCGACATAGGTTCCGTTATCGAAGAGCATGATGTGATACGGCTTTTCTCCTGCCATATCAAATATCGTCTGGATACTCTCTTTAAAGCGCCTGCCCAGCATGGAGCTCGCCAAACCGCCGGTGAGGATAACGGTCTTGAGCGAACGCCAGTATTCCCAACAGGTATCGTCCCAGTCGGCGCGCGCTAAACGATTCTCCTTCTCCCCTTTTTTGAGGGTCAGGAGCAAGAGTCCGAGACGATTGCCGAATTGCTTGACCACACGTGCCGCGAGCTGCCGATAGCGCGGATTATCGGAATCGATCGCGTCATCCAACAGCCGCGGCAGCATATAATCGGGCTCGTCGCTCAGGTCAATGCCGTAGCGCCGCGATACACGCCTGATCTCAGCCACGATCACGGGTGTGGAAAAGATCTCGTTGAAGGTCATCCCCTCAATTGCATCCTCAATCCCGTAGAGGGGGAGCTTCTTCAACACAGCACGATTGAGCGAGCAGCGAGAGGTCAGGTATTCGGTTTGATCCCTGTCCGATACGGACAAAAACGGATTCTTCATCCGCGCTCACTCCTTTTTACGCGCTGTCCTGCACTGTATTATAGTAAGAATATACCATATAATAATACGCTTTTCAAGCGTTTATTCACAGCGGAAAATGTCGCATATCCACGATCGATGGTTACAAAATTTCACAATCCGTGTCGATTGCTGTAACGATATTTACACTTTTGTAGAATTCCTTGCAAAGCGAAAAGATCAGTGATACAATCACACTGCGATGTGAAGTTATTTCACAAAGGAGGCGCTTTGTGATCCACTACGATCTACACACGGGACAGGCGCACAGCAACGAATACGGAACCTATGAAACATACGGCGTCACCGCATCCTGCTGCGGCAATATCGTCTGTACCATCGAAGACATCTCTCTTGAAAAGGATAAGGTCATGCAGTTGGTCAAGCTCTGTAATGAGGAACGGCTCTCCCTCACTCACCTTGAGGAAACGGTAGAGAGCTTTTTATATGATTTTGAAGTATAGCATTTTCACGATAACTGTGCTATGATACTCATGAGGATGTGTTATCATGAACTGCAATCAGTGCCCGAGAAAATGTAATACGGAACGCACGGAGGATCACTTCGGCTTCTGCGGCGTCGGCAAATTACCCAAGATCGCGCGTGCGGCGCTGCATTTTGACGAAGAACCGCCCATCAGCGGTACTCGCGGCGCAGGGACAATCTTCTTCAGCGGATGTAATTTGAAATGCGTGTTCTGCCAGAACTACGAAATCTCCGAGACGCGTCAAGGGGTCGTCATCACGCCTTATCAGCTGAGTGAGGAATACCGAAAGCTCGAAGCATCAGGCGCGCAGAATATCGAATTCGTTACCCCGTCGCATTATACCGACGCGATACTGGAAAGCCTGACCTACTATCAGCCGCGGCTGCCGCTGATCTGGAACAGCTCGGGCTACGACAGCATTGAGACTTTAAAGCGGCTCGAAGGTGTGATCGATATCTATCTGCCCGACTTCAAATACAGTGATAACGCTTTGGCAAAGCGGCTCTCACACTGCGGCGATTATGTCGAGACCGCTGCCGCGGCGATCGATGAGATGCTCCGCCAACAGCCTCGGATCATCATCGAAAACGGGGTGATGCAGCGCGGCGTGATCATCCGACACCTCGTCCTCCCCTCTCACACCAAGAACAGTATCGGCGTTTTGGAGCTCATCAAAGAAAGATACGATACACGTGCCCTTGTCAGCCTGATGGCGCAGTATATGCCGGCAGGCAAGGCGGCGGACTATCCCGATATCAACCGCAAGCTGACCAAGCGCGAATATCATAAGGTATTAGACAAATATATGGAGCTTGACCTTGACGGCTTCGCGCAGGAGCTGGATTCGTCAGACAAGAAGTATGTACCGGAGTGGAACTACGG
>DGUQ01000086.1 GCA_002394725.1 Ruminococcaceae bacterium UBA4306
GCGGTGCTGTACTTCGTTCTGATTCTGGCGTTCGCGTATTTCTACACCACGATCCAGTACAACCCGATCGAGATGGCGAACAACTTAAAGCAGAACAACGGTACCATCCCCGGTATCCGTCCCGGCAGACCGACTGCCGACTTTATCGCTAAGATACTCTCAAGAATCACCCTCATCGGCGCGCTGTTCCTCTCCGTGATCGCGCTGCTGCCGATCCTGTACTCCGACATTACGCAGATGTACGGTCTGTCTATGGGCGGTACCTCCGTCATCATTATCGTCGGCGTCGCTCTGGATACCGCTAAGCAGCTCGAGAGCCAGATGATGATGCGCCACTACAAGGGCTTCCTTGACTAATCATCAAAAGGAGAATATCTTATGAAATTAATCCTTTTAGGCGCTCCCGGTGCCGGCAAAGGCACCCAGGCAGCTGTTATCAGCGAGCGCTGTCATATTCCTCAGATCAGCACGGGTAACATCATCCGTGCCGCGCTGAAAAGCGGTACAGAAATGGGCTTGAAGGCAAAGTCCTTCATCGACGAGGGCAAGCTCGTTCCCGATGAGGTCGTGATCGGCATCATCAAGGATCGTTTGGTTGAAGACGACTGCAAGGACGGCTTCATCCTCGACGGCTTCCCCCGTACCATCCCTCAGGCCGAGGCTCTGGACAAAATGGGTATCGAGATCGACAAGGTCATCGATATCGAGGTGGCGGATGACGTCATCATCGACCGTATGTCCGGACGCCGCGTGTGCGAGAAATGCGGCAGACCCTATCACCTTGTGAGCTTACGCCCCAAGGTCGAGGGAGTTTGCGATGATTGCGCAGGCGCCCTTATTCAGCGCAAGGACGACCATCCTGACACCGTCAAGGCACGCCTTGAGATCTATCACAACGAGACCGAGCCTCTCAAGGATTACTATGAGAAGCAGGGCAAGCTCTATGTGGTAGAGGGCGCGAACTCTGTAGAAGAGACCACACGGCTCACCTTTGAGGCGCTCGAGGCTTAACATGATCGTTGTCAAGACCGCACGTGAAATTCAGAAAATGCAGGACGCGTGCACACTGTCCGCGCGAGCGTTACAGCTCGCCGGGGAGATGGTCGAGCCGGGCGTGTCGACGTTAGAGATCGACACGGCAGTCAAAAAGTTTATCGAGGGGGAGGGAGGCATTCCCTCCACCCTCGGTTACGAGGGCTATCCGGCTTCTACCTGTATCTCTGTCAACAGTGTGGTAGTCCATGGCATACCGAGCAAAAAGACGATCCTGCGTCAGGGGGACATCGTTTCCATCGATATCATGGCAGGAATGCACGGGTATCACGGCGACAACGCCTATACCTTTCCCTGCGGCGATATCACGAAGGAAGCGCAGGCGCTCCTCGACGCGACAAAGGAAAGCCTTTATGAGGGAATCAAGGCGGCGCAGGCCGGCAATCGCATCGGCGATATCGGCAGCGCTGTGCAGCGGTATGTCGAACCTCGTGGTTACGGGGTGGTACGGAACTTTACCGGCCACGGCGTAGGCACGAAGCTGCATGAAGACCCCAGTGTACCGAACTACGGTACACCCGGACGAGGCCCTCGCCTCATTCCGGGCATGACGATCGCAATCGAACCGATGATAACGGCAGGCGATTACAAAACGAGGATCCTGTCCGACGGCTGGACAGCCGTGACACAGGACGGCTCCCTCGCGGCGCACTTTGAACACACCGTGTGCGTCACGCCCGACGGTCCGCGTATTATGACCTTGCTCAAGTGAGGCTGATATGGAGATCACAAAGGGCAGCGTTGTCATCGCCAAGGCAGGTCGCGACAAGGGCAAGGCTTTTGCGGTGATCGATGTTCTGGGCGACAGAGAGGTACTCATCGCCGACGGCAAGCGTCGGCCGATCGAGCGTCCCAAGCGCAAGAACGTCATCCATCTGCAAAGGACCCGCACGACCGTCGATTGCATTACAACAAACCGACAACTTAGAAACATACTCAAAGAGTTTTTACAGGAGGCTTAAGTCATGTCAAAACAGGATGTTATCGAGATAGAGGGTATCGTCACCGAGGCTCTGCCGAACGCGCAGTTCACCGTAGAGCTTCCCAACGGCCACAAGATTCTGGCTGTTATCTCAGGTAAGCTGAGAATGAACTTCATCCGCATCCTCCCGGGCGATAAGGTGACCGTAGAGATGTCGCCTTACGACCTGACTCGCGGTAGGATTACATGGAGAACAAAATAGGGCGTTATTGAAGAGCATGAGGCCCCCTTTCCTAAGGGGGCTGGCGGCGAAAGCCGACTGGGGGTTGCAACCCTCCGCCGCTTCGCGGCACCTCCCTTGGGAAAGGGAGGCTTTGCGTACCGCAATAACATAAAAACGGCAAACAACCAACGACACAGAAGGAAAGGAATGATATTATGAAAGTCAGACCTTCAGTAAAGAAAATGTGTGAAAAATGCAAGGTTATCAAGCGCCACGGTAAGGTTATGGTAATCTGCGACAACCCCAAGCATAAGCAGCGTCAGGGCTAATAGCGGAGCTTTTAGCCGGTGAACGGTGAATGGTGAATGGTGAACGGTGAAGGTATCTCGCTGCGCTCGGTCAATTCTATTAGGAATCCAAAACGCGAAGCGTTTCCCAAAACCGTTAACTGTTAACCGTTAACCGAATTCTACAACTTTTTCACACAAATCAATTTATTATTATTAAATGGAGGTGCACTAAATGGCTCGTATAGCAGGTGTTGACTTGCCCCGTGACAAGCGAGTTGAAATCGGACTCACTTATATCTACGGTATCGGTCGTAAAACCGCTACAGACATTATTGCTGCAACAGGCGTCAATCCGGACACCCGTGTTCGTGAT
>DGUQ01000193.1:0-585 GCA_002394725.1 Ruminococcaceae bacterium UBA4306
CTGAAGAGAGAATAAGTTGAAAGTCTTGTTCTCAGGATAAAAACAAAAGCAAAAAAAGAACTCCGACAACCTCAGTGAGAGGAAGTCGGAGTTTTCTATTATCTAAGAGAACTAAATGGTTTAGATCTCTGAGAAGTACTTGATTGTACGAACCATCTGAGAAGTGTACGAGTTCTCGTTGTCATACCAAGAAACTACCTGAACCTCATACAGACCGTCGCCGATGGGGGAAACCATGGTCTGGGTAGCGTCGAACAGAGAACCGAAGCGCATGCCGATAACGTCGGAAGATACGATCGGATCCTCATTGTAACCGAAGCTGTCGCAGGCAGCAGCCTTCATAGCGGCGTTGATGCCCTCTACGGTTACGTCGTCACCCTTGACAACAGCGGTCAGGATGGTGGTGGAGCCTGTCGGAACAGGAACACGCTGAGCAGCGCCGATGAGCTTGCCGTTCAGCTCGGGGATAACCAGGCCGATCGCCTTAGCAGCGCCGGTGGAGTTGGGAACGATGTTCGCAGCGCCGGCACGAGCTCTTCTCATATCGCCCTTACGATGGGGACCGTCGAGGATCATCTGGTCGCC
>DGUQ01000193.1:649-5185 GCA_002394725.1 Ruminococcaceae bacterium UBA4306
TCTGGTCGCCGGTGTAAGCGTGAACCGTGCACATGATACCGGTCTGGATGGGAGCATACTTGTTCAGGGTGTTAGCCATGGGAGCTAAGCAGTTGGTGGTGCAGGAAGCAGCGGAGATGATCTGATCGTCAGCGGTTAGAGTGTCCTCGTTAACGCTGAATACGATGGTCTTGAGGTCCTTGCCTGCCGGAGCAGAGATAACGACCTTCTTAGCGCCTGCGTTGATGTGAGCCATGGACTTGTCCTTGGAGCAGTAGAAACCGGTGCACTCGAGAACTACGTCTACGCCGATCTCGCCCCAGGGCAACTTGCTGGCGTCAGCCTCAGCATAAATGGTGATTTCCTTACCGTCAACGATAATGGAATTCTCGCCTGCCTCTACAGTGTGCAGATTCTCACCGATCACACCGCAATAGCCCTTCTGAGCAGTGTCATACTTCAAGAGGTTTGCGAGCATAGCGGGGTTGGTCAGGTCGTTGATGGCAACTACCTCATAACCCTCAGCACCGAACATCTGACGGAAAGCCAGACGACCGATACGGCCGAAGCCGTTAATAGCAACTTTTACTGACATATTAATTCCTCCTAAGAATTATTAAATGTAAATTGTTACATCATTGTTATTTTACTACAAACGGAGAATGAAATCAAGGTGTAAATTTGAAATATTTACTAAATAACCGAATTATTTTCCTGTTTTTTTCTTTTCGCTCGACGTCGGCTCGATCCCACTTGACAGAAACCTTGAAAATACGATAAACTTAGGATGAAGAGAGTTGAACCCCAATTGGTTGATAGCGGTATATTTCCGCCTGCTCTTCGTCAAAAATCCTCGTGAATACGCCAGTATTCACTCCGGTTTTTTCTCGATCAGACAAAAATCTACTCGCTATCAACTGCTTCGCACCGAGAATGAGATCTTTTTCATGGATTTCTCGGTGCAGAGGAGTTAATGGGGTCCCCAAAAAGTCATCTTTTTGGGGAGAGGAGGAATCGCCACACGAGTACGAGAGCGGTCACACTTGAACGCTCTCAACGAGTACGGCGCGTGACGACGATCTGACGGGTTGCGATCGACGATAAGCCGATAAAGACTGAAAATGACTCATTATCGGCAATTGAGTTCAATTCCCTTCATCCTATAGAAATATCGAAAGGGGTGAAAGCATGAAAACCGGCGTGATCGGTATACTGGCGCACGTTGACTCGGGCAAGACAACTCTGTCCGAGGCGATGATGTATGTGTCGGGTAATATCAGAAGGCTCGGCAGAGTCGACCACAAGGATTCCTTTCTCGATAACTTCCGACTGGAGCGTGAGCGCGGTATCACGATCTTCTCCAAGCAGGCGATATTGCGATACGAGGACGCTGAATTCACCCTGCTTGACACCCCGGGACATGTGGATTTTTCCGCGGAGACCGAACGCACCCTGCAGGTGCTCGACTACGCGATCTTGGTCATCAGCGGCACCGACGGCGTGCAGAGCCACACCGTGACCCTATGGAAGCTGCTCCGCAAATACCGCGTCCCCTGCTTTATCTTCGTCAACAAGATGGATATGCAGGGAGCATCGAGGGAGCGGATCCTCATTGAGCTGAAGAACAAGCTCAGCGATAACTGTGTGGATTTCGGCGCGAAATCAGCCGATGAGCTGTATGAAAATATCGCCCTATGCGATGATATCCTGCTGGAAGAATATGACGCGATGGGCAGTATCGGCGACAGCGCCATTATCGGTGAGATCGCCAAAAGACACCTCTTCCCCTGCCTGTTCGGCTCGGCGCTCAAGCTCGACGGCGTAGAAGATTTTTTGAAGCTGCTGAACCGCTTCACCGCAATCAAAGAATACGGAACGGAATTTGCCGCCAAGGTGTACAAGATCACCGACGATCAGCAGGCAGGCAGGATCACCCACATGAAGATCACGGGCGGCGAACTGAGAGTCAGGAGCGTTATCTCCGGCAAGCAGCATCAGGACGGCGAAAAGGTGAACCAGATCCGCGTCTATAACGGCGAGAAATACACGACCGTCGATACTGCCGAGAGCGGCACCGTGTGCGCGGTGACGGGCATCAGCTTTGCGACCCCCGGCGACGGACTCGGCGCGGAGAGTGACAGCGGTCTGCCGGTGTTGGAGCCTGTCCTCACCTACTCCGTTATTCTCCCCGACGGGATCGACGCGCAGACGGCTCTTGCAAAGCTCCGCCTGCTCGAAGTCGAGGATCCGCAATTGAACATCCTGTGGAATGAACGCCACAAGGAGATACAGCTCCGATTGATGGGTGATATCCAGCTCGAGATCCTGCAAAGCATCATCGAGGAACGCTTTGGCTTTCAGGTACGTTTCAGTCAGGGCAGTATCATCTACAAGGAAACGATCGCGGATACGGTCGAGGGCGTCGGACACTTTGAGCCCCTGCGCCATTACGCGGAGGTGCATTTGCTCCTGCTACCTGCCGAACGGGACAGCGGACTGGTGTTCCGCAGCGAATGTCCCGAGGATAAGCTCGACAAAAACTGGCAGCGACTGATCCTCACCCATCTGTATGAAAAGACCCATATCGGCGTGCTGACAGGCTCGCCGATCACCGATATGGAGATCATCATCAAATCAGGCAAAGCCCATCCCAAGCATACCGAGGGCGGTGATTTTCGTCAGGCGACCTATCGCGCCGTGCGGCAGGGACTGCGCTCGGCACAAAGCGTCCTGCTCGAACCGGTCTACCGCTTTACCCTCACCGTACCGACGGAGAACATCGGCAGGGCGATGACGGATATCACACGGATGCACGGCAGCTTTGACACCCCCGAGACCGATGCCGAGACCGCGACGATCACGGGTACCGCTCCCGTATCCACCATGCGTGATTACGCGAAGGAGGTCATGCAATACACCCACGGCAGCGGCAATCTGAGTACCGCGCTGAAGGGCTACGAGCCGTGCCATAACGCGGACGAGGTGATCGACGCGATCGGCTACGACGCGGACAGCGATGTGGAGAATACCGCGGACTCGGTATTCTGCTCTCACGGCGCCGGACATAATGTCAAATGGGATGAGGTGCCCTCGCACATGCATCTGCCGAGCGTACTCAACGAAAAAAAGAATCCCGACGCTGAATCATCCCCCACGAGGGATCTGTCACGCTACAAGCATCAAAAGGACATTTTTGCCTCCGACAAAGAGTTGATGAGGATCTTTGAGCAGACCTACGGTCCCGTTCGCAGGAAGCAGTACAGCGAACCAAAGCGCTACAAAACCGTCGAACATCAACAGCAGAAGAAGAAAAAGAATCTGCCGTCCGATTACAACGGCGTGGAATATGTGTTGGTGGACGGCTACAATGTCATCCACGCGTGGGACAATCTGCGCGCTATGGTCAATGAGCATATGGACGTCGCGCGCAATCTGCTGATCAACACCCTGTGTAACTATCAGGGCTATAAAAAGTGCGAGCTGATCCTTGTTTTTGACGCGTACAAGATCAAGGGACATGAGCGCGAGGTGGAAAAATTCAACAACATCACCATCGTCTACACCAAAGAGGCGGAGACCGCCGATATGTACATTGAGCGCGCTTCCTATAAGCTCGCGAAGAATAACCGCGTGCGTGTAGTCACTTCCGACGGCATGGAACAGCTGATCATCCTCGGCAACGGCGCGATACGGGTATCGGCGCGAGAATTCCGCGAGGAGATCGATAACGCTGAGAATGAGATCAGAGCGATCATTGACGGCAGCGCTCCGCGGTGAATCAAAGCAAAAAAGAAAACCGTGAATTTGAGGTCACAGGACTTTCAAATTCACGGTTGTGTTTTATTTTACGCCGATCGCGGTTTTGTAATCCTTCTTCATCGCTTCGGCATCAGAAGAGATGATCAGGGAAACATAGTTGCCGTCGACGTCCACCGAGCACTTCTCTACGATCGCGTACTGCTCGGGGTTGTAGTTCTTGGTTTCATTCTTCTTGGATTCCAGACGATTGTTCAGCGAGGTCTCCACACGCTTTGCCGCGTCGGCGTCCTTTGCCTTGACCAGAACGATCTCCTCCTGATTGACGCCGGTACGGTTGACGCCGCCTGCGGATTCCTCTACATCCTCCGCCTTGATGCCGTAACGGCTCAGATCGTCGGTGCTCTTGAATTCCACCATTTCGGTAATGTTATAATCCGCCTTGAGCTTCTCAAAGATCTCGCTGAGCGGTTTTGCCGCCTGACCGCAGGCGCAGAGTGTCACCGCCAGCACAGTGATGACCGCGATCACACATAAGAGTTTTTTCATTTTGACCTCCGTTTATTTCAAGTGAGATCACCGCGAAAAGCCGCGGTGACCGTAGGTTTGTTTATGCGTTTTTCTTCAGATAATCCGCCCACATCCGGCAGGAGGTATCATTGAAGTGCAGCCCCATGTTATCAGGATCGCTGCACAGCTCCTTCGGAAGATTGCCCTTTTCATCAGCCAAAGCGGAATAGACGTCTAAATAACGATAGCCCTTCTCATCACAAAACGCCTTGAGCTTGCCGTTGAACTCCT
>DGUQ01000039.1 GCA_002394725.1 Ruminococcaceae bacterium UBA4306
ATCGTGCTCGCGGCGTTCGGTATCGCGGCGCGCGTATCGAAGAACGCGGTCGATGAAGCGCGCAAGCTCGGCATCAAGGTCGGACTGATCCGTCCGATCACCCTGTGGCCGTTCCCGAAGGCTCCCTTCAAGAAGGCTGCCGAGCACGCAAAGGCATTCATCTCGGTCGAGCTGAACATGGGTCAGATGATCGAGGACGTACAGCTCGCCACCGAGAGTAAGCGCCCTGTGACCCTGTGCAACCGCGCAGGCGGTATGATCCCCGATCCCGAGCAGGTGCTGAATGCGATCAAAGAAGTAAACGGAGGTATCAAGTAATGGCTGTATTTGAGAGACCGCATGCACTCATTGACGTGCCGCTGCATTACTGCCCCGGCTGTACCCACGGTATCGTACACCGTCTGGTAGCAGAGGTCATCGACGAGCTGGGCATCGAGGGCAAGACCATCGGTATCGCTCCCGTAGGCTGCTCCGTTATGGCTTATAATTATTTCAACTGTGATATGATCGAGGCGGCTCACGGCCGTGCTCCGGCTGTCGCTACCGGCGTCAAGCGTGCCGATCCCGAGAACAACATCGTCTTCACCTATCAGGGCGACGGCGACCTTGCTTCCATCGGTATGGCTGAGACCGTTCACGCGGCGGCTCGTAACGAGAACATCACCGTTATCTTTATCAACAACGCGATCTACGGCATGACCGGCGGTCAGATGGCGCCGACCTCTCTGGTCGGTCAGGTCACCCAGACCTCTCCCTACGGCCGTGACCCCAAGGCTTGCGGTTATCCGATCAAGGTTTGCGAGATGCTCAGTGAGCTGGTCGGCCCCGAGTACCTCGAACGCGTTACCGTCAATAATGTCAAGAATGTCAGAAACGCGAAGAAGGCGATCAAAAAGGCGTTCCAGAACCAGATCGACGGCAAGGGCTTCTCTCTTGTCGAGGTCGTATCCTCCTGCCCGACCAACTGGGGCATGACCCCCAAGCAGGCACTGGAGTGGATCGAGAGCGATATGCTGCCTTACTATCCCTTGGGCGTATATAAGGATCGCTCGGCAGAGCAGAAGGAGGCAGAATAATGAGCGCTAAAAATATGTTGTTCTCCGGTTTCGGCGGTCAGGGTATCCTCTTCGCCGGCAAATTCATTGCCTACAAGGGTCTGATCGAGGAGAAGCAGGTCTCTTGGCTGCCGTCCTACGGTCCCGAGATGCGCGGCGGTACCGCTTCCTGCTCCGTCATCGTGTCCGATACCCCTGTCGGCTCTCCGATCGTATCGAACCCCGACATCCTCGTCGCGATGAACCTGCCCTCTCTCGACCGCTTTGAGAGCAAGGTCAAAGCCGGCGGCATGATCTTCGCGGATTCCACCCTGATCGAGCGCAAGGTCGAGCGTGACGACGTCAAGGTGTTCTACATCCCTGCGACCCGTATGGCTTCCGATGAGAAGCTCGGCAACCTTGCCAACATGATCATCGTCGGCAAGCTCCTCAAGGAGACCGGCGACTATTCAGAGGAGGGCATCCGTGCCGCTCTGGATAAGGTCATTTCCGCAAAGCGCGCCAACATGAAGGACGTCAACTTCAAGGCGATCCAAATGGGCGCGGAATTTGAATAAAAAAAGCCTTCCCCTTGGGGGGAAGGTGTCACCCATAGGGTGACGGATGAGGGGATAACTCATCCGATTGAACAATGATTCAAAGAGTGGAGTACTTAAAGACACGGTGAGAGCAGCCTCACTGAAGACGGACATTCAGTGGAAAAGTCAGCCCCTCATTCGACCTTTTCGACTCTTGAGGAGTCGAAAAGCCCACCTTCCCCCCAAGGGGAAGGCTCGGAAGCACCCTGCTCATGATATGATAAGGAGGAATAATCATGGATATCAAAGTTACCTTAAACCCGAATCCGAAGGCGAAGCCTACCGATTCTTCCGCACTCGGTTTCGGTAAGATCTTTACCGACCACATGTTCTGCTGGAGCTGGAACAGCGAAGAGGGCTGGCACAATCCCCGTATCGTGCCGTTTGAGAACCTCTCCATCCATCCGGCGTCCACCGTTCTGCACTACGGCTCCGAGATCTTTGAGGGTCTCAAAGCATATCGCCGCGCAGACGGCAAGGTACAGCTGTTCAGACCCATCGAGAACATCCGTCGTATGAACAACTCCGCTGAGCGTCTTTGCCTGCCTCAGATGCCCGAGGAGGACTTCATGCAGGCATTGGTCGAATTCGTCCGCTTAGAGCAGGATTGGACGCCGTCCGATAAGGGTACTTCTCTGTATCTGCGTCCGTTTATGTTCGGTAATGATGAGAGCCTCGGCGTTCATGCTGTTCATAACGCGGAGTTCATCATCATCGCTTCTCCTGTCGGCTCTTACTACAAGGAGGGTCTGAACCCCGTCAAGATCATGATCGAGGATCAGGACGTCCGTGCGGTACGCGGCGGTACAGGCTACGCGAAGTGCGGCGGTAACTACGCGGCTTCCAACCGTGCCGGTGAGCGCGCGGAGCAGCAGGGCTATTCTCAGGTGTTGTGGCTCGACGGCGTTGAGCGCAAGTACATTGAGGAAGTCGGCGCGATGAACGT
>DGUQ01000075.1 GCA_002394725.1 Ruminococcaceae bacterium UBA4306
TAGAGCTCGATCTCGTCACTGCCGTCGCGCTCGGGCAGAATGCGGGTGACGACGCCCTCGATGGTGTCCGCACCGAAGAATTTGAGCACGCTGACGCGCTTGTTGCCCTCGAGGACATAGAAGCGGTTCAGGTATTCATACGCCTTGATCGGGTCATGGATGCCCTCGGTGATGTGCGCCTCGCACAGGTGCTTCCACTTGGTGGCAAACTCGCTGTTCTCCTCGAGGATGGGCATGAAATTCGCCGCGAAGGCAGAGGAACGTCCGCCGGTTTTGGTACCGACGATCTGCTTGATCGGGATGGGAACCAGACCGAGATTGACGACGGTAGTGGGCTTGTCCGCAGGAAGAAGCTCGTCCAGCACGGGCAGCGAGGGGGATTCGCCGTTCGCCTTGCGGCTCTGGGCTTCCTTTTGACCCAGCTTTAACGCGTCTTTGTAATTGGTTTCCGACATACGGATCATCCTTTCTTGTAAGGATCGGGGATGAAAAAGAAAATTGTTTATGACAGGAACAGGTTTCCTGCATCCTACGTTCAGTATAATACATTTGCCGCGTGTTGTCCATTGTTACTCTATGGGATTTCCGAATTTTTATACGGCGTTTTTTGTGCAAAAATAAGGAGTGTCGGGACAGATGAGACCAACGAACAGGATGAAAAACATTCCGTAGGGATGACCATCGGTCATCCGCTTGACAGAAACGTATATTTCCTATCTCACGCTTTCGAGAATAGAAACGCCCGTCATTCTGCGGATGGTCAATGACCATCCCTACGGAATGATTGATCTGCTTCGCGTTTAGGCAGTATTGATTGGAAGGGTTTCGGGAGGGGCAAGCCCCTCCCCTACAAGAGACGTTGCAGTGGAATTGTAGGGGGCGACATTTATGACGCCCCGCGGCAGGGCGTTTCATTTGCTCCGCGTTTGGGTGACATGGTACGGAAAGGTTCGGTACGTCGACAAGCGCCGTACCCTACGGATGGATTGATTTGCTTCACGTTTGAGTGACATGTTACAGAAAGGTCATGGCAGGAGCAAGCCCCTGCCCTACGATGCTCCGCCAACGCTTGCATAGCAACAAAGGCGCAGGGGGTCCTGCGCCTTTTGCGGTTAGGTTATCAGACAACAGATTTGAGGTAATCCGTGATCTCTTTTTCGGTTGCCAGGGACATGACCTTTTCGGCGACCTTATCTGCCTCGTCCTTTGTCCAGCTGGCGATGCACTTGCGCACCTTGAGGACGGACACGGCGGAGACCGAGAACTCGGTCAGACCGAAGCTGATCAGCAGCGGTATCATCATCGGGTTGGCGGCAGCCTCGCCGCACATGCCGACAGGGATACCGGCGCGCACGCCGTTTTCGATAATGCTCTTGATCAAGCGTAAAACCGAGGGCTGGAACGGAGAATAGAGGTAGCCGACGTCGGAGTTGCCGCGGTCACACGCCATGGTGTAGCCGGTCAGATCGTTGGTGCCGATGGAGAAGAAGTCCGCTTCCTTTGCCAAGAGATCGGCGATCACGCCGGAGGCGGAGGTCTCGGTCATCACGCCGACGGGGATATTCTCATTGAATTCGATGCCCGAGGCGCGCAGGTCGGATTTTGCTTCTTCCACCAGCGCCCTGCCCTCGCGCAGCTCCTCAACCGCGGTGATCAGGGGGAACATGATGCGGACGTCGCCGAACGCGGACGCGCGCAGGATCGCCTTGATCTGTGACTTGAACATATCGCGGTGTTTCAGACAATAGCGGATCGCGCGGAAGCCCATGAAGGGGTTCTCTTCTTTTTCGAGCCCCAGATACGGGATCTCCTTATCGCCGCCGATATCCAGCGTGCGGATGATGAGGGGCTTGCCCTTGAGCACAACGGCGGCTGTCTTGTACGCTTCAAACTGCTCGTCCTCGGTGGGCAGAGCGGTACGATCCATGAACAGGAATTCGGTGCGGAAGAGTCCGACGCCCTCGCCGTCCTTTTCCATCGCCTTGGCGGCGTCCTTGGGGGTGCCGATATTGCAGCACAGCTCATATTCTTCACCCGACGCGGATACGGTGGGCTTGCCGCGATAGAGCTCGAGCTCACGCTTTTCTCTGAGGAAGGTATCACGCTTGGCGGCATACTCGTCCAGCGTCTCCTGAGTGGGAGCGGTGATGACGTCGCCCGTAAAGCCGTCAACAATGATCTGCTCGCCGGAGCTGATCCGGCTGAGCGCGTTCGGTACGCTGAGCACGGCAGGGATCTCCATCGCGCGCGCCAAGATCGCGGAATGGGAGGTCTGGGAGCCGGTCTCGGCAATGATACCGACGATGTTATCCTTCTTGATACCGGCAGTCATCGAGGGAGTCAGCTCGCGGACGACCAGTACGGTGCCCTCGGGCGCGTCGCTGATCTTGATCTCCTGCACGCCGAGGAGGATCGCGAGCAGGCTGTCGCGGATATCCTTGACGTCGGCGGCACGCTGCATGGTCAGATCGTCGCCCGTCGCCGTGAACATATCGATGAACATCTGACAGATCTGCTCGACCGCCGCTTCGGCGCACTGGTGCGACTTGATCAGGTTCTCGATCTCGCCCTTCATAAAGGGATCGGCGATGATCGCGATATGACCTTCTAAGATCTCGGCTTCCTTATCGCCTGTCGATCGGCGGACGGCGTCAGCCTGTTCGAGGGTGTTCTTGGTAAACTGATCGATCGCGTCATGGAAGCGCTTGATCTCCGCGTCTACATCAGCTATTTCACGAGGCGTATAATCCAGCTTCTGGTCGAGTATCAGCATCACTCTGCCGATACCGTAGCCATCGGAAACGCCTAAACCTTTCATCATCATTATCACCTCTTTATAAAAATAATGTCACTGCGAACCCGTAAGGATCGGCATTAACGAAACGCCACAACCCTCCGCCCTTCGGGCACCTCCCTTAGAAAAGGGAGGCTTGGGTTCGCAATGACAAATAGTTCAAATCTTATTCGCCGAAACCGCTTTCGATCATCTCGACCGCTTCAGCCAGCGCCGCGTCTTCCTCAGCGCCGTTGCAGATGACCTCTACCTCGTTGCCGCACTTGATGCAGGCAGCGATGATATTCATCAGGCTCTTCGCGTTGACGTCTTTACCGTTGACTCTGAGCGTTACGTCGCACGGATGCTTCATCATCGCGGCGGCAAATACATTGGCAGGACGCATATGGAAGCCCTGCGCGTTGACGATCGTTACTTTTTTCGATACCATAATTTATCTCCTTTGCGATTCAGGTATCCGGAGGGGTTGCCCCCTCCGCGTACCGGTATTTACGATGGATTATTCTTCTACAGGCTTCTTGAGTACGGAGAGGATCAGACCGCCTGCTACCGCGCCGATGACCAGCGCGAGGAAGTACATGAGGGGCTTGCCGATGGTGGGCAGTACGAAGATACCGCCGTGAGGAGCCATCAGGGTGCAGCCGAACAGCGCGGACAACGCGCCTGCGACGGCGGAGCCTACGATACAGGCAGGGATGACCGGCCACGGATGACCTGCGGCGTAAGGGATAGCGCCCTCAGTGATGAAAGAAAGACCCATGATATAGTTGACGGGACCGTTCTTTCTCTCCTCGGCAGTCCACTTCTTCTTGAAGAAGGTGGTGGACAGCGCGATCGCGATCGGGGGTACCATACCGCCGATCATAACGGCAGCCATGATCATGAAGGGGCCTTCGTTGGTGCCGATGGCGCCGGAAGCCAGCAGACCGGTCGCGGTGACGTAAGCAGCCTTGTTGAAGGGGCCGCCCATGTCGATCGCCATCATACCGGCGAGCAGCGCGCATACGGGAACGATGAGAGCGGGATTCTGCGCCATAGCGGATACGCCCTCCGTCAGCTTGCCGTTGAGCCAGCCGACGATCGGGTTGACAGCGCACATCATGACGCCGACAACGCCGAGACCGACGAGCGGATAGATCAGTACGGGCTTGATTCCCTCCAAAGCACGCGGCAGATGGTCGCAAACCTTTTCGATCATCTTCATCAGCCAGCCTGCGAGGAAGCCCGCGAGCAGAGCGCCGAGGAAGCCGGAAACAGCAGCGCCGTCGCCGCCGGGAGCGGCAAAGGTGGAGCCGGTAGCCGCCAGCGAGCCGCCGACAAAGCCGACGAGCAGACCGGGACGGTCAGCGATGGAGCGTCCGATAAAGCCGGCAAGGATCGGGAGCATGAAGCCGAACGCCACGCCGCCGATGGTCTTGAACCATGCCGCTACGGGAGTAGCCGAACCGAAGTTGCCGTCCTGCGGCGCGCCGGAGAGCGCGTCGATCAGGAACGCGATCGCGATAAAGATACCGCCTGCGACAACGAACGGAAGCATATGGGAAACACCGTTCATCAGGTGCTTATAGAGCTTTCTGCCAAAGCTCTCATCGCCGACGGAGGCGGAGCCGCCCTCAGCCTTTTTGTCGCTGTGGAATACGGGAACCTCCTTGTTGACGATCTTGTTGATCAGCTCCTGCGGCTTATGGATGCCGTCGGCAACCTTGGTGGAATAGACGGGCTTGCCGTCAAAACGGGCGGTCTCAACGCTCTTGTCAGCCGCGATGATGATACCGTCGCAGTTGGCGATCTCGTCAGCGGTCAGCACGTTCTTCGCGCCGCCGGAGCCGTTGGTCTCGACCTTGATGGAGATCCCCATCTCGTTGCCTGCCTTTTGCAGGGCTTCCGCCGCCATGTAGGTATGCGCGATACCGGTGGGGCAAGCGGTGACGGCGAGAACCTGATAGCCGTCTTTCTTTGCCGCTACAGGGGCAGCCGCCTCCTCGGGGAACTGAGCCGCTTCCTGCTTGTCGATGATGTCGAGGAACTCCTTGGGAGTCTGAGCCGCCTTGAGCTTAGCGGTGAAATCCTCGTGCATCAGCATTTGCATGAGGCGCGCGAGCACCTCCAGATGAACGTCGCCGTCCATGGTAGCCGCGATCATGAAGATCAGCTTGCAGGGGGCGCCGTCGGGAGATTCATAATCAACGCCGTTCGGAACTGTGATCGCCGCCAAAGCCGGAGCCTTGACCGCTTCGCTCTTCGCGTGAGGGATCGCTACCTCCATACCGATGGCGGTGGTGCCCATCTCCTCGCGCTTGAGGATACCCTCCTTGTACGCGGCGGCGTCCTTTAAGTTGCCGCTCTTTTCGTGCAGAGCAACCAGCGTGTCGATCGCCGCGCTCTTTGATGAAACCTGCGCGCCCAGTTGGATCGCGTCAGCTTTCAACAAATCTGTGATTCGCATAAATACTCTCCTTTCATTTTATTTTGAGATTTATAACGTTATCAATGTCATCCGGAACATTCCGTGTTGAATGACAATAATTACCTGGGTGATGATATCAGTATCATTAAGTTAAAATAGAGTTTACTTGAGCTGGGCAAAGACCTCGTCGATCTTCTTTCTGGTCGCCAGCCCCGGCAGGAAGGACGTCGCGTTGCCGCATGCGGAGCCGAGCTTGAGCGCGTAGCCGTAATCGCCTGTCTTGAGGTAACCGGCGATGAAGCCTGCTACCATGCTGTCGCCCGCGCCGACAGTGTTGAGAACCGGCTGCTTCAGCGTGCCGCAGGAATGCGTCGCGCCTGTCTCATCAAGCAGGAACGCGCCCTTGCGCCCGAGCGATACGATGACGTTGCGCGCGCCCATCTCCTGCAGCTTGCCGGCGTACTTCTTGACGTCATCCTCGGTCTCGACTTCCTTATGGAAGATCTCGGAGAGTTCGAGGCGATTGGGCTTGATCAGGAAGGGGTGCATGCTCAGTGAGTTGACCAGCAGCTTGCGGGTCGCGTCAACGGCGATCATGATCTTCTTATGCTTGACGCGATCGAGCATACGCTCATAGATATCGTCGGGGCAGGTCTTGGGGATGCTGCCGGCGAGGACTAAGGTATCGCCGTCCTTGATTCGGTCGAGCTTTTGCATGAGCTGTTCAAGCGCGGCGTCGGGGATATCGGGGCCCTGACCGTTGATCTCGGTCTCGCCGCCTGCCTTGATCTTGATATTGATACGAGTGAAGCCCTCGTCCAGATGGATGAAATCGGTGTGGATGCGATTGTGGCGCAGCCCCTTCTCGATCGCTTCACCCGTGAAGCCTGCCAAGAATCCGAACGCGGTGCTGTCTAAGTCCAGCTCCGCCAACACCTGTGACACGTTGAGTCCTTTACCGCCGAAATAGAATTCTTCGCTGTCGGTACGGTTGGTGGTGTTGGATCGCATACTCGACATACGCACGATATAGTCGATCGACGGGCTGAGCGTTACGGTATAAATCATTTCTTTACCTCCTTGACGATAGTGATCTCACTGTATTTGTTATCCGGACAGTCATCGGTGATGATACATCCGACTCTTAACGGAGCAAAGGTCACGGCGCACACCTTGCGGAATTTGGTGTGATCCGCGAGGACAAAGGTCATGTAGCTGTTATGGATCGCCGCTTCCTTGAGACGGGCTTCCTCAATATCGGGAGTGGTGAAGCCGACGTTGCTGTCGATGCCGTTGGTGCCCATGAACGCTTTGGTAAAATTCATGCCCTCAAGGCTCTTGATGCCGTTTGTGCCGACGACCGCCTCGGTCAGCGGCTTGATCCTGCCGCCGATGACATAGGTCTCAAAGCCCTTATTGGTGAGCTTTTGGGCGTGGATGATGCCGTTGGTCACATAAGTCGCCTTGTTGTTGTCGATGAAGTCGATCAACCGCGCGGTGGTGGTGCCGGCGTCAATGAACACAAAGTCGTCGTCATGGATCAGGGTCGCGGCATACTGCGCGATCGCCGTCTTTTCCTCCCCCATGGTGTTCATGCGGTTCGCGACGTCCGTTTCATAGATACCGGAGCTGCGCGTCAGGGCGGTAGCGCCGCCGAAAACCTTATTGAGCTTGCCCATCTCGGCAAGCGCGTTCAAGTCGCGGCGGATCGTGGATTCGGAGATGTTCAGCTGTCGGGAAAGCTCCGCTACGGTGACCGCGTTGCGGTCGTCCAAAATCTGTAGGATCCTCCTGTATCTTTCCTCGGTCAGCATCTGTCTCACCTCTCTGATTGCATTATACCACCGGCTCAATCAAAGTCAAGCAAATTCAATCATTTTCTTTCACAAAAACAACGATTTGTGAGTTGCTCTAAAAGATGTTGAAATATTTTATCTATAATGTACAAGCGGATTGACGGGCACATGCTCAAGTTTGCTCATTTTAGGCAGAAAGGCGTCGGGATAGAGGATCGGTCGGATAAAAACTGAAGAATGAATCATACAAAAAATCCTGCCACATTTGTGACAGGACTTTTTGATGGTGGAGACTGCTGGACTTGAACCAGTGACCTCCTGCGTGTGAAGCAGGCGCTCTCACCAGCTGAGCTAAGCCTCCGTATTCATTCATTTGTCATTACAAGGCACATTTACGCGCCGTGGTAATCTTAACTGCTCTTTATTGTACTCCTTTGTTGTGTTGATGTCAAGTCTCAAACGGATTCTTTTATCGATATATATCGATGATCGGAAAGGTTTCGATACGTCGGACCGCGTGACAGAAGCGTTTGTTTCCTATCTCACGCTTTCGATGGTAGATACGCCCGTCATACTCGGTACGTCATAAATGCCGTACCCTACAATGGGGTTGATCTGCTTCGCGGTGGATGACATTTAGCGGCAAGGTCACGGGAGGGGCGAGCCCCTCCCCTACAACAAATGTTTTATTTGCTTCGCGGTTGGGTAGTATTGAGCGGATAGGTCTCGGCGAGAGCAAGCCCTCGCCCTACACGACAGCCCCGATCATCGGAGGATCGGGGCTGTTGATGATTCATTATTCGGTTTTCATTCTTGCGTTTTCAGTTCCCTGTTACCTCGGGCAAGCCCTTGAGCGCGAGCAGGAAGCTGACGACTGCCGCCAGCGCGCCGCCGGAGAGCACCATCAGCCAGTTCACCTCGTGGATAAACGCCGCCTGGGTACCGATGACCGCCAGCGCGCCCTCGGCAAAGGTCTTTAACGCGCGGACGCCTGCCGCGATCCACCATTCCTTGGTAAATACACCGTTCATCTATTCCTTCCTTTCTGCCGCTCAATCCTGATCGTGAGCCGCCTTGTTGATATGCTTGTCGAGTCGGGAGATCGCCTCGGTCACTTTGCCGTTACAGCCCTTTTGATGCAGTCCGTCCAGACAGGCGCGCAGGGCGTAGATGACGAGGGTATCCTCCTTCTTCATCTTATCGAGCTCCCGTTGCTGTGCGAGCATCTGCCGTTCGAGCGTGTTGACGCGATCGATCAGCTTGGCATAGAGTCGATAGCCGCCGAGGATGACGCCGAGGATCACCGATGAGGCGCCGATCAGCTCAGCTGCTTTGATGACGTCGATCTGCATCGTGCGCCGCCCCCCCGGTCAGCGATATCAGGGCAGTTGGATTCACCTGTGATATACATATATTCAGCCCTTTCCGGATTCACCTCTCCACCTATGACGATATTCGGCGAAAAGTTGCATAGTTTTATGCAATCGGATGGGATGCGCGCATCCTTTTTCCTTTCCCCATAACAAAAGCGACAGACGAAATGACTGCCGCTGATCCTGTATTTCGGGAGGAGCAAGCCCCCTACAACAAACGTTGCAGAAGATTTGTAGGGGAGGGCTCCGACACGCGTGTCTGACGACCCACGGCAGAGCGTTTGATGTGCTCCGCAATTAGATGTCATCTTGACAGACGTTTCGGGATGTCGCAAGCGTCATCCCCTACGTGACAGCACCCCGATCATCGGATGATCGGGGCTGTTTATGATTCGTTAGTCATTATTCCATTTTCAGTTCACTTGACCACGATCGCCTGTCTGCCGAGCTGCTCAAAGCGGCGCTCGCTGATATCGCGCCCGAAGTGAGAGATATCGCCCACGACGGAGTCCGAGAAATAATAATCGTTTTGGTCATAGCCGCAGAGCACCAGACAGTGCTCGTGGAGCATCCATTTGAAGATCTCGCCCTCCTTGTACTTGGCGTTCTCATCAACATAGTTGACGCGCCACGCCTCCCACTCCTGCGGCTCGGTCATATTGGTGGTCGCCCAGATCATCACGGGGATATCGTTGACGATGTATTCGTCGCACAGTCGGTCGAGGGTGTAATCCTCGAGGACATACGCCTTTTTATCGGACTTGACGTCGGCGAGATAGCGGTTCATGCACTTAGCCATCGCGGGGGCGTAGATCCCGTAGCCTGCGTAGGCGGTACCGGCAAAGCCCGAGTTCATGTCGGGGCCGAGCTTGATGCCCGTCTCGGGATCCTCGGTCACGTAATGGCAGTCGAGATACTTGTCGGCGAACTGAAATTCGTTGATGTCATAGCCCAGTGATTGCAGCAGGCTGGTGCAGGCATGGGTCTCGCACCCTGCCATCAGGGTATCCTGCAGGGTCGCCTTGACGCCCTGTATCTGATGCGGAACAACAGGCGCTTCTGTAGGCTCGGGCACGGTGGGAGCGACCTGCTCACGCGTTGAGGAAACGCCGCTGAGCACTGCCCCCAGCACCAGCAGGATGACGATGATGACCGACACGGTGATGATTTGTATTTTTTGAGGAATTGATCGTATGGGCATTTTTCAGTCAACTCCGTTTTATCTATAGTACTTGCATTGTATCATATCATACCGCGGCATAATTATCATTTGGAAAATAATTTAAAATTTTCTGTGAATCAGATGTTGCTTTTTTATTGACATCGGGTCACGGTTAAGGTATTGTAAAGAGAGTGGATAAATGTATCTCGCTATGTTCGGTCAATGATACAATCCCTCCGAGTCGAACGATTCGATCGATCTACCTCCCTTTAACAACGCAAAGGAGCTTGAAGATGAAAAGATTTTTAGCCTTATTACTCGCTGTTTGTATGATCGGGGCGCTTGCCGCGTGCTCCTCCGGGAAAAAGGAAGAGAAGAAGGAAGAACCCAAGGCGAATACATATACGCTGTCCGACAGCGTCAAGGACGGTTCGGTGATCGACGGCGTGATGACGGACATCAAGAACGATAATCCCATCCTCAAGCGCACTACGCCCGAATGGGTCGAGACCTGTGTGCTGTATGAGGTCAACATCCGCCAGTATACCGAGGAGGGCACCTTCGCGGCGTTTGAAAAGCACCTTGACCGCCTCAAGGAAATGGGGATCAATACCCTGTGGCTCATGCCGATCCATCCGATCAGCAAGACCAACCGCAAGGGCACGCTGGGCTCGTACTACTCGGTCACCGATTACAAGGACGTCAACCCCGAGTTCGGCACGATGGAGGACTTCCAGCACCTGATGACCGCGGCTCACGACAAGGGCTTCAAGGTCATCTTGGACTGGGTCGCCAATCA
>DGUQ01000073.1 GCA_002394725.1 Ruminococcaceae bacterium UBA4306
AAAACACTTTAATATCTATTGCGGAGAATTCCGCATAACTGCGTTGTCAGTCTTGACAGGCGCCAGCCTGCCTGCGCCCTCCGCCTTGTTCTGCGAAATTCTTCGCTAATTTCTTTTTAAAGCTTTTTATTGCTACTTAGTATAAAATGGCGCAAAAGCGTGAAAAAGCTCCCGAGGTAGAAAGACCTCGGGAGCTTTTGTGCTTTATGGAATTGATAGTTTTATTTGGATTCTATTGATACAACACGGTTTCTGCTGTTTCGCCGATGGGGTAGGGAGTCTCGATCTGAACGAAATAACGCTGGAGGCAGGTGACGTCGGTGATACGGAGGGATTCCTCTGTCAGTGCAGCACGCAGGGCGATCATGCCGTCGTCATCGCTTTGTATATCGGCGATCACACGCTGGATCAGGGTCGCGTCAAGGATGTTGATCTTTCCGTTACCGTCGCTGTCGCCGCGAAGATAGGAATAGCGGTACAGCCCGTAATAGTCACTCAGCCACAGGTGGCGCTCGACGCACCAGTTTTTCAGGAAGTTGAAATTCTCGTCATAGGTTCTCATCGGCGGTTTTTGGTAATTGAGCCACCATCTGCCTACATTCCATGTGCTGAAGTTGCGGTCAAAGAGCGATTGATTTTCCGCGCGCAGGGTGTCGAGCCGTCCGCCGTCGGAGGAGATGCGCTCGATGGCGTCGTAATGCTTTGCGTAGACGCGCTTGATCTCGGTTTGGAACCAATCCTTATCGGTGAGAAAGCGGTAAAAGTTTTTGTCCGCCTGCATGATGCCGTCGGAGCGGCTTCCCTGCTTGGCGGCAGTGGAGTTGAGGTCGCCGTTGAGGTTGCCGAGCGCGAGGTCATAGTCCCATGCAGGACCTGCGTAGAGAACGCCGTCCTTGTAGAAGAAGAAAACAGAGCTCAGTCCGAAATCGCCTGTCTTGGCATACTCGTTGAGCAGGTAGAATTTCGCGAAGGAATCGACGTCGATGACTTGGCGAATCTCATCTTCGGTACCGTTTTTCAGTGTGTTGACGATACGGGTCAGGATATCGGTGACATAGGCGAGTTGGTCATCGTCCGGCTCGTCGGGATCGCTCATCGCAAAACGCAGACCGCCTGCACTGACGTAGGAAACATCAGCCTCTGTGCGACCCGACTCGTATTCGAGCAAAAAATCCTTTTTGCCGTTGTTGCTCACGATGTCGATATCGACCCTGTCCCTGCCCTCCTGCACGGGCTCGTAGACAGTGTAACAGCCGCGGTAGGAGCCGTCGAGCCATAATTCGGCGTAGCGCTGCTCAGAGGTGTAGGGCAGACCGAGCTCCCCCGCAAGGTCAAAGGCAAGGTAGTTGCGCAGGAGGGTGGGGTCGAAGCAGTTGGCGAGTATCGCCCACTTTTTGCCCTTTCCCATCCCGAGGACTTCGGTCTTTTTGGCGAATTTAAAGTTGAAGGATTTCTTTGTGACATGCTCCATGGCGGTGCTGTTGCCGCGCACCTTGAGGGAGATCGCGTCATCCGTCACGGAGCCGTCCGCGTCGGTGATCTTGATATGCGCGCCGACATAGCCATCCGCCTTTTCCAGCGATAAGCCGTTGCCTGCGTCGGTGGTGATCTCGATTTTCGGCACGGTAGGATTCTCGGCAGCATTTGCCGATGTCGGTATGCAAAGCAAGGAGAACAGCGCCGTGAGGGTGAGCAGCATTGATAGGATGCGTTTCATGGACTCTTCCTTTCGGTAAGGTATACGTTCTTTATGCGGATATTATATCACAGTGTGACAGCAGATACAAGAAAAAAGCTCCCGAATGGATCGGGAGCTTTTGGTAATTAATGTTTGATAGAGAACAAAATAGATTATGTTTATGATTTGTATGAACATATATCATAATCGTTATATCCTAAATGATGTTCTCGACACGCCGTTACAGTCTTTTAAGATGATAAAGAACCTTTCAAAAGGCGGAATCATGACGCACGCGTCAGGCGGAATCATGACGCACGCGTCACCGGATGATCATGGACTTGCCGGTCATTTCCTCGGGCTGGGGCAGACCCATGATATCGAGCATGGTGGGCGCGATATCCGCGAGCACGCCGCCTGAACGCAGCTCCTTGCACTCGTCATAGCCGACGACGCAGAAGGGCACGGGGTTGGTGGTATGCGCGGTGAAGGGAGTGCCGTCACGGTCGATCATGCGATCGGCGTTGCCGTGGTCGGCGGTGATGCAGGTCACGCCGCCCATCTCAGCGATCGCGTCGGAAACCTTCTTGACGCCCCAGTCAACAGCCTCGACCGCCTTGACTGCCGCGTCGAATACACCGGTGTGACCGACCATGTCACAGTTGGCGAAGTTGAGGATGACCACGTCATACTTGCCGCTCTTGATCGCCTCAACGCACTTTTCGGTGACCTCGTAGGCGCTCATATGGGGCTGCATGTCGTAGGTAGCGACCGCAGGGGACTTGACGAGGATGCGATCCTCGCCCTCATACTGCTTTTCAACGCCGCCGTTGAAGAAGAAGGTGACATGCGCGTACTTCTCGGTCTCGGCGATACGCAGCTGGGTCAAGCCGTTGTCGGAGAGATACTCGCCGAGGGTGTTGACGAGCTTCTGCGGCTTGAAGGCGACATCGACGTTGGGCATGGTCGCGTCATACTGCGTCATGCAGACGTAGGTGACGGGGAAACGGCCGTTCCTGCGCTCAAAGCCGTTGAAATCGTCATCGACAAAGGTACGTGTGATCTCACGCGCTCTGTCGGGACGGAAGTTGTAGAAGATAACGCTGTCGCCCTCTTTGACAGTGTCGCCGCCCGCGATGACGGCAGGCAGCATGAACTCGTCAGTCACGCCGTTATCGTAGCTGTTCT
>DGUQ01000116.1 GCA_002394725.1 Ruminococcaceae bacterium UBA4306
GTCCTTATTTTATGAAACATTGTACTAATACCATGGGAGAAAAGCGCTTTCTCCCCTGTAAGGAAAGAACCAAATGAAGCTGAATCCCGAAAAAATCCAAGCCTACTGCTCCGATCCCGTTACGATCCGAGTGTATGACAGTATCGATTCCACCAATAATGAAGCAAAACGCCGCTCGGACAGCGGTGTCTGCCTTTACGCGACGACCCACCAGACCGCCGGTCGCGGCAGACGCGGTCACAGCTTCTATTCCCCCAAGGATACGGGGCTGTACATGACCCTCTCCCTCCCCCTGTCCGCTCCCTCGGCAAACGTGCAGAAGATCACCTGCGCCGCCGCCGTCGCGGTCTGTGAAGCCGTCGATACGCTCAGTGATATTCAACCCGCGATCAAGTGGGTCAACGATATTTATGTGAACGGCAAAAAGGCCGCAGGCATCCTGACCGAGCTGGTCAGCGACGACAGCAATCGCCCCCGTGCCGTGATCGTCGGTATCGGGATGAACCTGTGCACCGAGCAGTTCCCCGATGAATTCGCAGCGAACGCGGGCAACCTCGGCGATATCGAGGTCAACGCCCTGTGCGGCGCCATCACGGCAAGGCTGATCGACTACTACCGCCGTCTCAACGATCATTCCATAATCGAAAAATACAAAAAGCGGAGCTTCTGCATCGGCAGAGCCGTCCGCTACACGCAAAACGATATCATTCATATCGCAACCGCTGTCGATATCGATAATGACGGCGGACTGATCGTCGAAAAAAAAGGCGTGCGCACCACCCTCAGCTCCGGCGAGATCAGTATCATTCCGATCAAATAACAAAACGCCCTGTATGCCAAGCACAGCATACAGGGCGATCTTTATTCGGTTAGGGTGACAGGAATAATGCGATCATTCGTCACCGTCGTTGAGATAGTAATCGTAAACATAGCCTTCCTTGCCGTTATACCTTACCTTAGCCCATCTGACATGATAACCGTCACTGCGGACGTAGTCATGATCCTCAAAAGTGCCCAGATAGGTCATCGACGCGCCGCAGGGGATCTCGAGCAGCTTGGCGCTGTTCTCGGACGCGGACGCGCGCAGCGCCAGAAATCCATCGTCGAGATCGTCATCAACATAGATCGGATCAGTGACGGAAGGAACCTTGGAACGGTCGGCTGAGAGATATGCCGCGTAGACATAGCCCGTGACATTACCGTCGTAGACGCGGTACCAGCTCGATGACGTTTTCTCGATCAGCTGCACGCTGTCGCCTCTCCAGAGCTTCCCCAGCTGGCCGCTGCTGTCGCTCGGGCTTGTGTGCATTTCCACGTACGTCCTCGCGGTGCTGTAATAGACCGCTGAAATCGCTTTAGGCGAGTCTACAACAGGCTCCTTCTTCGATTCCGGTGTTGACGACGCCGCGGATTGCTTTGCGATATAGAGCGTGATCTTGGTATCGTGTGTGATCTCGGTATCGGACTTGGGTACCTGGCTGAACACCTTGCCCGCCGCCTGATCCTCGCTCACCGCTGTTTTCACTTCATCGACGCTCAGGTTCATATCGCTGAGCTTCTTGATGGCTTCTTCCTCGGTCAAGCCTGACAGATCGGGCATCTTAAGCGTTTCGACAGTCTCCGCCTCGATAACCGATGATGCGGGATCCTCGGTATTGTTCTTCTTCATGACGGCCATAAACACCGCTATCACTGCCGCGATCACCGCAAGGAACACCAAGATCCCCACGATCCACGGCGCGGCGGAGCTCTTCTTGGGCGTCGGCTGCTGCGGGGGATACTGCTGCATGGGCGGCCGATAATCCGGCTGCGGCGGACGTTGGTATCCCTGCTGTACCCGATGCTGATATTCCTGCTGAGCAGGCTGATGGCGTGTATGATAGTCGTCTGCCGCGACGGTCATATTCGGATCGATCGTGCGGCTTTCACGGAACGCGGCAGCGCCTGCAGCGGCGCCTGCTGCCGCTCCCACAGCCACTCCCGCAGGATCGTCCTGTCCTCTGAGCGTCTGCTCGAACAGCTCGATCAGCTTGTTCATATCGGGACAGCGGTTCTCCACGTGGATCGCCAGACCGTACATCAACGTATTCTCCATCGCGGGAGTGATCTTCACGCCGCACTGCGAGGGCAAACGCAGGGTATCCTGATAGGAACGGTCGATGGAATCAACAGGCGTGACACCCGTGATCGCGCGGTAGATGGTCGCGCACATGCCGTAAACATCCGTCCACGGACCCTGCTCACCGTTGCGGCTGTACTGCTCGGCGGGAGCATAGCCCTGCTTGAGCATGATCGACATCGAACGGCTGTCAGCGCCGTCAAAGTCACGCGCCGCGCCGAAGTCCATCAGCTTTAACGTGCCGTCACGCAGTACCATGATATTATCGGGGCTGATATCGCGGTGGATCACGCCCGCGCTATGTATCTTAGCCAGTGCGCGCATCGACGGCAACAGCATCTGTACCGCCTGTTCGGGCGATAGATTACCGTTCTGCTTGAGGTACTCACGCAGGGTGATTCCGTCCAGATACTCCATGATGATGTAGGCAGTATTATTCTCTTCGAGAAAATCGATGACGTCCACAACACCGGGATCGGTCTGGAACTTCGCCAGTGTTTTTGCTTCCCTCAAAAAGCGCGAACGCCCCTTTTCGAACACCTGCTGTTTATCATCGGAGGTCACCGCAACGGTATTGCTCGCCGTCGTATTGCGATTGCAGTAGCCAAAGGGATAGTACTCCTTGATCGCCACGGTGATACCGAGGGTATTCTCCGATCCGATATAGGTAATACCGAAGCCGCCTTCGCCGATGACGTCGCCGAGCGTATAGCGGTTGCCGATCACGGTACCGGGCGCGATCTGATGCGGTTGCAAATCAGCGCCGCCCTTTGCGTGACAGTGCGGACATATCTCGGCGTCGCCCTTCTCACGCATACAATGATAACAAAGCATAGTTCCCCTCCTGAATCCATATTTTTCCTCTTTTATTATAGATCATTTGACACCAATGTCAATATTCCGAGGCGATTCTCAAAGGGTATCTCTTTTTTCAATTCATCATTAAGACTGATCACCTTGTTGTCAGCCAATAGATCACGCCGTAGATCACGGCTGCGGACGTGCCGTATACCAGCACGGGACCTGCGATGATGAACATTTTTGCCGCCAGCCCGGTGATCAGTCCCTCCGCCTTGAACTCGATCGCGGGCGAGCTCATGGCGTTCGCAAAGCCCGTGATCGGCACCAGCGTGCCCGCGCCGCCGTGCTTGGCGAGCTTCTCATACTGATGGAGCGCCGTGAGCAGTACGCCGATCAAGATCAGCGACACCGAGGTCAGGGTTTTTGCGTCCTTCTCCGCTATTTCCAACGAGAGAAGTATCTCCAGGATCCCCTGCCCTAGCGTGCAGATCGCGCCGCCGATCAAAAACGCTTTGAGGCAGTTGAGCCAACTATTACTGTTGCGAGAGCGCTTTTTGACCAATTCGGAATAGCTCTTTTTCGTCATCATATCACCGAAGATAGTATCTGTCCGCGTTCATAAATTATTCAACAAAAATTTCAATCTGCTTCTTGTAATTGTCCCCATATAGATATATAATTATACTAATTCGAACTGTCATTCCGAGGGAGCATACGCGACCGATGGAATCTCAACCGATTATTCCATTGAAAGAATCACGATATGAACATCCATTATTTAGATAACAGCGCTACCACACAGGTATGTCGGGAAGCGGCTGACGCGGCATACCGCATGATGCGCGAGAATTACGGCAATCCGTCCTCTCTGCACAAGATAGGGCTCAACGCCGAGACCGCCGTGGAAGAAGCGCGGCAGGTCATCGCCGATTCACTCGGCGCCGACAAAAAGAATATCTATTTCACCTCGGGCGGCACCGAAGCGAACAACACCGTGCTGTTCGGTGCGGCACAGGCGCTCAAACGCCGCGGCGACCGTGTGATCGTCTCCGCGATCGAGCACAGCTCCGTGTATGAAAGCGCCAAGCGTCTTGCCGAGCTGGGCTATGACGTACAGTTTGCTCCTGTCACCGAACAGGGCGTTGTCGATATCGACGCGCTCAAAGCCCTGCTCACCGAGAAAACCATCCTCGTCAGTATCATGACGGTGAATAACGAAACAGGTTCGATCCAGCCGATCGAGCGAATCGCGAAGCTGGTACATAAAAACTGCCCCGAAGCGCTGTTCCATACCGACGCGGTGCAGGCATACGGCAAGATGCCCGTCAAACCGAAAAAGCTCGGCGCCGATCTGATGACCATCAGCGCGCACAAGATCCATGGAGCGAAGGGCTGCGGCGCGTTATATATCCGAGACGGCGCACGCATCCTGCCCCTGCTCTACGGCGGTGAGCAACAAAAAAAGCTCCGTCCGGGCACCGAAAGCGCGCCCCTGATCGCCGCCTTCGCGACCGCAGCCGCAGCTGTTTTTCCTGATTTATCACATCACACAGAGCATATCAAGGAATTGAACCGCTACGCGCTCGATCAGCTGCAAACGATCGACGATATTTCCGTCAACTCCCCCACCGACGCTCTGCCGTATATCATCAACATTTCCGTCGCCGGTATTCGCAGTGAGACCATGCTCCACCATCTGGAAGAAAATGGCGTATATGTCAGCTCCTCGAGCGCGTGCGCCAAGGGCAAGCGCAGTTATGTGCTGGAGGCGATGGGGCTGCCCGACGACCGCATCGACAGCTCGCTGAGGATCAGCTTTTCCCGATATAACACCACGGAAGATATCGACGCGCTGATCGAAGGGCTGAAAAGCGGTATTGCGACGCTGCAAAAGAAACAGAAGCCTTCCCCTTGAGGGGAAGGTGGCAATTTGCCATCATCGGTAAATTGGTCGGATGAGGTGGAAACTTTTCCGCCCATCAATTATAGTCATATATCAGAAATGTTTCCACCTCATCCGTCACCCAACGGTGACACCTTCCCCTCAAGGGGAAGGCTGTAAAAAGGAAGATATTATGCAAGAAATTATATTGATAAAATTAGGCGAGATGGTCCTCAAAGGACTCAACCGCCGCACATTTGAAGACGTACTCATCAAAAATATCAAATACCGTCTGCGCGGACTGGGCAAGTTCACCATCAAGATCGCCCAATCCACCATCTACGTCATACCGCAGTCCGAG
Organism: Ruminococcaceae bacterium UBA4306; assembly: GCA_002394725.1. Lineage (GTDB taxonomy): Bacteria > Bacillota > Clostridia > Oscillospirales > Acutalibacteraceae > Ruminococcoides. Next base: position 5,164 of record DGUQ01000116.1, read on the forward strand.
GACACCGATCTCGACGACGTATGCGAGCGTATCTCGGAGGTGTTCGGCATCGTCACCTTCTCACGCGCGTGCGTATGCGACAAAACGCTCGAGGATATCCTCGCGAAAGCGCCCCTCTACTGTAAGGAATACTTAGAGGACGCAAAAACCTTCAAGGTAGAAAGTAAGCGCTCGGACAAGCGCTTCCCCTACAAATCCCCCGAGATCTCGGCACAGGTCGGCGGCAAGCTGCTGGAGACCTGTCCCCACCTCAAGGTAGACGTCAAGAATCCCGAGGTCACCGTCACCGTCGAGGTACGCGACTTCGGCGCTTATATCCGATGCGCGACGATCCGCGGTCAGGGCGGCATGCCCGTCGGCACATCGGGGCTCGCGACCGTGCTGATCAGCGGCGGTATCGACTCCCCCGTCGCCGCCTATATGATGGCAAAGCGCGGCTTAAAGCTCAACGCCGTGCACTTTGAATCGCCGCCCTATACCTCGGAGCGCGCGCGATTGAAGGTCGAAAAGCTGCTCAAAGAGGTCAGCCGATTCGCAGGCTCTATTGAGATGTATACCGTACCGCTGACCAAGGTGCAGGAGACCATGCGCGACCGCTGTCCCGAGGAGCTGTTCACCATTCTGCTCCGCCGTGTGATGATGAAGATCGCGACCCACTTTGCCAGCGAGACCAAGTCCGGCGCGCTGATCACGGGCGAGAGTCTGGGTCAGGTCGCCTCACAAACGATGTACGCCTTGAACTGCACCAATGCCGCCGCAGGCAAGATCGTGTTCCGTCCGCTGATCGGCATGGACAAGCAGGAGATCATCAATATCTCCCGCCGTATCGGTACCTTTGAAACCTCCATCGAGCCGTATGAGGATTGCTGTACCATCTTCACACCCAAGCATCCGCGCACCAAACCCATCCTGCACTTTGTCGAGCAGGCAGAGCGTGAGGCTCAGCTCGACGAGCTGATCGAAGAAGCGATCAATACCACCACGGTCAAGACGATCGATTTCTGATTATATTTCTTATACGGAACTAACAGAAAAGGCGCACTTTTCTGTCAATAAAACATAGGAAAGAGGAACTCTTTCGGAAAGGAATTGTCATGAAAAAAGTATTCACAATCGCAGCAGCAATCGTCCTGATCGGTGCCCTCCTCGCAGGCTGTAACGTCAGCAAGGGGTTATCCGCCAACCTGGAGTACGCCAAGGGCAAGGTCTCTGATTTTGCCCACTATGAGAGGCGCAACAACGCCAAGTTTGCCGACAGCATCTTCAACAAGGCGAACCTCGCCGCAATGATGATCAAGGCGGACAGCACCGACGAGGATTATGAGAAGATCGCCAAAACGCTTTCTCTCGACAGCCTGACCGTAGCGGATGAAACCCGTACCGTTGTCGGCTCCTATCCGGCAGGCGAAAAGGACAAGAATCTCAAGGACATCGAGGACAAGAGCGTCTTTGCCGGCATCGTCAGAAATATCGCCGACAAGCAGATGACCGACCCTGTCTACATCGCCGAGGATAACACCTACAGCCTCTTGGCAGGCGTTAAGCGCACCGACGGCACCGGCGTTGTCATCATCGGCTTAAAGACCGACGAGTACGCCGACGTCAACGGCGACAACCTTGCCGAGAAATGCGGCAACAACATGATCATCCTCAAAGACAACGCGGTCGTAAGCTCCACCGTACAGGGCGTAGTCAAGTCCGACGCGCCGGATATCATCAACCTCACTGAGGACGACCTTAAGAAGGACTCCGTCAGCTTTACCTCCGACGGCAAGAGCTACACCGCTAAGGTCGCGACCGAGGGCGACTATACCATCATCTGCGCCGAGCCCAAATAATCAAACCGATTACAAGGATCATTCAGGCGCGCTTCCACCCTACTCCGATTAAGAAGGCAAGTTTATGATCAAATGTGAATTGTTCTCCATCCAAAAGAATAAGGCAGACGCGCAGGCGTATCGTGATACAGCGACCGAGATAACCGCCGCGCTTGAGGCGGACGGTATCGAGCTGCAACACACCGCAGAATGCGGCGCTGACGCAAAGAAGCTGGAGAAGCTGATCACCGAAAAGCTCAACGCAAACGAGGGTGATCTGTTCCTGTTCGTCAATGCGCTCGACTCGACCGACAACAGCGCTTTTCGCAAGCTGTTCTACAAGGCGATCGACAGCATCGAATCAGGGATTCCGCTCGATGACCAACACAAGGAGCTGACGCCGAAGCTCAAGGTCTCCTCCGTCGGCGATCTGGGTAACGGCTACAAGGGCTATTGCTTCTCGTACGCCGGAAAGCGCTTTGTCGCCCTGCCGAACGCCTCTCTGACAGGAACCGCTCTCAAGGAGCTGATCCGCGCCGGTATCACGGGCGCGAACGATATGTTCGCCGAATACGCGGACAAGTACCCCGACGGCGTCGCGTTCTATGACGCGAACGGCAACGAGGTCGACGCCGAGCTGAACCGTATCGATCCTGCAAGCACCGCCGCCGCGCCGAAGAAAAAGCAAGGCTTTATCCAATCCTTTATCCCTCAAAAGGGAGATACCAAAAAGCAAAAGATCCGCAAGATCATCGTGCTGATCGCGATCGTCGCCTTCATCGCCGCGCTGATCTATGTACTCGAATTCTACATCTTCGGGCCGATGCGCAACAACGCCGTCACCAGCGAGATCCAGACCATCGCCCATAACAAGGATAAGGACAGCGGCGAGGAATCGGGCCCCGAGCAGGATTGGGACGCGCTCAAGGAGATCAATGAGGAGATCGTCGGCTGGATCACCATCCCCGACACCAAGATCGATTACCCCGTGCTGTATCACGAGGGTGACGACCGCTACAACCAATACTACATCAAGCGCACCTATAAGAAGGAAAGCTCCGAGTACGGCAGTATCTTCATCGACTACCGCTCCACCGAGGGTGAGAAATCGCGCAACGTCATCATGCACGGTCACGATATGCTCGACGGCAGTATGTTCGCGGGACTCTTAGGCTACTCCCCCAAGGGCGACCTCAAGGGTGATCTCGAATTCTATCAGGAGCATCCTGTCATCACCTTCAACACTCCCGACGGTGACGCGAAATACAAGATCATCTCCGTGTTCAAGACCTCGACACGCTATGAGCACGGCGAGTTCTTCAACTACATGCAGGGCGATTTCAACTCCGACGCGGAGTATATGAACTTCGTCTACAACATGCGTGTACGCTCGTTCTTCGACATCCCCGTCACCTGTAACGAGAACGACCCGATCATCACCCTGTCCACCTGCTGTTATGAGTTCTATCAGTGGCGACTGGTGGTCGTCGCGCGTAAGGTGCGACCCGGTGAGGATACCAATGTCGACGTGAGTCTTGCCTCGCGCAATGACGAACCGCTGTTCCCCGACGTCTACTATCAGCGCTACGGCGGTACCCGTCCCGAGCCGCTGACCTTCAAGACCGCGAACGCCAAGGGGCTGGTCGACTGGTACGACGGCAAGGGCAATCTGGAGGGCTCGGAGGATCTGACCGCGACGCTCGCCTCCAATCCCACGGAGCCTCCTACCGAAAAGCCCGATAAAAACGCTCCCAAGCCGACAGAGCCGCCCGTCATCACCTACTACCCCGTCACCTACCGCAACTTTGACGGCAGTCAGTACGCCGCCTACAACGTTAAGGAGGGCGATTCCGTGCCCACGCCGGACGGTACGCCCGTAATGCCAGAGGACGACTTCTACACCTATGAGTTCGAGGGCTGGGACAAGGACGTCGCAGGCGTTGACTTCGACCATCTGAACGTCGGTATCGATATCTATCCCAAGTTCACCCCGGTCCCCAAGCAGTAGCGTAACGCTCGGGCAGGGTGGCATCACATCAATGATCGCAAAGGAATCCCCATGAAGTACAATCTGATTTTTTATCTTTCAAGAAAAACCTCCTACTGTGAAAAGGCGTTGAAAAAGGCGCTTGCTCCCATCGGCGGAGAAGCGCACCGGATCACCTCCGCCACTACGCCCGTCGAGCTGGGCGCACAGGTCAGCCGCGGTCTGAGGCTGTGTCCGCTGACCGTCATCATCGGCGGCTTCAACTCCTTTGAGGACGATAACCTGCGCGTTGTGCTCTCCCGCGTGTTCTCCAATTCATCACTCACGCTTGAGAACATGCGCAAGCTCAGTGCCAAGAGCGGCAGTGAGGGCTATATCGTCAGGGACAAAAATCAGATCCTGCTGGCGTTCCCCGACTCTCCCGACGACATCACCGAGATGTGCAGTGATGAGCTGTTGGGATATATCGACAGTAAGCTGAATGTGGTGAATGGTGAATAGTGAATGGTGAATGGTTGATAGAGGGCGCTGCCCTCACCCGATTTGTATTTTTTATCCAATTTATTATGCTAAATAAATGCGTCCGCAACTCATCATAGAGCTGCGGACGTTTTAAATATATCTATGTTATATCAATCAAAAACGCGTTAGCGTTTCCCGACACCATTCACTATTCACCATTCACTAAAACTACACCATCAGATCACAGACAAGGTCGCTGATCTCGGCAGGATTGTCGAGGTTCAGACCGTTGATCAGGCGTGCCTGAGCATAGAGGATCTTGCTGTAATCGGCGAGCTTCTCTTTATCGTTGCCGAAGAGATACAGCAGCTTATCCTTGATCGGATGCTCACGGTTGATCTCGAGCACGGTCTCTGCCTTGATGTTCTGACCCTCGGTGCCGGGCATCTTGTTGAGAATCTGCTCCATGCCGACGGACACGTTGCCCTCGCTGGAGAGGCAGACGGCGTGATTCTTCAAGGTGTTGGTGTAGCGCACCTTTGCCACGCTGTCACCGATACTCTCTTTCATGAATTTGAACAGCTCCTCGGACTTATCGTTCTCCTCCTTGAGCTTTGCCTTCTCCTCCTCGTCGCCGAGGTCAAGATTGTCGGTGCAGACGTTGAGGAAGTCCTTGTTATCATAGTTGCGCAGGATCTGAACGCAGAATTCATCGATGTCCTCGGTCAGATAGAGCACCTCATAGCCCTTGGCGAGCACAGATTCCACCTGCGGCAGCATCGCGATCTTCTCGACGGTCTCACCGACAGCGTAATAGATCTTGTCCTGATTCTCTCTTGCGCGGTCGATATATTCTTTCAAAGAAGTATACTTACCCTCATTGGAGGATTTGAAGAGAATAAGATCCTGCAACTCCTCACGGTTGATGCCGAAGGAGGAATAGATGCCCCACTTGAGCTGCGCGCCGAACTCACGGAAGAACTGCTCGTACTTCTCGCGGTCGGTTTTCAGCATCTTGCCGAGCTCGGAGGCGATCTTCTTCTCGAGAGCTTTGGCGATGATCTTCAATTGACGGTCATGCTGGAGCATCTCACGCGAGATGTTCAGGCTCAGATCGGCGCTGTCTACCAGACCCTTGACAAAGCTGAAGTGGTCGGGCAAAAGATCCTTGCATTTCTCCATGATCATGACGGAGCTGGAATAGAGCTGCAAGCCCTTCTCATAATCGCGGCTGTAGTAATCATAGGGCGCGTGAGACGGAATGAACAGCAGCGCGGTGTAGGTCGCGTTGCCCTCGGTGGACTGACGGATCACCTTTAAGGGCGCTTCATAATCGTTGAACTTGCCCTTGTAATACTCGGCATACTCCTCGTCGGTGACCTTGCTCTGCGGCTTCTTCCAGATGGGGGTCATGCTGTTGAGGGTCTCATCCTCATAGACGTCCTCATACTCGTTCTCGGTGCCCTCTTTCTTCTGCTTATGCGAGGTCTCCATGCGGATCGGATAACGGATATAGTCGCTGTATTTCTTGATCAGCTCGCGGATGCGATAGGTTTCGAGGAACTCGCCGTACTTCTCTTCCTCGGTATCCTCCTTGATATGCAGGGTGATGACCGTTCCTGCGTTTTCCTTCTCACAGGGCTTGACGGTATAGCCGTCGGCACCCGACGACTCCCAGACAAAGGCTTCGTCACTGCCGAACGCCTTACTCTCGACCTTGATATTATCGGCGACCATGAACGCGGAGTAGAAGCCTACGCCGAACTGACCGATGATATCGATGCTCTCGCTCTTGTTCTCCTCATCGGACTTGAAGTCGAGCGAACCGGACTTTGCGATCGTACCGAGGTTGTTCTCGAGCTCCTCCTTGGTCATACCGATGCCGTTATCGGTGACGGTCAGAATGCGGTTATCCTTGTCCGCGGTCAGACGAATCTCAAAATCATCGTGATTCATCCCCACGCTGTTGTCGGTCAGCGAACGGAAATAGAGCTTGTCGATCGCGTCGGACGCGTTAGAGATCAGCTCACGCAGGAAGATCTCTTTATGGGTATAGATGGAGTTGACCATCATATCCAGCAGCTTTTTGGATTCTGTTTTGAATTGCTTTTTTGCCATTTGAATACCTTCTTTGTTATTTTTGTCATAGTAAAGCCTCCCTTTCCTAAGGGAGGTGGCGCAAAGCGCCGGAGGGTTGACTCTCCGTGCCATATGACATTTATATTACAACATCTATTATACTCCATATTTTAGCACTGTCAAGTCGAGAGTGCTAATTCTTTTTTAAACTTTATGTGAACATCCGCGATACGGCTGCCTTTCCGTTATATGTCACCCAAACGCGAAGCAAATCGATTTCTGTAGGGCGAGGTGCTCACGCTGAAACCTATCCGATACATCTCACATAACCGCGGAGCAGATGAAGCGTTTACTGTAGGGTACGGCGCTCGCGACGTACCGCTTCGTCGTAGAGCCGACTATTGGTCGTCCGTTTGGGAGAAGCGTTTCTTCCCTATCTTACGCTTTCGATTAGAAATACGCCCGTCATTCTGCGGATGACCAATGGTCATCACTACGGAAAAGCTGATATGCAACTTATTTAGGTGACATATATTGGAAAGGTTGCGGTACGTCGACAAGCGCCGTACCCTACGGAAAACTTGATACGCTTCGCCTTGGGTGACAATTATCGGATAAGTGTCGGGAGGAGCATTCCTCGGCGGAGACGCCTCCCCCACTGTCACTTCGTGACGTCTCCCCAACGGGGAGCACCCCTCCCCTACCATCCACTGCAAGGCTCGCCGCAAGTGCTGAGCAACAGCAAAAAGCCCACCGTACCGAAATACAGTGGGCAATTCTGATATGATTATGAAATTACAGCTCTCTGACGCGGATCACGCCGTCGATCGATTTGATCGCGCTTTCGGCGTCGGTATTCGCGCCGGTGACGTCAATAATTGTATACGCGTAATCGCCGCGGCTCTTGTTTTCCATGTTTTCGACATTGCCGCCGATGAGCTCCAGCAGCTGAGAGATGATCTTCGGTGTGTTGCTGTGGAACACGCAGAAGCGGTTTTCACCGGTTCTGGGCATAGACACGTTCGGGAAGTTGACAGAGTTCTTGATGTTGCCGTTCTCAAGATAATCCTTGATCTCGTCGGCAGCCATGACCGCGCAGTTATCCTCACTCTCGGGAGTGGAAGCGCCCAAATGAGGGATCGCGACGACGCCGTCTACGTCAAGCAGATCGTTGGTAGCGAAGTCGGTAATGTAAGCAGCCAGCTTGCCGCTCTCTAAAGCCGCAAGGATATCGGCGGACCGGACAAGACCGTCACGAGCGAAGTTCAGGATACGAACGCCGTCCTTCATCTTACCGATAGTCTCATTGTTGATCATACCGCGGGTGCCGTCGTTGAGCGGCAGATGCAGGGTGATATAGTCAGCCTTGGCATACAGCTCATCCAGGTTGTTGACAGTAACAACATGACGGGAAAGGTTCAGCGCGGCATTGACACTCAGATAGGGATCATAGCCGATGACGTTCATATGAAGCGCACGGGCTGCGTTGGCGACCAATACGCCGATCGCACCCAAGCCGACAACGCCGAGCGTCTTGCCCTTGATCTCGGGGCCGACAAACTGACTCTTGCCCTTTTCAACGGTTTTGAGGTTGTTGGGATCGTCCTTGAGGGTCTTGCACCACGCGATACCCTCAGCGATCTTACGGGAGCCGAGCAGCAGACCGGCGATCACCAGCTCCATGACGGCGTTAGCGTTAGCGCCGGGCGTGTTGAACACGCAGATACCCTTCTCGACACACTTATCGAGCGGAATATTGTTGACGCCGGCGCCGGCACGAGCAATCGCGAGAAGGCTCTCGGGCAGCTCCATGTCGTGCATCGAAGCAGAGCGGACAAGGATGCCCTCGGGAGCGTCGCACTCGTCCACGCATTTATAGTTTGCGCCGAGTCTATCGGTACCGATAGCGGCGATCTTGTTGAGCTTTAAAATATTATACATAATAATCCCCTTTTAGTTAGGAGTGAGGAGTTAGGAGTGAGGAGTTAGGAATCAGGTGAGGACAGCGTCCTCCCTCATCCATTCACCCTTCACCATTCACTCTTCACCAAAATTACTTGTTTTCCTCTTCAAACTTCTTCATGAAAGCGACGAGCTTCTCAACGCCCTCGATCGGCATCGCGTTGTAGATAGAAGCGCGCATACCGCCGACGGTACGGTGACCCTTGATGTTGATGAAGCCTGCTTCCTTAGCGGCAGCAACAAACTTCGCGTCCAAATCGGTGTCGCCGGTAACGAACGGAACGTTCATCAAAGAACGATCCTCGGGAACAACAGTGCCCTTGAATAGCTCGGAGGAATCGAGGAAGTCATACAGGATCTTCGCCTTACGCTCGTTAAGCTCCTTCATCTTCTCAAGACCGCCGATGTCGTTCTTGATCCACTCGAGGACGAGCTTCATGATGTAGATGGTGTAGCAGGGAGGTGTGTTGTACATAGAACCGTTGTCCGCATGGATCTGGTAGTTGAGCATGGTGGGCGTGATATCTCTCGCCTTGCCGAGCAGATCCTCACGGATGATGCAGATGGTCACACCTGCGGGAGCTACGTTCTTCTGCGCGCCGCCGTAGAGCATACCGAACTTGGTAACGTCGAGCGGCTCAGAGAGGAAGCAGGAAGAGATATCCGCGATCAGCGGAACGTCGCCGGTATCGGGCAGCTCATGATAAACCGTACCGTAGATGGTGTTGTTCATGCAGATGTAGAAGTAGTCCGCGTCGGGAGTGAAGGTGCTCTTGTCGAGCTTCGGAATATAAGAGAAGGTCTTATCCGCGGAGGAAGCAACGATATTGACATCGCCGTAGCGGCTTGCCTCGGCAGCAGCCTTCTTCGCCCACTGACCGGTGATGACATAGTCAGCCTTGCCGGAGCCGTTCATGAAGTTGAGCGGAATAGCGGCAAACTGGGTGGAAGCGCCGCCCTGCAGGAACAGGACCTTGTAGTTATCGGGAATGTTCATGATCTCACGCAGGAGAGACTCGGCCGCGTTGATGATCTCGCCGTACTCCTTGGAACGGTGGGACATCTCCATAACGGACTCGCCGGTGCCCTTGTAGTCGAGCATCTCAGCTGCCGCGGTCTTCAGTACGCTTTCGGGCAGCATAGAGGGACCTGCCGAAAAATTGTAAACTCTTGCCATAATATATACCTCCTAAATATGATGACTATTAGTAAACCGAGTGTCGGCTTATTACATACTAATAATACCAGTTACAATTATATGACAATTCACTCGTTAATTCAATAACAATCGGGAATTACGGCATAGTAATTTCGCAAAAAATCCCCGTCATTTTTATACATTTTGCAAAAAATCCGCCAAAATCTAACAAATTGTGATGGGATAAAACAAGATTTTAGCATCAGAGCATATACGCCTGTTCGTGTTGTAGGGTACGGCATTTATGACGTACCGAGAATGACGGGCGTTATGTGATCGGGAGCATATGATAGGAACGAAAGGCTTTGCCATGCGGTACGTCGCAAGCGCCGTACCCTACAACTCTCTGACAGATAGCACTTCGCTGAAAAGAGCCGCCGCGTTTACACGCAGCAGCTCCGTATCTCAGTTGCTGATTCAGTTAAACAAGCCGTAGAACGCCTTATGCGCCATGTAGATATCCGCCTTGGAGATGACCTCGAACGGCGCGTGCATGCACAGCACCGCTACACCGAGATCGACGACGTCAACGTTCATGTTGGCGACATACTTCGCGATGGTACCGCCGCCGCCGATATCGACCTTGCCCAGCTCGCCGACCTGCCACTTGACGTCGTTCTTCGCGAGCATGGCGCGGATCTCGCCCATGAACTCAGCTGACGCGTCGGAGGTATCATACTTGCCGCCGTGACCGGTATACTTGCTGATCACAACGCCCTCATTGATGAAGGAGCAGTTCTTTGCCTCATACACGGACGGGAAGGTGGGGTCAAACGCCGCGTTGACGTCCGCGGAGAGACACTTACTCTTTGAAAGCACACGATAGCCCTCGTTGCCGTCCTGCTTTGCCAGATCATAGATGAAATATCTGAGAAAGTCGCTCTGCATACCGGTGTTGCCGTCACTGCCTGTCTCCTCTTTATCGGTCAGATAGGTGATGCAGGTGCACTCGGGCAGCTTGGTGTCAAGGATCGCTGTGACGGACGGATAGGCACAGCACTTATCATCGTGACCGTAGCCGCCGATCATCGAGCGGTCAAAGCCGACGTCACGGGTCGGATACGCGGGGCAGAAATTCAGCTCCGCGGAGAGGAAGTCGTTTTCTTCAATGCCAAATCTATCGTTGAGGATCTTCATCACGTTCAGCGCGACCAGATCCTTTTCATCGCTGTCGTCATAGGGACGCGAGCCGACAAGGATGTTCAGATCCTCGCCCGTAAAGAGCTTTGACACGGTTTTCGCGGCGCCCTCGCGGTCGAGGTGCGGCAAGAGATCGGTGATCAGGAAGCACTCTTCCTTAGGATCGTCGCCGATATGGATGTCCACGGTCGAGCCGTCGAGCTTGACCACTCTGCCGTGCAGGGCAAGCGGCACGGTCGTCCACTGATACTTTTTGATGCCGCCGTAATAGTGGGTCTTGAACAGTGCCAGACCGTTGTCCTGATACAGCGGATTGGGCTTTAGATCAATGCGCGGAGAATCGATATGCGCGATCGCGAGGCGCACACCGTTTGAAGTGCCGTTCTTGCCGATGACCGCCAGACCGATCGCTTTCTCTCTGTTGATCACATAGACCCTGTCGCCGGGCTGATAAGAGCCGTCGGGGTCGAATTCCACAAAGCCCTCCTTCTCCGCCAGCGCCTTGACGTAAGCTACCGCCTCGCGCTCGGTGCGAGCGTTGTCGAGGAACTTTTTGTAGTCCTCGCAGTAAGCGTCCGCCTGAGCGAGCACCTCTGCCGAGTAGGTCGCCGCGCCGCGGCGTTCCTTCATCATCAGTTTTTCTCTGAGTTCTTTTGCTTTTTCACTCATTTTGTACCTCCTGAAAAGGGTGAACGGTGAATGGTGAATGGTGAACGGTTGTGGGAAAATCCTGACACGCGTGTCCGGATTTTTGATTGATAGAAATGGGAGTACAACCGTTAACCGTTATCCGTTAACCGTTAACCGGATTATTGATAGTATAGTTTTTGATACAGCTCATACGCGTGACCGACGCGCTCGACATACGCTGATGTTTCCTCATACGGGATGTTCGACAGCGTTTTGCCGTCGGGCGAGATCGCGGTATCCTGCAGCCAGCCGTCCACCGTGGTCGTGCCTGCGTTGTAAGCGGCGATCGCCGTATCGCGCACACCGTACTTTTTGAGCAGCACCGACAAAAGATAGGTGCCGTAGCGGATATTGATATCGGGATCCTTGAGCGAGTCGGCGGAATAGATCACCCGTCCTTCCAGACTCTCCTGCAGCCAGTCAAAGGTCGATGGCATGATCTGCATCAAGCCCAGTGCGCCGGCGGAGCTTTCCACCTCGGGTCGAAAACCGCTTTCGGTACGGATGACCGCGAACACGAGCGGCTCCTCCACGCCGAATTCAGCGGCGTATTTGTGCACCTGCTCGCCGTATTGCTGTTGATAAAACAGACCGTAGATCTTGCCCTTTGTACCCTTATAGGATGTGTCGGAAAGGAAAAAGAATACCATCACGCCCACAAAAAGCAGGAGCACGAAGGTCAAGAGAAATCCGATCGCTCCGTGACCCTTGGTCTCGCGTGAATGTCGCCGATCATATCTTCCGCTCATCCGCGCACCACCTTTCAGCATATTGCCGCACGTCGTTTAGGAACGCGTCGGCGGAACCGTTATTATATAGTATATCGTCGCAGTGGTCGATAAAGAACCTCTCGCTCAGCTGTGCCGACATCCGGCGCTCCGCCTCTTCCCTATTCAGCCCGTCACGGCGCATGATCCTTTCCTTTCGGAGCGTGGGATCGGCGAGGATGCCGACAATACGGCAGCAGAACAAGTCCTCATACGCTTCAAAGAGCTGTGACGCGTCAAAGATGACGGTATCGTGCTCACACTCCCTTGCCTGCTTGAGCATGATCTCACGGATTTTAGGATGCGTGATATGATTGAGCGTTTCGGTATTCTCGGGAGTCGAGAACGCGATCTTAGCGACCAACTGCCTGTTCAGACTGCCGTCGGGCAGGAGAACGTCGCCGAACGCGGCGCACAGCATCGCCTTGACCTCGCTGTCACTGACCGCAAGTCTGGCGGCTTCATCCGCGCTGACGACGGGGAATCCGCTTTCGCTGAGCAATTTTGCCGCTTCACTCTTGCCTGCGCCCGTCTGTCCCGTCAATCCGATGATCCGCTTCTCGGGCAGGTCGATCACCTCGAACGCCGCCGCACGGATCAAGCGGTTATACAGCGCCATGCCGACGCCTGTCGCCTCGGGACAGTGGGCATAAACGGTGTGGACATCTTTCATATCATCCACGGCTCTGAGCGCGTCAAACAGCGCCTGTGCCTGGGCTTTTTCATCATCCATGCCGCCGATGGTGATACAGGGCATGTCAAGCTGCGGCTTGTCCTCGTCATAGCACAGCGCCGCGATATGCGGATCACGAGCATACAGACGGTTCATGTAGGTGATATACCGCGCGTCACTGCCGCGCAGGAGAACGACTCTTGTACGAGGCGCGTAATGCTTATACTTCATACCGGGCGACGAGGCTTTCTCGTTATTCTCCAGCTGATGGAGCACCGCGTGATCGACCTCGATCGCGCCGATAACGGCTTCGATCTCTTCACGCGTGATCAGCCCGGGCCGCAGGATGCGCGGCGGTTCGGTCGCGAGCGTGATGACGGTGCTCTCCACGCCGACAGAACAGCTGCCGCCGTCGATGACCGCCTCGATCCTGCCCTCCATGTCGTCGATGACATGCTGTGCCGTAGTCGGACTGGGCTTGCCCGAGGTGTTCGCAGAGGGCGCCGCCAGTGCCAGACCGCTTGTTTTGAGCAGGTTTTGCGCGTCGGGATGGGACGGAATACGAATCGCGACGGTGCTCAGACCGGCGCTGACCTCATCGGGGATCACATCGCCCTTGGGCATGATGATGGTGAGAGGGCCCGGCCAGAAGGCTTGAGCGAGCAAGGTTGCCTTCTCGGGGATTTCCGACACCAGACGCAAGCGTTCTATGTCCGCGTAATCCGCGACATGGACGATCAGCGGATTATCCATCGGACGACCCTTCGCCTCAAAAATACGGCGTACCGCCTCGCTGTCCAGCGCGTTCGCCGCCAAGCCGTAGACCGTCTCGGTAGGCATGGCGACAAGACCGCCGTCACGCAGGATGGCAGAAGCTATGTCGATATCCGGTTGTGTGTTGGTTAAGTGTAATGTTTTCATCTTAGTTAGTGAGGAGTGAAGAGTTAGGAGTGAGGAGTTTCGGGAAACACTTCGTGTTTTGGATTCCTATCAGATAACACTGAAGCGTTTCGATTTCCTATTTAAATCAGGTGCGGACGGAGTCCGCCATCAACTCCTCACTCCTAACTCCTCACTCCTAACTCCTATGTGTTCATTTGCTCTTTCAGTTGTTCCGCTCTCTGCGCGGTGACGAGCGCGTCGATGATCTCGTCGAGATCGCCGTTCATGATCTCATCCAGCTTATACAGCGTCAATCCGATACGATGGTCGGTGACGCGGCTCTGTGGGTAATTGTAGGTGCGGATCTTCTCGCTGCGGTCGCCCGAGCCGATCTGGGAGCGCCTGTCGGAGGCGATCGCCTCATGCTGTTTATCCTGCTCGATCTTAAGCAGGCGCGACTTGAGTACCTTCATCGCCTTATCCTTGTTCTTGTACTGAGAACGTTCATCCTGACATTCCACGACCATGCCCGTAGGCTTGTGGGTGATGCGGATCGCGGAAGAGGTCTTGTTGATATGCTGACCGCCGGCTCCCGAGGATCGGAAGGTGTCTATCTCGAGATCATTCGGGTTGATATCCACCTCTACGTCATCCGCTTCGGGCAGGACGGCGACGGTCGCCGCCGAGGTATGGATGCGGCCCGAGCTCTCGGTCTTGGGCACACGCTGGACGCGATGCGTGCCCGACTCGAACTTAAAACGGCTGTAAGCGCCCACACCGCTGACGATGAAGGACACTTCCTTGTAGCCGCCGAGCCCTGTCTCATTGAGGTTGATGACCTCAATTTTATAGTTCCTGCGCTCGGCATACATGCTGTACATACGGTACAGATCATAAGCGAACAGCGAGCTTTCCTCACCGCCCGTGCCGCCGCGGATCTCAACAATAACATTGCGTTCATCGTTCGGATCCTTGGGCAAAAGCAGGAGCTTGAGCTCCTCCTCGAGCTCGGGCAAGCTGCGCTTTGCGTCGTCGAGTTCAATCGACGCAAGCTCTCTGAGCTCGTCATCGGATGACGCGTCATCGAGGATCATCAGGCTGTCCTCGATGGTCTGCTTTGCGGTTTGGTACTCGCGGTACTTCTTGACCACAGGCTCGATGGACGCGTACTCACGCATCACCTCGCGGTAGCGGTCGGGATCGGACACCACGTCCGGCTCATACATCCGCTTCTCCAGTTCGTTATATCGTTTGTCAAATATCGCTAATCTGCTGAACATTGTATCTCCCTGTTTAATGAGGAATCAACTCAGCCTTCCCCTCGGGGGGAAGGTGTCACCGGAGGTGACGGATGAGGGGATATCCTCTCCACAATATGATAGATTCGGTAAGGCTGTATGGCTACCGATAATGACGGAATTGCTTATCACTCTTTGTTTCATTGTTTAGCCGGATAAGTTAGCCCCTCATCCGACCAATTTGCTCAAAGCAAATTGCCCACCTTCCCCCCGAGGGGAAGGCTTTGACCTATACTAATCCTCACTTCTCATTACTTTCTTTATATTCCTCTCGACCTTCTTGCGCGGTACCATGACCTCTCTGCCGCATTTTTGACAGCGGATCCTGAAATCCATGCCGACGCGCAGCACGAGGAATCGATTATCGCCGCAGGGATGGGGCTTCTTCATGATCAGTTCATCGTTAACGCGAATATCCATATGCCCCTCCTCTTTTTTATATCTGAACTATTATACCATATATTGGCAGGAAAAGCAAATAACGTTTCTGTCACCATTCAACATCTTGTGAAAATGGTCGAAACGCTTGACTATATATAGATTTTGGAGTAAAATATAGAGTGATTTATAATAGGTTAGTACGGCTCCTGTCAACTCCCTCACGATTTGGCGGCACAAAAGGCGCCGTCGTCTGACCGATGATCAAAGGAAAAATTATGGAAGAAAAACATTATTCACTCAAACACCGGTTCGTGTTCGGCGCGGTGACAGCCGCGTTATTCAGCTTTACACTGCTGGTATACGGACCGCTCTCGCTGTATGTGACCGGTAACGATGAGATGTGGTTCAGCTTTCGATCCCTGCTGACTCCCGTCACGATCGTGTCGCTGATCGGCTTTGTCGTGATGACGCTGCTGCTCTCACTGCCCAAGGGCGTGTTCCACAAGATCCTGTGCTGTCTGACCTTCGGCATCTCGCTGGGGTTGTACATCCAATGCAGCTTCTTCAACATCAGCTACGGCTCGGGTGTGCTGGACGGCTCACAGATCGCGTGGATGGACTATACCACCTACGGCGCGATCGACTCGGCTATGTGGGCGGCATGTATCGCGATGCCGTTCGCGCTGTTCATGGTGTTCAAGCACTCGTGGCGGCAGGTATTGATCGTCGCGGCTGTGATCATCATCATCACTCAGGTCGCAGGGCTCTCACTCGATCTGTACAAAAATCAGAACTCGCTCGACAAGCTCAGCCATGAGGTCACCACCGAGGGTATGTATGAGCTGTCCGATCAGGACAACACGCTCGTGTTCATCCTCGGCTCGATGGACAAGGAATACTACGACGAATACAAGAAGGATCACCCCGAGATCGAGAAGCAGCTCAGCGGCTTTACCGAATATACCAACACTACATCGACAGGCTCCGACTCGCTGGTATCGATCCCTGCAATGCTCACGGGTGAGGTCTACAAGAAGGACGTCAAATATACCGAGTACGTCAGCAACGCGTGGAACGCCAACAACGCCTTTGACGTACTGCAAAAGTACGACGCCGATACGCGCGTCTATACCGATGACAAATACTTCGGCAACGCCGCGGTGCGCAAGGTGGACAACATCTCCGACCGCGCTAACGACAAGGGCGCGTACAAGGTCATCGGCTCCACGATGTACCGCTACACGCTCTACAAGGCAGTGCCTCACTATATGAAGCAGCTGTTCTGGATGAGCCTGAGCGACTACTCCAGCTTCAAGAGCAATAACACCTTCAACCCCGACGCGGACGACAAGTTCTTCTCCGACTACGATAAAGCAGAGGGCTTTACCTATACCGACAAGTATCCTGCCGCCGTGCGCGTCTATAACCTGAAGGGCGCCAAGGCTCCCTACCGCATCACCTCAAGCGGCGAGAAGGATCCCGACGGCACCTCGCGCAAGGAGCAGATCGAGGGTGAATTCACTTATATCCTTAAGATGATCGACGATCTCAAGGCGCATGGCAGGTTTGAGGACGCGCGGATCATCATCACTGCCGATAACGGCAACGAGGACATCAACCAGCACCCGATGCTGCTGTATAAGGATAAGAGGGCGATCAACGTCTACCGCACCAGTGAAGCGCCTGTGACGCTCTTTGACCTGCCCTCGACCCTCGCCTCGACCGTGACCAAGGATTACAAGAAGATCGGCACGGGTCTGAGCTTTGAGGACACCGAGAAATCTACGCCGAACCGCAAGCGTTACTTCTACCGCAGTGTCGGCTCCAACGCGCAGTCGCGCATTGAGGAGTACTTGATCGACTCCGCCAAGCTCGACTCCAAAACGATCAAGCTAACCAACAGCTATCTGCTCAACGGCGGCGTTGTGGAAAACTATGTGCTGGGCAAGGAGCTGACCTTCACCGAGGACGAGACCGCCGCGATGTACTGCAAGTCGGGCTTCGACCACACCAACGGCTGGCGCACCATCATCAACGGCAAGACCGCTCAGATGGAGATTCCGCTCGAGGATCTGCCCGGCAATCTCACCGACCTGCACGCGTACTTCAACGTACTCAATGTGTACGAGGAGACCGATTGTGTCATCACCGCCAACGATGTGACCGTCTACACGGGCAAGCTCGGCAACGACGCGCGCAATCACGGTCTGAACTTCCTGATCCCCACCGACGTGATCGGCAGGGATAAGACCATTCGCCTGACCTTCAACTTCCCCGAGCTGCATGAGGACACCGACGTCATGGCATTGACCTCATTCAAGATCTATAAGCAGTGACAGAACCGGAGAACGGTTAACGGTGAACGGTTAACAGTGTCGGGAAACGCTGACGCGTTTTTGATTGGAATAACGGCAAATATAATAAAACGTCCGCGACTCTGTGTTGCGGACGTTTTGTTTATCATCACATTTTTTCAGAGGGTATTACAAATCAGGTGAGGGCGGAGCCCTCCCTTCACCGTTAACCGTTCACCGTTCTCCGTTAACCATTCAAAAAAAGAGCCGCTGCGTTTCCGCAACAGCTCTCTCAGTATCATATAAAACTTTAGGCAAGATGACCCTTTGCCGTGATGACCTCGATCACCTGATCGACGTACTTCTCACAGATCTCGTCTGATCCTGCCTCGACCATCACGCGGATGACAGGCTCGGTGCCGCTCTCACGAACAAGGATTCTGCCGTCCTCGCCGAGTTCGTCGGCAACCTTCTTGACAGCTGCCTGCACATCGGGATCATTCTGCGCGTCGGGCTTAGACTTGACGCGGACATTCTTCAATACCTGCGGATAGAACTTGCAGGGCGCCGCCAGCTCGCTCATGGGCTTCTCCTTCGCGAGCATGACCTCCATCATTTTCAGAGAGGTCAAAATGCCGTCGCCGGTAGTGGCGTACTTGCTGAAGATGATATGGCCGCTCTGCTCACCGCCGATACGATTGCCGGTCTGCACCATATTCTCATAGACGTACTTGTCGCCGACAGCGGTCTTTTCATACTCGATGCCGACTTTGTCGAGCGCCTTGTACAGTCCGAAATTGCTCATAATGGTGGTAACGACCTTGTTATTGAGCAGCTTGCCGCGCTCCTTCATATACAGACCGTAGACATAGAGAATATGGTCGCCGGTGACGACGTTACCCTTTTCGTCTACGCACAGGCAGCGGTCAGCGTCGCCGTCATAGGCAAAGCCGACATCCAGTCCCTTCTCGACCACAAACTTCTGTAAGTGCTCGATATGGGTGGAGCCACAGTCAGTGTTGATGTTATAGCCGTCGGGGCTGTCGTTCATGACATAGGTCTTGGCGCCCAGCGCGTTGAATACCGCCTTCGCGATATTCCACGCAGCGCCGTTCGCGCAGTCCAGACCGACCTTAACGCCCTTAAAGCTGTATTTACTCATGGAGATCAGGTAGCCGATATAACGATTACGACCCTCAACATAGTCAACGGTTCTGCCGATATCCTCGCGCTCAGCGACAGGGATCTCGATCTTGCCGTCGATGTATTCCTCGACCTTCAAGAGGGTCTCTTCCTCCATCTTCTCACCGTTGCCGTTGAGCACCTTGATACCGTTGTCATAGAACGGATTGTGAGAGGCGGAGATCATGATACCGCAGTCGAAGTCATCGGTACGGGTGATGTAAGCGACAGACGGGGTGGTGGTTACGTGCATGATATAAGCGTCGGCGCCGCTTGCCATCAGACCGGTGCACAGCGCGTACTCGAACATATACGAGGAGCGTCTGGTGTCCTTACCGATCAGCACCTTTGCCTTTTTGCCCTGATTCGCGCCGTAGTACCAGCCGAGAAAACGACCGATCTTGATGGCGTGATCAAAGGTCAGATCCTTGTTTGCTTCACCGCGGAAGCCGTCTGTACCGAAATATTTACCCATGGGAATTACCTCTTTTCTACGATTTCGCCGCTGTTTTTATAGATGCAGTTCTCGGGAACAACACCGCGCACACAGGAGGTCGGATAGACGTTAGAGTGTCTGCCGATCACGGTGCCGGGGTTGCATACGGCGTTGCAGCCGACCTCGACATAGTCGCCGAGCATCGCGCCGAATTTCTTGAGTCCCGTCTCGATCTTCTCGGTGCCGTTGTGAACGACAACGAGCTGTTTGTCGGACTTGACGTTTGAGGTGATGGAGCCGGCTCCCATGTGGGAGAAGTATCCTAAAATCGAATCGCCGACATAGTTATAGTGCGGCGTCTGAACGTGATCGAAGAGGATGACGTTCTTGAGCTCGGCAGAGTTGCCGACGACGCAGTCAGCGCCGACCAGCGCCGATCCGCGGATGAACGCGCACTGGCGCACCTCGGTATTCGGTCCGATAATGCAGGGAGCGCCGAGATAAGCGGAGTCAAAGACCTTGGCGGTCTTGTGCACCCAAACCTGAGGAGCTCTCTCCTCATAGTCATCGCCGAGGGTCTCGCCCAGCGCGATGATCATGTCCTTGATCCCCTTTAATGCCTCCCAAGGATAGGTGAATTGGGAAAGGTATTCGCTCGCGAGCGTATGGTCAAGGTCATATAGATCCTTAATGGTATACATAGGCTTACAGTCTCTCTTTCTTCTCGATATCAAGGAAGTATTTGTAAGCGCCGACGGTCAGCTCGTCGCATGCCGCCTCATCGCAGGCGATGATCGCGCCGTTGTGCATCTGCAGAGCGGAGCAGGTCCACTTGTGGCTGACAGAACCCTCTACGGTCTCAGCCAGCGCCTTTGCCTTGTTATGGCCGTTGATCAGGATCAGCACTTCCTTGCTGTCGGTAACGGTGCCGACGCCGACGGAAAGCGCCTGAGCCGGAACAGCCTCGGGATCGTTGCCGAAGAAACGGGAGTTGACGATACGGGTGTCGGTGGTCAGGTTGCGAACGCCGGTACGGGAAGCAAGGCTCGTGAACGGCTCGTTGAACGCGATATGACCGTCAACGCCGATGCCGCCCATGAACAGGTCGATACCGCCGTAGAGAGCGATCTTCTCCTCATAGCGAGCGCACTCGCCCTCGGGATCGTCGGTCATGCCGTTGAGGATATTGATGTTCTCGGGCTTCATGTCAACAAGATGATCAAAGAAATTGTCGTGCATAAAGTACCAGTAGCTCTGATCATGCTCGTGGGGCAAGCCGAGGTATTCGTCCATGTTGAAGGTCACAACGTTCTCAAAGCTGACCTCGCCTGCCTTGTTCATGCGGATAAGCTCCTTGTAAACGCCGATGGGAGAAGATCCTGTGGGAAGACCGAGGACGAAAGGACGATTCAACAGCAGTCCCGTCTTATGATTGTTAATCTTGGCGGCGATATAGTTCGCAGCCCATTTACACATTTTATCGTAGTTTTCCTGAATAACAACTCTCATAATAGTTACCTCCGTAAAATAGTAGGTTTGTATAATTTGTAAAATTGATCGTCTCGCCGCTCGTTGTTCGAGCCTTGACACTTCTATATTATGCCTCGTTCACCTTCGCTGATCCTCGTATAACTCCCACTCGACTAACCATTCAACGGGTTCCTTGAACCCTTTTGAACAGTCCCGTCTCGCCGGTCGTTATCCGAGGGCTGCGGTGCTCGGCACTTCGCGTTGAAAAAACCTCTGTTACAGTGTTGATTCTGCTTTTTCGTTTTTCTCTTACGACACGCTGTACGCAAAAATGTATGTAAAATACCTTCCGAGTATTACTGAAAGCTGCCCCTTGCAGCTGATAAAGGAACCACTGCGCGTAGTTCTGCTTGAGTTTGCGTATTTTTGCCGTGGCGGCATCCGCCGAATCTTTCGATAACCGCCAAACCTCGTCAACCAATTACGGTCCCGGCGCTAACAGACCTCTTAACCTCCTTTGGGAGGGCTGTTTTACTGCACAGTATATATGTATATACTATACGTTAAAATATTATCATAAGCAAGTGTAAAAGTCAAGAAAACC
>DGUQ01000091.1 GCA_002394725.1 Ruminococcaceae bacterium UBA4306
CCCGATATCCCTGCCTGCGATACCTATGACGAGCTCTTGACCCTGATCAAAGCGGCTCTGTAATTAATGAATCTGGGGGAGAGCAACTCCATTCCCGATAGAAAAAGCACCTCATGTCGAGGTGCTTTTCTTTATGTCTTATACTAAGTAGCAATAAAACACTTTAATATCTATTGCGGAGAATTCCACATAACTGCGTTGTCAGTCTTGACAGGCGCCAGCCTGCCTGCGCCCTCCGCCTTGTTCTGCGAAATTCTCCGCTAATATCTTTTTAAAGCTTTTTATTGCTACTTAGTATTAGCGCGACATCCCCGACCTCTCGCCGGCAATTCTCCGTTAAGGACAACTACATACGGAAGAAATGATTTGCTACGCATTTGGATGGTAGTGGATGGAAAAGAAACGGCGGGGGTCAAGCCCCCACCCTACAGATTATCATATAATCTTATGTTCTATTCCTCCTGCAATTCTTCCCAAAGCTCATACAATTCTTCCAGTCGCGCCTGCTTTTCTTCGAGCTTTCCGGTCAGCTCCATGAGCTGTTCATAGTCGCTTTGCACCTCTTCCTTGGCGAGGGCTTCCTGCAATTCCTCGGTTGCGTTTTCCAGCTCTTCAATCTCCGCCTCTGTTTTCGCGAGGCGTGTTTTTCTTTTGCGTTCCTCGCTTTGGCGCAGTTTTTTGAGCTGATAATCGTTCAGCGGCTTTTCTGCTTTTTTCGCCTGCGGCTGATCGGGAGTGGGGGAGGACTGCTGTGTGATCCTCTCCAGATAATTGTCATAGTTGCCCAGATATTCGGTGACGCCGTCCTTTGTCATCACGAGCACACGATCGGCGAGCTTGTTGATGAAGTAGCGGTCGTGGCTGATGATCAGCAGCGTGCCCTCGTAATCGCGCAGGGTGTCCTCCAGCGCTTCTCGGGAGCTCGCGTCAAGGTGGTTGGTCGGCTCGTCGAGCAGGAGCAGATTACAGCCGCCGAGCATGAGCTTCAACAGCGAGATCCTCGCCCTCTCGCCGCCGCTCATGGCGGACAGGGGCTTGTACACCTCGTCGCCCTTGAACAGGAACGCCGCCAATGAGGTGCGGATCTTCGTCTCTGTCATGCGCGGATAGGTGTTCCAGATCTCGTCGATGGCGGTGTTGTTAAGGTTCAGGTTCTCCTGCATTTGGTCAAAGTAGCCCACGTCCACCATTGCGCCGTATTCATATTCGCCCGTATCGGGTCGCAGCTTGCCGTTGAGGATACGGAAGAGCGTCGTCTTGCCGCAGCCGTTGTCGCCGAGGATGAACACGCGTTCCCCCTTGGTGATGTGCAGATCGACATGACGGAACAGGCGCTTGTCGCCGAAGGACTTGCTCAGCTCCTTTGCCATGAGCACGTCGTTGCCGCTTTCGTGACGCGGCTCAAAGCGCATGCGGATGCCCTCTAAAGCGCCGTCGGGCTCGACCATCTGCGCTTTGATGCGGTCAATCTCCTTTTGCTTGCTTTCCGCGGTGCGGATATTGCGCTCGCGGTTCCAGCGTTTTTGCTGTTCGATGATCCCCTCGATGCGCTGTATCTCTTTGAGGTCATTTTTATATTTATTCTCGAGCGCCTTTTCATACGCCTGCTTCTTTTTGATGAAGTCGGAGTAGGCGCCCTTGTAGGTCATGCTCTTTTTGTGCTCGATCTCGACGGTCTTGTTGGTGACAGAATCGAGGAAGTAGCGGTCGTGGCTGATGATGATCATCGCGCCCTTGAAATCGCGCAAAAAGCCCTCCAGCCACGCGACAGAAGCAATGTCGAGGTGGTTGGTCGGCTCGTCGAGGAGCAGCAGATCGCTGCCCGAGAGCAGGAGCTTTAACAGACTGAGCTTGGAGCGCTGACCGCCCGACAGCGCCGAGGTAGGCATGTCGAATTCTTCCTCTTTGAAGCCCAGTCCCGTCAGCGCCGATCGGGTGCGGCTCTTGTAGGTCAAGCCGCCGTCGCGCTCAAATCGCTCAATCAATTCCGTCTGCCGCGCGATCAGCTCGGTCAGATCGCCCGTGCTGTGCTCGATCGTGATCGTGATCTTTTCGATATCGTGCTCCATCTGCTTAAGATCGCTGAACACGGATTCGAGCTCGTCATAGATACTGCGCTCACCGTGGGAGCAGGCGTGCTGTTCCATGTAGCCGATGTTAAGCCCACGTTCGGTCGCGACAACACCCTCGGTCGGTTCCAGCTCGCCGCAGATGATCTTGAACAGGGTGGTTTTGCCCACGCCGTTCCTGCCGATCAGCCCGACCTTGTCGCGGCTCTCGACCTCAAAGCTCATATCTTCAAATAACGTCCTTTCGCCAAAACTCATCGAGAGCTTGCTGACCGATATCGCAGGCATCGCCCCACCCCTTTCTTTAAAAGTGTCAATGCGAGGGCTCGACACGCGTGTCAGCCCGTTGCAATTTCAACCGATTAATGTGGGAATATTCACTACTAACTTCTTATTTTACCGCAAACCGACAAAAAGAGCAAGTATATTATCCAAAAGACACCTTTATTGTTCTTTTGCATATATTTTCTTTGGATAAATGAATACCCATTTTACCGCGGGTATTGTCAAGATTTGCCGTTTATGATACAATATAAAAGCATATCTGCAAATAGTATTTTGAGGTGTAGAACAATGGAAAAACGTAGTTCCTTCTCAGGCTCTGTCGGATTCGTGCTTGCGGCGGCAGGCAGCGCGGTAGGTCTGGGAAATATCTGGAGATTTCCGTATCTCGCGGCAAAGGACGGCGGCGGTCGGTTCCTGCTGATCTATATCATCCTTGCCCTGACCTTCGGCTTTACCCTTTTGATGACGGAGGTCGCCATCGGACGTAAGACAAAACAAAGCTGCCTGACGGCATACGGCAAGCTCAACAAAAAGTGGGGCTTTCTCGGTGTGCTCGCGAGCATCGTGCCGTTCATCATCATGCCGTACTACTGCGTCATCGGCGGCTGGGTGCTCAAATACGCTTTGGTATTCATCACCGGACAGGGCGCCGCTGCCGCAGGCGACGACTTCTTTACGCAGTTCATCACCGGCTACGCGCAGCCGATCGTATATAACCTCGTGTTCCTTTTGATGACCGCGATCGTCATCTACCGCGGCGTCAATAAGGGCATCGAGTCCCTGTCCAAGGTGCTCATGCCGATCCTCTTTGTCCTGATCGTCGGCATTGCGGTCTATTCGCTGACCCTCAACGGCAGCGAGTCGACCGAGGGCAGAACCGGCATGCAGGGTCTGTCGATCTATCTGATCCCCGATTTCTCGGGCACGGACGCGCGCGAAATTTTGATGACCATCATGGACGCGATGGGTCAGCTCTTCTACAGTATCAGCGTGGCGATGGGTATCATGGTCACCTACGGCTCCTACTTCAAGGATAAGGATAA
>DGUQ01000015.1 GCA_002394725.1 Ruminococcaceae bacterium UBA4306
CGCTGACGGAGGATCACGACAGGATGATCGGAGCAATGCCGATCAAGGCGGTAATAACACGGCTCAAAACAACATCGGTACAGGAACCATTTCATCCGATGTTTATCAGGTGGATCACACACGGTATTATATCTCCGACATCGCTCCGCAAACGACCGTAGCGGCATTCAAGAGGAATATGCGATGCGACGGTTACACTCTCACGCTCTATCGGGACGATACACTGAAAAAGAGCGGTAATGTCGGTACGGCGATGACAGCGGTATTCTCCTCCGATAAAAGCAATTACACGTATGAATTAGCCGTTACCGGCGATATCACGGGTGAAGGCAACCGCAACTCACGTGATATGAATACGCTGCTGGATTATTTGTGCGGCGCCGCTGATTTCAACGGTGTTTATATGGCAGCGGCAGATGTTAATCATGATAATAAAGTTAATATCTGTGACGCCGCTGAATTGAAAAGCATGATATAACAAACTATAAAAAGACAGCCCCACCGTTTGGTGGGGCATTTTGTATGGGATTAGTTAGACTGCGCTGCCTCAGTAGCAGCTTCTGTGGCTGCTTCTGCCACCTGAGTTTCCGCTGTCTGAGGAGTGAGCACCTGTTGGTCGGAGGTTGCTTTCTCCAGCTCACTGCCCTCACGTACAAACTGATAACCCATGAAGGTCATGGCGTCGCCGTCAACCTTGTAGTCGATCGGAACAACCGTCGAATCGGTTACATAATAGGTGAAGTTGATGGTGGAGCCTTCGATGGTATAAATACCGTTATACTTGATACCGTCCTGAATGAATTCAAGAAGCATGGAGCCATCCTTGTTGAAGGTTACCTTATAGATATCATAGTTCATGTACTTGAAGATCCATGTACCTACCAGTTCCTCGTCGGCAGTGAAGTCCTGCGGAAGATCAAGGAGCTTCTTCTCTCTCTTACCCTGCTTGAGGGTGAACTCATAATCCTCGGAGTAGGTGCAGGTCATTTCCTGATTACCCAACAGCCTAGAGCCCTTGATGCTGTAGGTAGCCGGCATGTTCTGATAGAAACTGCCGAAGGTTTTGTCAACGGTGACGGTGTTGTTGCCATCAGCCTTGGTTTTCTGGAAGGAGCCGTTCATCTCGATACTGCCCAGATATCCGGTAAAGGTACCGTCGGATTTGAATTCATAGTAATATGTTACGTTATCGACGTCATTGGTCCATGTCACATTCTCGGGTTCTTTCAGGAAGAACGCGTAATAGACAAGGAATCCGAGCAGCGCGGCGACAAGAATGCAGCAAGCGATGATGACGGGAACCTGCAGAGGCGTTTTTTTCTTCTTGGGTGTTACTTCCTCGGTGGCTTCTGTTGTTTCAAAAGCGCTGTTTTCAGCGGTATCAACGATCGCTTCGGATTCCTGAGCACCCTCGGTATCCTCCGTATTCTCCGTACTCTCCGTATCAGAGATTTCATCTGCTGTGATTGTGTTCTCGACGTCGGCAGCCTCAACGGTCGCATCGTTATTCTCCGTGTCGGTGTTTTCGATCACAGCGGTCGTTTCTTCTGCCGTGATCTCTTCCGTGTTCTCAGCCGCGGAGTCAAGAGCTTCTTCATTGTTCAACTCAGAATTAGTCTTTTCACTCATAAATATACCTCCTGTTTTTCGATCATTGAATATCATACTACAGAACCATTGATAAATCAAGACCTTAACTTCTTTTTGTGTTATTCGACGATATTAAGGCATTATTATCCATTGGATTGATACTAATTTGTGGATAATTTATATCAATAAACGCATTTTTTGTCTTAAATTCATAAACTTGAACTTACATATTGTAAACAAACTCATTTTGTGGTATAGTGAAAAAGGTTACATATGCCAAATTTGATTCATAGGGTGATAGCATGGATTATATGAACATTTACAAGGAATGGCTTGAAAAGGCTACTGAGGACGCGGAATTGGTCAAGGAGCTGAACGCGGTCAAGGATGATAACGACGCGATCTATGATCGCTTCTATACTCCCCTGAAATTCGGTACGGCAGGACTGCGCGGCGTACTCGGCGCAGGCACCAACAGAATGAATATTTATGTCGTTCGTCACGCGACACAGGGTCTGGCTAACTATATCAAGAAGAAGTACGGCACAGGCGCTGTCGCGATCTCTCATGATTCTCGCATCAACTCCGATCTCTTCAAGATCGAGGCGGCTCGTGTACTGGCGGCGAACGGTATCAAAGCATATATTACCGAGGAGCTCGAGCCCACTCCCGTGCTGAGCTATCTGGTCCGTCATCTGGGCTGTGTTGCCGGTATCATGGTAACCGCCAGCCACAACCCTGCCAAGTATAACGGCTATAAGGCATACGGCGAGGATGGCTGTCAGATGACCGACGTTGCCGCCGGTATGGTGTTCGACGAGATCCAGGCGCTGGATATGTTCGACGACGTCAAGCTCTGCGATTTTGATGAAGCGCTCAAAAACGGCTCCATCGAATATGTCAAGGATGCTGTCTATGACAGCTATCTGGATGAGGTCAAGAAGAATCAGGTCAATGCCGGTATCTGCAAGGGTACCGATCTCAAGGTCGTTTATACGCCGCTCAACGGCGCCGGCAATAAGCTCGTCAGACGCGTTCTGTCCGACGTCGGCATGGAGAATGTCGTGATCGTCAAGGAACAGGAGATGCCCGACGGCAACTTTACTACCTGCCCCTTCCCCAACCCCGAGCTGGAAGAAGCGCTCGAGAAGGGTCTGGAATACTGCAAGGCGAATGACGCCGATCTGCTGTTAGCGACCGACCCCGACTCCGACCGCGTCAGCATTGCCGCAAAGCGTGCCGACGGCACCTATCGTCTGTATACCGGTAACGAGATCGGCGCGATGCTCACCGAGTATATCCTCAAGAGTCGCAAGGCGCTGGATAATCTCCCCAAAGATCCCGTTGTCGTCAAGACGATCGTTACCACCAAGATCATTGAGGCGATCTGCAAGAAGTATGATTGCGAGCTGAGAAACTGCCTGACAGGCTTCAAATATATCGGCGAGATCATTCTGGGTCTGGAGCAGAAGGGTGAAGAGGATCGCTTTGTATTCGGCTTTGAAGAGAGCTGTGGTTATCTTGCCGGTACTTATGTCAGAGATAAGGACGCTGTCGTCGCGTCCATGCTGATCTGTGAGATGGCGGCATATTATAAGAAGCAGGGCAAGTCGCTGGTCGATATCATCGACGGTATCTACAATGAATACGGCTATTATCTGAATACCACGCTGAATTTCTATTTTGAAGGCGCAGAGGGTATGCAGAAGATGGCAGGCATCATGGACAATCTTCGCGACAACGCTCCTGCATCGATTGCAGGCTACAAGGTCGTATCCGTTGCCGATTACGATACTCATATCGCGACCGATCTGTTAACAGGCGCTACCGAGAAGATCGATCTGCCCAAGTCCAATGTGCTCTCCTACACCACCGAGGGCGGTCACTGCGCGATCGTCAGACCCTCCGGCACCGAGCCGAAGATCAAGATCTATATCACTGCGATCGGCGCAACCGCTGATGAAGCGAAGGCGATCACCGACAAGATTGCCGAGGATATGAACGGATATCTGAAATAATCGATTCTGATATAATGTTACAAGGCATGACATATGTGTCATCCCCTTGCCAAATCATGATTATAACATAAAAAGCCAAGTTCATTTCGAACTTGGCTTTGTTCTTTATCTGTAGTTATTCTGACGTCTCAGAATGATCTTCTTTGCTCTCCCCTGCTTTCTCCTGTTGCTCACGAATCATCTTGAGGAGGGTGCTCTGCTTGACCATCTTACCGTTATGGAAGATGTAGTCGTCTGTATCCTTCAATGAGTCGATATCGATATCGGAAAAGTCATCCTGCACGGACTGAGCAGTTTGCGCGGCTTGCTTTTCCTGCTGTTCCTTGAGTCCTTTTTCGATCTTTTCGGACAGCTCACCGCTGATATCCTCCTTGTTGCGCATGATGTTGGTCATGCCGTCGTAGATGAAGAAGATGATCATAAAGGTGACGGTCGCGGGGATCAGTAACGCCCACAGCAGTGAGACCATGATCGCCAGTACGGTCGCCGAGCGAATGAACGCGACTGCCGTAAAGCAGATACCGAATACGACGCCGACAGCGATGGTAGCGAAAATGTTGTTCTTGAACTCACCGAACGACATCAACAGACTGTTTTTGTAGATGTATCGCAGCGGCAGATCATATGTCACGCTCATCACGGGAATGTAAAAGATCGTATAGAGCAGCAGCAGTGCGATGATGATGCTGAAAAACAGCAGTACGTAAAAGAACCATCCTGCCGACAAGAATCCGACATAGACAGATACCGCCAAAACGCTGAACGTGACGATAACGTAGATGATAATACCGTGCACGAGAAAGTGCAGAAAGTTGTCCTTGATCGCGGAAAAAAAGGTTTTCACAACCGCTGTCTTACTGTCCCCTCTCGCGATGTTGCGGCATACCAGCACGACGCCGGAATAAAACGGGAACAGCAGAATGATCGACGTCAGCATCAGCGGCAGACTGATCGCGCCGTGAAATAACGCGTTGTTCAAGGCGTACAGCGCGCCGAATACGATCACGGACGGTACCGCGAAGAGCAGATTTGTCAAAACAATGCGATGAAAATTCGAGAAGTATCGTTCAAGCAACACCTCGAATCTCATCCTTTTTCTTTCGTTTGTCATAGCTTCCTCATCAAAAATGGAATTTATTCGCGAACAGGATCCACAGGATCATATCTGTCACAGCGCACGCGCCGATGGATAAGAGCGCGAACATCGTATGCTTCAAAAATAGCTTTAAATGCTTTTTCAGCTCATTTTCCGTGTCGTTTTTGAACATAGAGAGCCGCAGATATCGCAGCGACATCCTGAATCCCTGCGTCGCATAGCGGATCAGCGCGAACAGGAAGAGTACCGTGCCGGGCAGTACGACCAGGATATAGAAGCCGATCCCTGCCAGCTGATACTGTGAGAAGATAAAAGCGGAGGATAACCCTACCGTAAAGCCTTTCAGCGCGCTGAGCAGCGGTACGGTCATGAAGCCCCATACCGACAGCGCCGATAAAAAGACGCAGAAGATGAACAAAAAATACGATACAAAGCAGGATATGAAAATATCGAATACACTCATATCCAACCGCGCGTCGATATTGGTAATGAACAGCAGATCCAGCTTTTCAAACGTTTCTTGACTGAACCCTCGTCCGGTCGCCGCGCCGACGATCAGTCCGATCACAAACGCCGCGGCAAATGACGACTGGATCCCAAAGCGGGAGACCAGTTGCTTTAAGTCATAACCGCGCTGCTTGATATCGGGAAGCCGGATCACCTTCCGATTGTTGTTTCTGAATGTAAATACAAAGCCCTTCATAAAATCACCCAATCCATCTTATGAGGGCTTGTATCATTTTATGTATGGAAGGAAGGATAGCGGGCACATTTGAAATTGATCGGATACTTATAGTCGCCGTAATCCGCTTCATAATCGCCGTAGAAGAACATCTCGGTCTCATCGACGCGGCGGTACAGCAATCCATAGACGCAGCTGCCGCCTGCGTGATGGTACTGGCACCATTTATCAATCATATATTGCTTATCAATATAATTGAAGTCATATTCGCCGTTATGTTTACAGGATTTTAAGGCGTCGATCAGCTCGTCGTCATAGAACAACGGACCTGTGCCGATGTTATAGGTGAAGCATACCAGCGCGTCGAATTGCTGTTGATTGAATTTGATACCCTCGTTCTTCAGAAACGTGTTGACGTCTTTGGTATATCCTTCGTTGTTGACATTCTGTACCAGATACGCGTAAGCCTGTGTTTTGGTCAGATTGTTATAGAACTTTTCGCCGGTAAAGACCAGCACGCCGTAGCCGAGCGTCGGATCATCCCCTGTCAGCGGATCAATATACACAGAGGCTGAGAAGCCCTCAAAGGTCGCGATCAAATTGATCAGCTGATCGGAAGCGCGCCGCTCGGATTTGACGGTCGTTTTCATATCGTTGGAGTTGGCGACATAGGCGGTCGTTTCTCCGTCCTTGCAGGAATACCACGCGGTTCCGCCGTTGAACTGGGAATACGCCTTGACGCTGTAGGTGCCGGCTGATGAGAACGAGGTCGTTCCTTTCCAGACATAGGTGTTGCCCTCCTTAACCTTGGAGGTAGCGTCGACATATCTGGTGGAAGAACCCATATCGACCGCAAAACGAACGCCTGTACGCATCGTATCGGTCACGCAGATGAGGGTCACGGTCTGGTTCTTTGCGGCACAGTTCGGCGATGTATAAGCGAACTGTACGGGATAAGAGGATTCAACGGTCACCAGACAGGTGGCGGCGCCGGAAGAAGTCTTGACGGTAATGACGGCAGTACCTGCCTTAACGCCGTAGATCAGTCCGTAGCTGTCTTCGTTGTAGACGGTGGCGACAGAGGTGTCGGAGCTCGACCATGTGACGCCGGATGTGCTTTTGAGCATGATGGTCATGAATCGGTCAACGGAACAGGTTTTGTGCGACAGATTGACCGAGGAGCCGTTTTTGACCGTGATCTTGCAGGCAGCGGACTTTGAGGGTGTGCTAGCGGTGATGGTGGCTGTACCTGCCTTGACAGCGGTAACGATACCGCTGCTGTTGACGGTCGCGACAGAGGTGTCGGAGCTCTTGAAGCTGACGGTAACATTTGAGGTCGCCTTCAGATGATAATAGTTGCCGGTATATACGGTAGCGGAGGAGGCGCTCAGCGAGAGTGTTTCGGGAGCGGATGTCGGCTTGGGGGCGACAGTGGGCGCTTGTGTAGGAGCTTGGGTCGGCGCCTGAGTGGGCTTTTGCGTCGGTTCGGGCGGATCGGTAGGCTCGTCCGTAGGAGCGACAGTCGGCGCAACAGTGGGCGCGTATTCTGCACCGACATAAATCGTGCAGGTGAGGCTCTCGCCCGATACGCTGTCATAAACATTGATCTTAGCCGTACCGTTCCTCTTGGCGGTCACAAAGCCGCTGTTATTGACCTCGGCGACGGAGGTGGCGTTAGAGGTGAACTCCACACGCGCGTTGATCGTATGAGAATAAGCGTCTGTCACATTCAGCAGAAAACGCTCGTTGATCTTGAGATAAGCGGTGCTCTTGCTCAGATAGATATGGCGAACCCCTGCTTTGACATCACTGTTGAAGGTGTCGGGAATACCCTCTAAGGAGATCGCGCGATGCTTGTAGCCGGTATCGGCGAGATCGTCATATTCCGCGCTGATCGTTGTGCTGTCCGATTCGGCAGCGGATGCCGTAGGGTATGCGCCGACAAATACCGATATCAATACTGCCGCCGCTAACAGGACAGCTGTGATCACATCGATTCTTTTTTTCATACTCTCACCGCCTACTATTCTTTCTCTATATGATACTATTTTTCAGCCGTTAATGCAATGTCGGTTACAGCTTTGTATTTTTATTCAGCTTTTTATGCCACTTAAACAGGTAAAGGGTTACAAGCCTTGTAACACATAGGTCGTATAACAGGAAAAAGACATTGCCGATGATCAAGAATACCCACGGCAGATATACGCCGAAAAGTGTAAAGCTCTCCTTCGGGATGGATAACAGCGTCATGCCGATGTAGAACGCCGCAATGATACAGACGTTGAATAACGCGAATTTGACGATATACTGCACGATTTTGGAGGGGATCCGCTCGATCACGCTCTTGACGATCGGATAGAATCCAAGAAATGCCGTGTAGTACAACGCCGCTTCCTTATCCGAGAGCAGTAAAAAGGAGAGGATCGCCGTGATAAAATAGACAGCAAAAGCCCATCGATAACCTAAATTGATCACCAATAATACCAGCAATATACCGGCAAAGGTCGGAAAAGCGTAGGTGCCGAAGGGGATCACCGACGTCAAAAACATCAGTACAAGGCTGAGGGCGGCTACTACGCCGCCCAAAGATACTTTCATAGAGGTTTTCATCATCAGCACCCACGGGAACAGCAGTTACACAGACAGTTCGCGCACAGCATACCGGTGCAGATATCACATCCGGAGCATCCCATACCGTTGCCGACGGTATTGTAGCCGGGATTGCTGTAGGCGCGTCGGGCGTTCATATTGTTGAACGCGGCACTGAATTCGGGATTGGAGGGATCCATCTGATACGCGCGCTGGAAATAGCTGTACGCCTGATCGTTCCAGCCCTTGCGTGAAAAGATCATGCCCATCAGGAAATACCACTCCGCGTCACGGTTCGTGTCGGGAATACCGTTGAGCAGCTCCATCGCGTCATCTAATCTGCCGTTCATGATATATTGGCGCACATCGGGATAGGATGTCCTGCTGTAGGAGTTGCCGGTGCCGTAGGAGCCTGTTTGAGAGGAGCTGTGGGAGCCGTTGCGGCGCATATCACAGATGCGGTCATACGCCTCATTGACTTCCTTCATCTTCTCTTCCGCAACGTCCGCGAGCGGACTGTCGTTATAATTATCGGGATGATATTTTTTTGCCAGATTACGATAAGCGGTCTTGATCTCTTCATCGGAAGCGGTCTCGGATACGCCGAGCACTTCATAAGGATTTTTCATTTAATCCTCCGTTTCTTTGGCATCAGTGTATTTGTTGATGATCTTCTTTTGAATATTCACACAGGATACGCACAGCACATTTTTTATGATACTGTCGTATCTGCCTTTGTCCAGTAAACCGTAGGATAACAGCGCGTCAGAGAGCGCGTGATTGAGATTCGCCTGCATATAAGCGGACAGATCCTCTCTGTTTTCCAGTAAAAAGGGATTGAAACTGTGATGCTTCTGATCCTTTTCATAGTCGTCACAGGCGTCGATCAGATAGATCCAGCGCCCCATCGCGTAGCCCATCGATTGCAGGACGCGTTTTGTCTGCGCTTGCTTGAGCGGCTCTCGCAGTGGAATCTTATCCGCTAACAGTCCGCACATCTCTCTGAGCATTGTCGCGGTCGGATCAGCCGCCTGATCGAGGATACAGCTTTGATCCTGTTCCGCTGTGATCTGCCGCTCCATCATCTTCGATACGCTTTCGTCGATCTCAGGGTATTTCTTTGCCGCTTTTTTGCGCCAGCTCGCAAAGAACGGCTGAACCAATCGGTATAATATCCGTTTGTACCACGGCGAGTCCAGCAGATTATCCCTGAGCTTATAATAGGCGGAAATGACTGATAATGCCGCCGCCAAGGAGAATGCCGAGGTCTGTGTGTCGGCGTAATGACACTTTTTGAAGGGATTGAATCGACATCTTCCCTCTTGATAACACGGAGGCTGTTCACAAAGATCCAGCGCCAGCATGGCGTAGAAGGTGCAGTCATAGCTGAGGATCAGTCGCGCGAAAATGGAATAATCCTTGCCGAGCTGTCGGCACAGCGTACAATATATGCCGTTATAGGCTTCAAATTCTTTGCCGAGCAGATTCGCCTGATCAACCTTGATATAACCGAACAAGTCCTTCTCCCCCATATTATTTTCATTATTCTATCATATTTTACCACCAGATACATTAACAATATATGAATTTTCCTGATGTTACGGTTGTATTTTTCACTGATTCGCGCTATAATAGAGCCGTTTTATACTAAGTAGCAATAAAAAGCTTTAAAAAGATATTAGCGGAGAATTTCGCAGAACAAGGCGGAGGGCGCAGGCAGGCTGGAGCCTGTCAAGACTGACAACGCAGTTATGCGGAATTCTCCGCAATAGATATTAAAG
>DGUQ01000142.1 GCA_002394725.1 Ruminococcaceae bacterium UBA4306
CCTTGTATTCTTATTTTTCTTCTTAATTTCTCTTCCTATTCTTATTTGTATTTGTATTTGTTTTCTTATTCTTGTTCTTATTTGTATTCTTATTCTTATTCTTATTGGCAGCAATTGGTGGCAATTGCCAAAAGATGCATAGGTCGATGCAATCACTGCCTTTTTGACAAGCAAAAGGCGCTCTCTTTACGAAAGCGCCTTAAAAATCCCTTCTGTAGGGGAGGGTCTTGACCCTCCCGTATCACTCGGGTGTGGGCAGAACCCACCATTCTATTGATGAAAAAGAACAGAGTATGATATCTGTTTGCCGAATCGTTCCGACACATGTCTGCGACGTTGATAACGGGTACAGAACGATCAGATGTGACAACAGGCGAACTCAGACGCGCGCGTCGATGCACGCATCAATCCTGACCGGGAACCTTGGGCAGGGAGCTCAGTCCCTTTGCCAGATCCTCGTCGGTGGGGATGTAGTCGGTCATCTCGCCGTCGTTGAACTTCTGATACGCGACCATGTCGAAGTAGCCGGTACCGGTCAAGCCGAAGACGATGGTCTTTTCCTCACCGGTCTCCTTGCACTTGAGCGCCTCGTCGATCGCGACGCGGATGGCGTGGCTGGATTCGGGAGCAGGCAGGATGCCTTCGACTCTCGCGAACTGCTCTGCCGCCTCAAAGACAGAGGTCTGCTCGACCGAGGTCGCCTCCATGTAGCCGTCGTGATAGAGCTGGCTGAGGGTGGTGGACATGCCGTGGAATCGCAGACCGCCTGCGTGGTTTGCGGAGGGGATGAAGCCGGAGCCGAGTGTGTACATCTTCGCGAGCGGACAGATCATGCCCGTGTCGCAGAAGTCGTAGGCGAATTTACCTCTGGTAAAGCTCGGGCAGGACGCCGGCTCAACGGCGACGATGCGGTAATCCTTCTCACCGCGCAGCTTTTCGCCCATGAACGGAGCAATCAGACCGCCCAGATTGGAGCCGCCGCCGGCGCAGCCGATGATGATATCGGGCTCAATGCCGTATTTGTCGAGCGCCGCCTTGGTCTCAAGACCGATGACGGATTGATGCAGGAGCACCTGATTGAGGACGGAGCCGAGTACGTAGCGGTAGCCGGGATTGGTGACAGCGACCTCGACCGCCTCACTGATCGCGCAGCCTAAAGAGCCTGTGGTGCCGGGGTGCTCCGCGAGGATCTTCTTGCCGACTTCCGTGGTCATGGAGGGGGAGGGGGTAACCTGAGCGCCGTAGGTGCGCATGACCTCTCTGCGGAAGGGCTTCTGCTCATAGCTGACCTTGACCATGAACACCTTCAGATCCAGTCCGAGGTACGCGCAGGCCATGCTCAGCGCCGTGCCCCACTGACCTGCTCCTGTCTCGGTCGTCACGCCCTTGAGTCCCTGCTTCTTCGCGTAGTACGCCTGCGCGATCGCGGAGTTGAGCTTGTGACTGCCGGAGGTGTTGTTGCCCTCAAATTTGTAGTAGATCTTAGCCGGAGTGCCGAGCGCTTCCTCTAAGCAGTAAGCGCGTACCAGCGGCGAGGGACGGTACATTTTGTAGAAGTCTTGGATCTCCTGCGGAATGTCGATGAAGGGGGTGGTGTCGTCGAGCTCCTGCTTGACGAGCTCCTCGCAGAAGATACCGCTCATTTCCTCGGCGGTCAGCGGCTGACCGGTACCCGGGTTGAGCAGCGGCGCAGGCTTGTTCTTCATATCCGCGCGCAGGTTATACCATTTGGAGGGGATCTCGCTCTCGTTTAAGTAAATCTTATAAGGAATCTTGTTCTCTGCCATGATGTTTTCTCCTTTTCTGTTTCTGATTTCATTGTTTGTGTTAGTTGGCGGTCTGTGCTGTCTGTGGGATTGGACTTGCGTTACAGTGTGTTGATAAAAGACGCGCGCGTCCGCCATCGTTTTGTCAGTAATCTCATAATTCCTCCAATAATAGGTTGTTTGCAAATAAAAAACCTGTCCCTGCATTACTGCCGGGACAGGATACATACTTCCTGCGGTGCCACCTGGCTTGGCGCTTTCACGCCCGCTCACACGTACTAACATACGCTGACCTCCTTCACGTCGGGTCAATCCGTCTCACATACTCTGTCAGTCAGGCTGTTAAGCTGCTATACGCTGTGGCAAAACACTTTTCTAACATTTCTGTTCGCCCTCCGAAGTCCATTCGACCTTAGCTCATCCGCCGCGCTCTCACCATCCGCGGCTCTCTGGGTGACAAGTGATAAGGCTTACTCACTCTTCGTCATAGGTTTGCTGTTCAGTTTTATTTGTCATGCCTCGTTGCTCTGCGCTGATCCTCGTATAACTCCCACTCGTCCGCCATCTGCATGACCTGCGGTCATTTCGATAGGCACCGACTCGTCGGTCGTTATCCGAGGGCTCCGAGCCTCGGCACTTCTTTTGTATGGCTGTATTTTAGCGCATAAAAATCTATTTGTCAATACTTTTTGCAAAAATATTTTTAATTCGGTACCACTTTAAACGGTTGAAGCGCATTTTATAATATTGAAAACATGTTTTTCGTCATAGCTTTTTATCGATCGGTAGGGGTCGGCGCCTCGACGACCTGTTAGCTTCGGAATGCGGTTGCTATCTTTACTGTAAACAAATCCGAATCTGTATTTGATCACGGTTGATTAAGTAAGCCAAGCTGCCGAACTGCCGACAGCTTGACGCTTTTGGAGGTTATAGGGTATTGAGTTGCTTTACGATTCAGCCGCCTGACGCTGCAGAGCCGAGATCACACACCGAGCCGATGATGCCGGTCACGGTCAGGGTGGCTGTGCCGGGCTCGACGCTCCACGCACCGGTGTCCGCGTCCTGTGTAAAGGTCGCGGCTGGGATAGTGATGACGCCGTTCGCGGTTTGGAACAAGCCTGTTGTCTGATTATAGGTGTAGCCCGCGCCCTCGGTCAGCGGTGTGCCGTCCAGCGTGACGCTGATGTCGCTGAGAACGGGGGAGAAGGTATCGCTGACGACGGCGTTATCCGCTGCGGTGAGGGCGGTATTGCCGTTGTTCTGCAGGCGGAAGGTGTAGGTCACTTCGCCGTTCTCCGCAACGGGAACGGGGGAGATCGACTTGATAATGGAGAGTGCCGCTCCGACTGCCGCCGTAACGCTCTCGGTCACGTTGACGTCGCAAAGTCCCGTGCTGCTGACGGTGACAGTGTTTTCGATCACGCCGCCTGTTTCAAGCGGAGCAAATTCCGTGACCGTCGCTTCATAGATCAGCACGGTGTTGCCGTTGGAGGGAGCGGTGATGTCGCTGAACACCAAACCGTCCGCGGTGCTGACGGCAGGAGCCGGCTGCAAAACGCCGTCGATGAAATACAGCGCGGAATCCTCGACATAGCGCAGCGGCTGTACCGTGCCGGTGTTGAAGATATACGAGCCGAGGTCATCGGTTACGGTCAGATTTGTTACCGCGGTATCGCTGTTGTTGATGATGCTCACGGCATAGGTGAGGGTGTCACCTGCTCGGTACGTCTCTGCGGCAGTCGCCTTTGTGACGCTGAGAACGCCCTCGACCGCTCCGACAGCGACATTTGACTTCACCGAGCCGCCGTTGTAGCTCAGGGTAGCTGTGTTAGTAAATGTGGTAGCCATGATTTTTCCTTTCCTGTGTTTTAGGAGCTGATACGCAATATGGAGTACTGCTCCCATACCATCTTATGCAAATAGGGGAAAGGTGTGAGGGTGTCGAAGGTCGATCGACACTGATTTCGCGCGTCCGTAGCTGATTTTCAAAAAAGATAAAGCGTATTGAAAATAATACTTGATTTTTTTGAAAAAGTATGGTAAAGTAATAAAGCTGAATCAATACGGAGGCTTAGCTCAGCTGGTTAGAGTACCTGCTTGACGTGCAGGGGGTCATTGGTTCGATTCCAATAGTCTCCACCAAAGCGAAAATCCTGTCGATAAAGTCGGCAGGATTTTTTTGTACTTTATCTTCATTGTTCAGTTTTTGATTTTCGGTTAAATCGGCAGGCTTCTCCGGCTAAATACCGAAAATGGAGAGATTGAAAAGCTGTATATAGTTACTTTAATTCGTTAATATGCAGTGATTGACAAAATATGACAGCAGATTTATAATGCTGTAGGATTGATTATATACGGATCGTCCATACTAAATGAGAAAACAAAGAGGGTAATGATATGCAAATGGTATTGCAGATCGTTCTGCTGGTCGCGGGATTTGTCGCGCTGATCAAGGGCGCGGATCTGTTTGTAGACGGCAGCTCATCGCTTGCCGCCATCTTCAAGGTGCCGTCGATCATCATCGGACTGACGATCGTAGCGATGGGTACGAGCGCGCCGGAGTTGGCGGTCAGTGTATCCGCAGCTTTGCCGCCGGAGCCTTCTAACGAAATTGCGCTGAGCAACGTCGTTGGCTCGAACCTGTTCAACCTCTTGATGGTGCTGGGTGTATGCGCGCTGATCAAGCCCCTTCCCATCGATAATGCCATCAAAAAGAGGGATTTTCCGTTCTCAATCATCCTCACGATCTTACTGTTTGCGGCATTGGGCGTCGGTGTGATCAAGTCGACTGACTTTGCGACAGTCAAGATGGGCGACGATGTGACGACCTTAGAGCGTTGGATGGGCATCGCCCTGTTGGTCATCTTCATCGTGTACATCATCATGCTGATCCGCTCGGCGCTCAAGAATAAGACCGAGGGAGAAGCGGTCAAGCAGATGTCGCCGCTCAAAAGCGTGCTGTTTGTGCTGATCGGTATTGCACTGATCGTCGCAGGCGGACATTTTGTCGTCGAATCCGCTAAATATATTGCCGCCGCGTTCGGTATGTCCGAGACCTTGATCGGTCTGACGATCGTCGCTGTGGGCACCTCGCTTCCCGAGCTGGTGACCTCTGTTGTCGCCTCGCGTAAGGGTGAAAACGGTCTGGCGGTCGGTAATGTCGTCGGCTCCAATATCTTCAACATCCTGCTGATCCTCGGCG
>DGUQ01000056.1 GCA_002394725.1 Ruminococcaceae bacterium UBA4306
CCGGGGTAGGGGCGAGGGAGAGATCAACGATGCCGAACGGCACGGACAGCCGCTGTGACGCCTGCTGCGCGACCAGCTGACCCATACGGGTGATCTTGAACGCGGTTTTCTTCACAAGATCGGCGACCTCGGTGATGTTCTGACAATCCGCCTTTTCAAGCGCGGCGCGTACCACGCCGGGCCCTGATACGCCGACATTGATGACGCAGTCCGCTTCACCGACGCCGTGAAAAGCGCCTGCCATGAAGGGGTTATCCTGCACGGCGTTGCAGAAAGTGACGAGCTTAGCCGCGCCGATGCAGTTGTCATCGGCGGTGAGCTTAGCGGTATCGACGACAGTCTGACCCATCATCCTCACCGCGTCCATATTGATACCGGCTTTGGTCGAGCCGATGTTGACGGAGGAGCACACTCTCTCGGTGACGGAGAGCGCCTCGGGGATGCTCTCGATCAGCGCGTAATCGCCTGCGGCAAAGCCCTTCTCCACCAGCGCGGAATAGCCGCCGATGAAGTTGACGCCGAGGGTATTCGCGGCTCTGTCGAGCGCCTTGGCGAATTTTAGAATCTTCTGCGTCTGGCACACGCCTGCGACCATAGCGATCGGAGTCACGGCGATCCTCTTGTTGATGATCGGGATGCCGTACTCACGCGAGATATCCTCGCCTGTCCTCACCAGATCTTTCGCGTATCGGCAGATCTTGTCATAGATCTTGTCGCACGCCCTGTCGATCTCGCTGTCAATGCAGTCGATCAGCGAGATCCCCATCGTGATGGTTCTCACGTCGAGGTGCTCGTTATCGATCATATTGATGGTTTCTAAGATGTCTTTGGTTTCAAGCATACGGCGCCTCAGATCTTGTGCATGCTGTTAAAGATATCCTCGTGCATCACGTGGATCTTTAAGTTATTATCCTCGCCGACCTTCTCCAGATTCTTCTGGAGCTGATCAAAAGCGACAGTAGCCGTACCGATATCCGCGAGCATGATCATCGCGAACATATCCTGCAAAACGCTCTGGGTCACCTCAATGATATTGACGCCGACCTGCGCGCAGGCGGTGGACACCTTGCTCAGGATGCCGACGCTGTCCTTGCCGAGCACCGTGATAACTGCTTTCATCAATTACCTCCAAGTGGATGGAACATGTAAGAATATGGGTAAATCGTTTTTGTCCCGATTTTCGTTCCTTATTATACACTTTTATTTTGACTGTTGATGATTGTTTGGAATTAAAAGATTATAATTTTGTTACCTTTTCGCGGTAATTGACAATCATTCTTCATTCTGTGATGATGATAGCTGAATCGATCGACTCATCATCAAAAAGAGAGCGCTGCGCTGCGCTCTCTCGTTCAAGGTGTTATAATGTTTTCGCGAGCTCCCTGAGATACTCTCTGAGACCTTCGCCGACCTCGGGGTGCTTCAAGCCGACCTCGATATTCGCCTGCAGGATACCGAGCTTGTTGCCCATGTCATAGCGCTTGGAGGTGAACTCCACCGCCGTCATACCGCAGCTGCGTGCCAGCTCAGCCATCGCGTCGGTCAGCTGGATCTCTCCGCCGGCGCCGGGCTCGGTGTGATCGAGGATCTCAAAGATCTCGGCAGGCAGGACAACGCGTCCGAGGATGGAGTAAAGGGAGAAGACGTCCTCCTTGCGTTGGGGTTTCTCGATCATATCGGTGCACTTGAACACGTTATCGCGCACATTCTCGACCTTGAGGGAGCTGTACTTCTTGATTGCTTCCTCCGATACGGGCTTGATACCCAGTACACCCTTGCCGAAGGTGCCGTACGCGTCGATGAGCTCCTTGGTGGCAGGGATATCGCCGATAATGACGTCGTCGCCGTACATGACGACAAAGGGATCGTTACCGACAAAGCTGCGCGCTCTGGATACCGCGTGTCCCAGACCCTTGGTCTCGATCTGGCGCACATACTGGATGTTGGCGAGGTTGTGGATATCCTTGATCGCGTCGAGCTGATCGGTCTTACCTGCCCTTGCGAGGCTGTCCTCCAGCATGGGCGCTTTATCAAAGTGATCCTCCATCACACCCTTACCGCGGTTGGTGATGATCAGGATGTCAGTGATGCCGGACGCGACCGCCTCTTCTACAATGTACTGGATCGCGGGCTTGTCTACGATGGGGAGCATTTCCTTGGGCATTGCTTTGGTGGCAGGAAGCACTCTGGTGCCCAGTCCTGCGGCAGGAATGACTGCTTTCGTGATTTTCATGTTATTATATCCTTTCTCTGATAGTTCAGAAACTACATTAGACCTGTGATGATGGTGGGCAGATACAGGATGATCAGATAGGTGATCATCAATGATATCGCAAGGGGCGTATTGACGCCGCCCTTTGTTTGCAGGATCGTTTCGGGGTTCTCACCCTCGGCAGCCGTCGTCTTGATCTTGTTGATCTGCTTTTTGCAGTGCTTGAAATACATGCGGTTGAAACAGATACCGAACACGATCATCATCGCGATGCGGGCAAGCTCCACCAGCGTAGGCAGATACAGGATCAACTGCTGTGATACGGACAGCCCCGACATGTATTTGCTGAGCTCCGTGACAGCCGATCCTGACATGGAATTATAGTAGATACTCAGAAATTCGCCGTACAAAGAGCTGTACGCGATCGTGAAATAGGATTCAACGACCAACAGCGCCAGCTGGATAAACGCGAAGAGCGCGCCGAGCTTGTACATCTTGCGGTATAAGAGATATCCGCCCGTGAACAGTGCCGCGGCAAAATTGAATTTGCTCTTGTTCATCGTCTTGATATTGTTGAATACACGGATGAAGTAAGGGGTATTCTGCTTGACATACTTCGCGGCTTCTCCTGCCGTGACGCCGTCGCCGAAGTCGGTATTGCTGTCAACGCCGGCAAGCGGATCCATGAAAGGCATGTTGAAGGCGGTATTGCCGTCCTGCTGACTCTGCTGTTGTCCGAACGGGATACCGAAGCCGACTCCCTGCGGAGGGGTCTGCTGCTGTGCGGTATTTTGTCCCGGGGAGAGGGGAGTGCCGCATTTGCCGCAAAAGAAATGACTGCTGTCATTTTGATGTCCGCAGGAGGGGCAGATCTTGACGTCCGCCTTCTTTGGGGCATTCTCCTCCTGATAATCATAGCCCTGTGCGTGCCGAGCCTCATGACAGCAATGACCGAGGCTCTCGTAGCACTCCCGATTATGCGGGGTTCCGCATTCGGGGCATACGACAACATCGTCATCCGCGTGAAAATACCTTT
>DGUQ01000011.1:0-17548 GCA_002394725.1 Ruminococcaceae bacterium UBA4306
GCTCCTACTTCAAGGATAAGGATAATTTGATCAAGTCGGTCAACCAGATCGAGATCTTTGATACTATCGTCGCGTTCCTCGCGGGCGTAATGATCATCCCTGCGGTTTACGTGTTCCTCGGCACCGAGGGTCTGGAGAACGCGGGTCCCGGACTGGTATTCGTCGCCATGCCCAAAATCTTCGCGCAGATGGGTGTTGCCGGCAATATCTTAGGCGCGGTATTCTTCATCATGGTGCTGTTCGCGGCGCTCACGAGCTGCATCTCCATCATGGAGGCGATCTGCTCGGGTATGATCGACAAGGGCATGTCACGTAAGAAGGCGACCGTCACCGAGGGCGTCATCGCGCTGGTGCTCAGCACCGTGGTATGTCTCGGCTACAATGTGTTCTACTTTGAGTTCAAGCTGCCCAACGGCTCTGTCGGACAGATCCTCGACATCATGGATTACCTTTCCAACAACGTCCTCATGCCCATTCTGGCGATCGGCACCTGCATTTTAGTCGGCTGGATCTTAAAGCCCAAGACGATTATCGACGAGGCGACCAAGAACGGCGAGAGGTTCGGCAGAAAATGGCTCTATACCGCTATGATCAAGGTGGTAGCGCCGATCATGCTGGTCATCCTGCTGCTCGGCTCATTGGGTGTGTATTGATCGTTTCCGCAATCCTTTGGGATTGTGATATCCCGATCAAAGCAATCCGGTTACTTACTCGAGCGGTCAATACCGCTTATCATTACAAAATCGGAGGATAACAGAATGAAAAAAGCGCTTGCTCTATTGATGGCGATCGCCATCGTCCTTTCGCTCGCCGCATGCGGCGCAAAAACCGAGAAATCAAACGAAAAAACCACCGGCGGTGAAACCGCGTCAACCCCTGCGGCAAGCGGTAAATCACTGGTCGTATACTTTTCCCGAACAGGAGAGCAG
Organism: Ruminococcaceae bacterium UBA4306; assembly: GCA_002394725.1. Lineage (GTDB taxonomy): Bacteria > Bacillota > Clostridia > Oscillospirales > Acutalibacteraceae > Ruminococcoides. Next base: position 930 of record DGUQ01000011.1, read on the forward strand.
GATAAGGTCGGCGTGATCGAAAAAGGCAATACAAAGATCGTTGCCGAGATGATCGCCGAAAAGGTGGGAGCCGATACCTTTGAGATCGTTCCGAAGAACGATACTTATCCGATGACCTTTGACGCGCTTTGTGACGTCGCGAAGGAAGAGCAGAACAATAACGCTCGTCCCGAGATCAAGGATACCGTTAAAGACTTTGACAGCTATGATACGATCTATCTCGGCTATCCGATCTGGTGGGCGGATCTTCCGATGATCTGCTATACCTTCCTTGAGAGCTATGACTTTAACGGCAAAACGATCGTTCCGTTCTGTACGCATGAAGGCTCTGCCGACGCGAATACACAGAAAAAGATTCAGACCGCCGTTCCCAAAGCCTCGGTCAAGGAGGTTTTAGCTGTTCGCGGTCAGGACGCGCAGAAGGATAAGGACAGCGTCAAGAAGCAAATCGAAGATTGGTTGAAGTGATTCGAAGGAGCGGCAAAGGGATTTACGACAGGGTGCGCTGAGAACAGCTGACGATAGGGAGGAGATCGTCGATGAACCATTCGTTAAAGAAGTATCGTCTCACGCGTGAAGAGCGCGCTCAAATCAAACAGAGGTTCAAGCGTACGGGAGAGTTGACGCGTAAAAAGTTGATAGAGTACATACCTGCTATGTTGATCACGAATCTCTCCACGCTTCTGCTGATATCCGTCGACGGTCTTGTCGTAGGTAATTTGGTTGGCGGCAAGGCACTGTCGGCAGTCAATATCTTTTCTCCGGCAACGCTGTTGATCGGCGTCATTTCTGTGCTGATCGCGAGCGGCATCGGGATATGTTTGTCGACAGGAGTCGGCGCGAACGATCCTCAAAAGCTGCTGCGCACCAAGAGCGCCATGAAAAAGATGATGGCGATCGCCGCGATAGTTGTCGCCGTAGCGCAGATACCCGCGGTCTACCTGATCATCAGCTCCTATCAGCTTTCGCCGGAGATGGAGGCGATGACCCGACAGTACGCGATAGGGGTCATGATCTCTTCCCCATTCGGCTTGATATCCACCGTGGGCGTCCATCAGCTCCAGATCGTCGGAAAGATGAAGGCGCTGATGTGGCTTGCTATCATGGAGGGCGTTGCCAATCTTATTTTGGATGTTGTATTTGTCAGCGTTTTTCATATGGGAGTTGCCGGCGCCGGCTTCGGTACCGCCGGAGCGAATATTTTGCGCTGTACGGCAACGGTCCTGTTCCTTGTCAGGAAAACGAACGTTTTTAACAGCCACGGAGTGAAATCGGGATGGAAAGAGTGCAGAGAGATTCTCACCTACGGTCTGCCGGACGCTTCTCATTCCCTGATCCTCGCGGCGCAGAACTATTTCATCATGCTTGTTATTCTCTCCACACTCGGAGAAAACGGCGGTATCATCAAGGGTACCTGCGCGTTTGCGTTCAGCGTCACCAATGTCCTGATCTCAAGCGTACAAGGCTCATTAAGGCCGCTGATGGGCTTGATGATCGGCTCAAAGGATCATGACGGAACACGGATGCTCCTGCGTCAGGGGTTTGGTTTCATCACGGTCTTTGTCAGTATTATCGTGGTCATCATCGAACTGTTCCCCGGAATGTTCTATCATTTTCACGGCATCAATGAACTACCGAGCGGCGGTGAGCTCTCACTTCGATTATTCGCGGCGAGCTTTCTTTTCGGGGCATTCAACACCATTTTCCGTTTGTATTATTCCAACAGGAAGGATACCGGCTTTTCCAGTACACTGACCGTTTTGGGTCACGCCGCCATACCGCTGTTTGCGTTTATCCTCACCCGGTTTTTTCCCGGCCCGTTTCTGTGGCTCGGCAATCTGATCGCTGAACTGATCATCCTCGCCGTTAATATGAAGAGATACACCTATTGGCTGGAGAAAGATAACGCCGAACAGGATAAGGATGAAAAGACATTTTATTTGACTGTGACGCCCGACAAAGCGGTAGAGGCGTCTCAAATGATCCGCCGCTTTGCGAAGGAAAACGGCTATCCTTCCGGTATCGCCTACAGTGTCGCCTTGTGTATGGAGGAAATGGTAGCCTATATCGAGGCGGCTCAGGATGGCGCCGAGATAGACACACAGGTCATCGTTCGGTTCTCACATGACGCGGCGCACTTCATCATCATCGACAACGGGCGATGCATTACGCTGGATGACGATCCCGAATCGCGGTCGCTCATCACCAACAACTACGCGTTGATCAAAAAATTGGCAAAATCCGCGCAGCATCGTTATATCCTGAATCTGAATTATACGATGTTTGAATTTTGAGCAGGTTCAGATTATTCCTGTCACCCTAACCGAAATCAGTAATACAAGAAAACACCGCATACGCATGTCGTATGCGGTGTTTTCTAATCCGGCAGCTCATCTTCGTGTCCCATCGTGAGCATATTCTTTTTCATTTCCGCCAGAATGACTTTTCTGCCGATAGGGTCTGCGAACCAATTATCGGGCTTGGTATGACTGCCGTACGCTGGAAAATAGTGCAGGGAAAACCGTCGATACGCTTCGATGCTCTCCGCGATTTGCTTGGTTCGCGGAATATGGAAGCCTCCCGTAACGATCCCTATCCGCAGCGGTCTTGCATACTCTTTCTGCAGCTCCTCGATGAACACAAGCGAGTTAGTCAAATTATCGACGGTACACAGCGCCTGATTCTCAATGCTGATATCAGCGCTGTCTACGCCGTTTTTCACAAGATACTCGAGCATAAATTCCGCCTCGGTAGCCTCTGTGCCGATATAAGGGTTTCCGCCGCTGACGATATACCGCGCGCCGGGATTTCTTCTGCCTATCTCAAGCGCCTTCTCTATCTTATAACCGCAGTTCCTGCTGCCGAGAACCAGCAGGAGATCTACAGCGGCGTCCTCATCCCACGGACCGCCGAAAACGAGTCGGTTCACAGACGAAAGATTCTCCGTCTTTTCTTCGGGTCTGTACGGGAACCGATCGATCGTATTCTCGACCTCTCTGCTCAGATCATACGCAACAAACGCCGCTCGTTCTTTTTCGGTCGTTCCCTTTGACAGCGAAAGAAAGCACGCTGTCTTTGCTTCATGCAATTCCATGGAACGTTCAAAGAACCGCGGAACATAACGGGTAGACAAGGACGTCAGGCTTCTCTGCAGATAAATGTGCTTGACGATGGAGCTGGTCATGATCGTTTGGCACACGTTGAGATAAGCATAATTGAACAGACGATCCTCTCCGAAGGTACAGGACTCGTCATATCGGATATCGTGATCGATCAGCAGATGCCTTTTGTACAGCTTATTGCATGAGGAGTAGATCAACAGCCTGCGCCGTCTGATATAATCATCCGCAAAGGAGGATGCGTTGGGATAGAGATGATCCTCAACGGTCCAGTATGCTGTATCACCGTTCTGCAGATGACGCTCCATGCCGAAGATATAGTAATCAAGGTCTTTCTCCAAAAGAGGAAACGCTTTTTCAAAAAAGCTGTCGTGCATCCTGTCGTCACAGTCAACAAAGGTGACATATTTGCCTTTGGCAACCATGATCCCTTCGTTTCTGGCGCGTGACGGACCGCCATGCTCCCGATGGTACACATGCAGTTTGTCGCAGTGAGCGAAAAGAGAGCGCAGTTTGTCCCTTGTATCATCTGTTGAACCATCATCCACAGCGATGATCTCACATTGTTCGGGAAGCCGGTTCGTGATCGAGTGGATACACTCTTCTATATAATCTCCGCAATTAAATGTCGGAACAATCACAGAAAGTAACACCTGCAAAACACCATCCTCTCCTCAGCCTAGGGCGTCTATAGATATCCTATTGTAACAGATTATCGCTGTTTCAGCAAGAAGTAATCTGAATAACACTCGCTTTGTATGAATGTCTGATCTATCACCTTGCAACCCCATGCTGTCATCAAAACCCGATCCACGTTCTGCGCTCTCGTGTACGGTCCTCTTTGCTTCACCTCTGTCCGTTGCAGCAGTCGACAATTACATTCGCGGCGATGCTGACGCGGACGGCGCCGTGACCGTGATTGATGTGGCGATGATCCAAAGACACACCGCAGGGCTCTCCGTCTCGCCCTTTGATGAGAGAGCCGCCGATGTGAACGATGACGGCTTGGATATCGTAGATGCGGCTCGGATCCAGCGTTACTTAGCCGGAATCGAAACACCGTATGGTATCGGCGAGCTTGTTACCGTAAAATCTCCGTCCGACTATGACGAATATGAGCTCCCCGTTATGTAAAAGCTGCCGATCTTTTTTGTATTAAAATGAAATCATCAGATTTGTCATTAGTTCAAATCTCCTAAGACGATTGCCTGACCTTGATCCTTCGGGTCAGGCAATCGTTCTGTCAGCATTTGAATCATAGGATACGAGGACGAAAGCGGTCTTTGAATCGGCAGGTATCACCGAGCGTACTATGTAACAAAAAACTGCGTACTTGAAACACTATTTGGATATGGTATAATAAATATACCGAATAAAGAAGGTGATTCAAATGGGCGTTTACAACGCGCTGAAAACAGCAATTGAAAAGAATCCTGATAAAACGATCATGTTTGATAAAAACAGCGCCTTGACCGCAAAAGAATTTGATCTGTTGATCGATACCATTGCCGTTATGCTGCCTAAAGGCGCAAACAGAATCGGCGTGATGATGGAACATTCTGTCGAGATGATCGCGGCAATCTTTGCCGTGCTGAAAAGCGGCGCGGCGTATATTCCCGTCGAGCCGTCCTTTCCGCAGGAGCGTGTCGCGTATATGATGGAAGAAGCACAGGCGGATTGCATCATCACGAATACAAAATTTCGTGAGATGGTAAAAGCGTTTCCGAAAATCATTGTTGACAGCGGCATGACTATCAATGAAAATGCCGATCTTCCTGCTAAGGAAATGGAAGAAAACAGGCTCGCGTATATCCTCTATACCTCCGGCTCGACCGGCAAGCCGAAGGGAGTATCCGTGACTCACGCCAATATTCTGCATTATGTCAAGGCTTTTCAAGAAGAGTTTCACCCCGACGACAGCGACGTCATGCTGCAATACTCGGTCTGCTCCTTCGATATCTTTGTTGAGGAAGTTTTCACGACGCTGCTGTCGGGCGCGGCGCTCGCGATCCCGTCCGATGACGATAAAAGCAGTATGGAACGACTGATGAAGTTTATCGACGATAATAAGGTCACGATGCTCAGCGGCTTTCCGTATCTTTTGCAAGAGATGAATGGGTTGGACAGTATTCCGAAATCGCTACGCTTACTGATCAGCGGCGGCGATGTGATCCGTCAAAGCTACGTTGATCGGCTCGTAGATCAAGTCACCGTTTATAATACCTACGGTCCGAGTGAAACGACCGTTTGCGCCTCCTACTATAACTGCTCAAACGGTTACGCGCTCGAGGACGGTACCTATCCGGTCGGCAAAGCTGTGCAAGGTACATCCATCAAGATACTGGATGAAGTCGGTAAAGAGGTGACGGACGGCGAAATCGGAGAGATCTGCATTCTCGGCGGCGGCGTATCGCAGGGATATATCGGCGACAGAGCGGAAGAAAACAAAGCATTTGTCACTCTCGAAAACGGCGAGCGAATGTACCGCAGCGGCGACCTCGGCTATCTTCTGCCCGACGGCAATCTCGCCTTTGTCCGCAGGAAGGACACACAGGTGATGATCCTCGGCAAGCGTGTGGAAGCCGACGAGGTACAGAGTGTCATCCTCGGTTATCCCGACATTCATCAGGCGGCGGTGGTGCCCTATACCGACAGCAGCAACCTTTCCTATCTGGTTGCCTACATTGTTCCCGAAAATGACCGCTTTGACTTGACGGCGCTCAAGGAATATATGACAATGTATTTAACGGAGTTTATGATCCCCGAATTCTTTGTGACGCTCGATAAATTGCCTTTGACCGTCAACGGCAAGCTCGATAAGGACAGCCTGCCTGTACCAAAAAGGATCAAAGTAAAAAACGCGAAGATACAAGACCTCGATTTGCTGCTTGATTGGCGCATGGAGGTACTGAGCCATGTTTTCAGCGAGGAATTCAAGTCTTTGACAGCGGAACAGATCGAAACGATCCGTGAGAATAACCGAAAATATTATCTGAGCGAAATGCCGAGCGGCGGTCATATCGCCTGCTTTGCCTACAGCGGTACTGAGATCGTCGGCTGTGGCGGCGTTTGTATCTATGATGAAATGCCCTCGCCCGATAACCTCGACGGCAAATGCGCCTATCTGATGAATATTTACACAAGACCGGAGTACCGCCATCAGGGTATCGCCACAAGGGTGGTGGAGCATCTGATCGCCGAAGCCAAAGCGCGGAGCATCGAGAAAATCTACCTTGAAACCTCGGCGGACGGCGAGCGAATGTATCGTAAGCTCGGGTTCAAGGATATGAAAGGATACATGAAGCTATGAGTATGGTGACACAAAACCACGGTTCGGATTATTCCTGTCACCCTAACCAAAAGGAATATATGAGCTATGAGGAGTACCTCGTCAAGCTAAAGCAGGGCATCGTCACCGAAAACGGCAATTGTCCTGTAACACCCCTGCTCGTCATGCTGCAGGGCAAGTGGAAGGCGCAGCTGATGTACGAGATGTGCATTTATGATACCGTGCGCTTCGGTCAGCTGAAAAAGGATTTGCCCGGCATCACCAACACCATGCTGACAAAGTCACTTCGGGAGCTGGAGGACGACGGCTTGATACGCCGCGAGCAGTTCAACGAGATTCCGCCGCATGTGGAATACTCCTTAACACAGATGGGAAAGGACCTGATCCCCGTATTCTATTCCATCATGAACTGGGGCTTTCAACATGAGAACGAGCTATATAAAGAGGAGCAGTCATGAATATCCAAGGAAAAACAGTAGATATTTTTAAAACAGAAAACACAAGCGCACCGCTGGTTATCCTCAATAACTATATGAAAAGCAACGGCGAGATCTATAAAAAGTGCAAGGAGCTTGGCTGTCCCGTTTTTACGCTTGTTGAGATCAGCGGGCTGAACTGGGACGACGATATGTCGCCGTGGGCGATCCCACCAATCAGCGAAAACGACACACCCTGCGGCGGCAAGGCGGACGAGTATCTCGAGCTGCTGCTCAAGGAGATCATTCCCACCGTAAAAACGGAGCTGAACGCTGAGCCGCGGACCGTGATGCTCGCGGGCTATTCTCTCGCCGGTTTGTTCGCGTTATACGCCGTTACAAAATGCGATCTGTTCACGGCGGTCGCCTCCTGCTCGGGCTCGATGTGGTTCCCCGATTTCAAGGAATATATCACGAAGTACGACACGTCAAAGCTGCCGCGAGCCATCTACTTTTCTCTCGGCGACAGAGAAGCGCATACAAAAAATAAAATCCTCCAAACTGTGGAGGATCGCACAAGAGCCATCGAAAAACACCTTGCCGAGAATGGGATCAATACCGTATTCGAACTGAACAAGGGCAATCATTTTCAGCAGGGAGCGCTGAGAACGGCAAAGGGCATCAAATGGATATTGGAGGAATCAAAATGAGTGTCGCGATCAAGGAGATCGAAACAAAGGGCGTGATGACAAAGTCCAATCTGCCCGTGTCGGATTATTCCGTCAATCCTTATGTCGGCTGTGTGCACGGCTGTAAATATTGCTACGCCAGCTTTATGAAGCGCTTTACCAATCACCCCGAGCCGTGGGGCGATTTCGTGGACGTCAAGTATTGGACGCCCATCAAGAATCCGAAAAAGTACGCAGGCAAGGAGGCGTTCATCGGCTCTGTTACCGATCCTTACCAGCCATGCGAAAAAGAGTACGGCCGCACCCGGGAATTACTCGAACAGCTTCAGGGCAGCGGCGTGAATATCAGCATCGCCACCCGTTCGGATTTAGTGCTGAGAGATTTGGATCTGATCAAAACCTTCCCGAACGCGCGCGTATCGTGGTCGATCAATACGCTGGACGAGGGCTTCCGCAAGCAGATGGACAGAGCCGTCAGCATCAAGCGCAGGCTGAACGCGATGAAGCAGTTTTATGAAGCAGGCGTGCAGACAACATTATTTATCTCCCCGATCTTTCCGGGTATTACCGACCCGAAGGAGATCATTTCAGCGGCAAAGGATTTTTGCAATCTGGTGTGGCTGGAAAACCTGAATCTGCGCGGCGACTACCGTGTAAAGATCCTCAACTGGATCCATGAGAACCGCCCCGAACTGGACGGCTTATATAAGGAGATCTACACCTACAAGGATCGTTCCTACTGGTATGCTCTCGATGAGGAAATGAAGGAATTTGCCGAAAAGAACCATTTGCCGTATCTCCGCGACGACGATAGTAAGCGCTCCGACTTCGGCGAGCCACCGGTCGTGGTCAATTACTTCTTCCATGAGGAAGTAAAGAAGTCCGCAAAAAAGAATCAATAGTTTTTCAGACATAACCTAGTAAGAAAAGTGTCGCAAAATTTAATGACAAAGGTGCGGCGACGAGGCACACTTGCCTTCGAGTCCCTTCCACCGTGCTGATCGGATACAATTTTATCAAAAAACCTCTAATGTGACGGTTGTGTGAAAGTTATCTGAAAGATTTGTGAGAATTATTGAAACTCCTTTTTATTATATGTATGATGAAAATGGAATTCCGAACGGATCATAGTTCAACTAAATGAAAGGAGATTCATTATGACACAAAAAATCTTATCCGTTATACTGGCGCTCATGCTGGTACTCACCATCACCGTTCCGGCTATGGCGGCGTCGGTCGATACGGCTGATACGGCTGCTGTTGCGGAGCAGAGCGCTGTGCTGACCTTCTCGAACAGCGGTATCACCGAGACCCAGTCCGGCAGCGGCTACACCATCGACGGCACCACGCTGACGATCACGACGGGGGGCACCTATCGCATCGGCGGCAGCTGCACAGAGGGCGCGATCATTGTCAGCAAGGGGCTGAGCAACGTTACGCTCATTCTCGATAACTTGACGCTCGCGTCATCAACAACCTCGCCGATCGTCGTCAAAAAGTCTGCGACGGTCAGCATCCACCTCGAGGGTACCTCTACCCTCACCGATAATGAGGATCCCGCGAACGAGACCTCTACCGATACGACCGTGGCCGAAGCCTTTGAGGGTGCGGCGATCAAGGTCAAGAGTGGATCATCCGTGACCTTCTGCGGCGATGGAAATCTGAATGTTGTCGCCAACGCGAAGAACGGCATCAAGGGCGGCTCGACAGCCGAGCTGATCTTTAACCAGAGTGGCACGATCAATGTCAGCGGCAACGCGAAGTATTACGGCGCGACCACCTCGGGCGCGGCAGTCAACAACGGTATCGGCTGTGACGGCAGTATTGTCATCAATCAGGGGACCTATATCATCAAAGCCGCCAACGACGGTATCAAGAGCGCTCCCGACGCGACCGACGAAACCGAGGGAACGGTCATCGACACCGAGTCGGCAGGCACTGTTACCATCAACGGCGGCACCTTCGACATTGACGTGGACGGCGACGGCATTCAAGGCGACACCGCGCTGAACATCAACGGCGGTACTTTTGATATCCGCACATGGAAGGGCTACAGCGTGTGGAACGATACCCTCGCGGATGAATACAGCTGCAAGGGCTTGAAGGCGTCCGGCGACCGTGCCGAGGAAGCAGGCATTGAACCTACATTGAATATCACAGGCGGTAGCTTTACACTGAATACAGGCGACGACGCAGTCCACTCCGACGCGTATGTGACTGTGACAGGCGGCACCTTCACCATTCAGACAGGTGACGACGGTATGCACGCCGACACTTCTCTGACGATCGGCAGTGAGAACGGCTTAACGCGTGATCCCGATATCACGATCAACAACTCCTATGAAGGACTTGAAGGCGGTACCGTCTACATCTATTCCGGCCGTCAGTACGTTGTCGCGAGCGACGACGGCGTGAACGCGGCAGGCGGCAGTACCAGCGGCACCGATCCCGGCGCGAGCGGCGGCAATACCTTCAATCCCGGCGGCGGACCCGGAGGACGTCCCGGCAGTGGCGGCGGTTTCAATCCCGGCGGCGGCTCTACCACCACAGGCAACTATAATATCTATATCTACGGCGGCGATCTGTACGTCAACTGCGACGGCGACGGTCTGGATTCCAACGGCGGCTTGTACCTCTACGGCGGTACACAGGCAGTGTTCAGCATGAGATCGGGCGGCGACAATTCTCCGATCGACGCTGACGGCACCATTTCGATCCAAGGCGCTTCGCTCTTTGCGGCAGGCTCCAGAGGCGCTGACGGCTCCGCGCAGTCGAGCTGGTTCGGCAGCAATCAGAAGTACACTTCAAGCACCACAAGCTATACAGCAGGCAAGATCGTCAACACCAAGGCAGGCAGCAGCGGCAGTGTTGTTTTCAGCTATACGCTTCCTAAGGCGGTCAACTTTGTCTTAGCTTCCTACCCATCAACGGTATCTTCGAGCACACCTTCCTTTACGACCGCAACGAGCGTGACGGCGTGCAAGGGCGGCTCCCACAGTCACAGCTGGAACTCCGGTACGGTTACGACCGCGGCGACCGCCACATCTACCGGCGTGATGACATACACTTGTACCAAGTGCGGCGCGACCGAACAGCAGACGATCCCCATGATCGTATCTGTTGACGCCTGCGATCATTCCGTTGAGCAGGAAGCGATCATTGATAAGGGCTACGCCGTGACCTTCGCGGGCGACAGCGGCGTGGATTCCATTACCGTTTATCAGACACAGGACTATACCGGATCGAGTGAATCCGTGTCGGCAAGCGGCTCCACCGTATCACGCAGCAGCGATACCGGAGAGCCCGACTCCTCCGGCAGCGGACAAGTCAATTTCACTATCGTTCTCAAGGACGGCTACGCGTTAGACAGCGTTTCGGTCACCGACGGAACCTATAAAAATATCAAAGGTCCGACCGATACAGGCGTTGCGAACACCTACCGTATCACCAAGGTCAGCGGCGCGGTAACGATCTCGGTCACTACGACAAAGAGTGAGACCTCCGGTTATATCCTCGGAGACGCTGACGGAAACGGTATTGTCACGATTCTCGACGCGACTTATATCCAGCGCGCGCTGGTCGGTGTCAGCGTTCCCACTGACTTTAACGAGGTTGCCGCAGATGTTGACGGCGACGGAAACATGACGATCTTAGATGCGGTTTATATTCAGCGTTATCTGGTAGGAGTTGCTGTTCCATACGCAATTGAAGAAATGGTATATAACTGAAAGGATTTGGGTCATCAAATATCCTTTCACGAAAATCTCCCAATCGCTTCTGCGATTGGGAGATTAGTCTTTCTGCTCAACCCCTGTTTTCGCTCTCGTGTACGATCCGTTCCGGTTTTGTTGTGGTCAGAATTGTGGTCAAGGAATAAGCCATACAAACATAGATAATCAACTATGATCTTTTTCAGCATTTTATTTCTTTATTCTATGCGGCGCTGTGTTGTTATTCTCTGATTGGAGGGATAAAATCGAGGAACGCCTTGACCATACGCTTGTGATGGATGACAAAGTGGATCGTCGGGAATTTGTCCTTTGATACGATCACGAGTCGATTGCCAATGATCGCATAGCTGATATTGCGGAAGGCGGGCGTATCGTCAAGCTCCAGCTTCATGTTCCCATGCCGCTGAGAGAATTCCTTCGTCTGTTCCAAGTGGAGGGCGTATTCCTCATAGGTATACGGCACGTCGGTTTCAAAGAATATCTCTGCCAAGGAAAGATTCAGAGGAGAACGCTCGAACTGCTCGCGGCTCAACTCAGGGATCACCAGCGTCACATGATACTCCCGGAGCAGCTTCTCTGCGGCTTCTCTGTATTCCGTGTAAAATTCTCTGATTATCTCAGCGCTGTTCTCGGGGATATGATTTCGCTTTAAGATGCTTTCGAGCAGGTCATCGCTGATCGTGTAGATCGGCAGACTGCTCGCGACGACCTTTCTGTCATCGCTTTCCCAGAGCTTTTTCAGGTGGATGAAAAAGTCCTCCTTGCGCTCGCTGCGATATATTTCCATCAACGGCCGCGCCTTTTCCAGAAGCTGCTCGGCACGGACACGGAAATGCCTGACGTCTTCCTTTGATTTATACAGCATATATCTGCCGCTGCTCTGATGCCCCGCGATCGCGTTGCCTACCAATGCGGCGGCGCCCGACACATTCAGGAGATGGTTAAACACGGCGCTCTGGGATGTGGTGAGATAGTAGGGAGAGATCTGACCGGTCATATACATGGGGATATGCCCCTCCAGTCCGAGCATCATCTCATGAAACGGTCGGTTCACATCGTGGATGATGTGCAGGTGCAGACCCTTCTTCAGCATCATAGCACGTCCGAACATCCATTTTTTCGGAAATCCAGGATCCTTCGCCATTTCTTCCAGCGGCATATCGCTGTAGAGGATACAGTCCTTCTTAGAACGCGAGAGAACGGTTGCCTTGATGAAGTCCAGCTCGCTTTCCATCATCTCCTGAATGCCGTTATACTCCTTGGTCGTCGGAAGCTGGAACGGAGTAGTTGGCAGCTTGATATCATTGAAATGGATCGTGCGGATGAAATCATCCAGATTGAACGTTTCCATTTTGTCGAGAAAACGCGACATCGGGCTTTCTACCTCACGCGGTACGGCATAGCCGAGATATTCCACCGTCTTCTCAAATACGCCGTTCGGCGCGTTCAACTCCTCCTCGGTACAGCCGTAAAGCGTGCACAAAGCGGAGGGAGAGATATGATTCGTTTTGACGTACTGGCGAATGAAGGAGGCTGTCTGCGCCGTGAAGCCCTCAAGATCGGCAGGCTTGTTCGCTCCTGACAGGATACGGGAAATGTAGGAGGGATCATAGCTCACGCCGCGGGCAAATTCAGCGTTTCGGATATTCAACTCAGAGAGCAAGGAGCGGAGCTTCTGCAAAATCTCCTTGAAGAGCGTCTCATCCTCCGTGAGGCTTGCGACTGCCTCGATCCTGATTTCATCTTCGGAGAGATCAATCCCTTTCCCCCCGGCGATCTCCGCCAACGCTCCGATAATAGCGGAAAAGGCGCTGCCGTCTATCGGCGGCTCGATCTCACCGTGTCTGTAGCGGCTGATCGTCGCCTGCGACACGCCCGAGGCGTCGGACAGCTCCCTCGCAGTACAGGAAAGGGTCTCCATATATTGGTTCAATAGCTCGCTGAAGGTCATGATATCACCGGATCACATAATATTTCATGATAATCATATCACATTCCCCGTGGAAAGCAAACAGATTTGCATAAACATGAAATTGCGTATTCATGCAATTTGATTGTGCTGTATTCCCGTTCCTGTTATAGTAAGTGTAAGCGAATGTTATTCTTTTTAACAGGAAAGGAGCAAACAAGATGAAGAGATTTTCGAGAAATCTGCTTGCAGTGATACTGGCGGTACTGCTTTTGGCGTCCGCTTTGCCGCTGACCGCCTTTGCGGCGGAGGAAAAGCCGACCCCCACCTCCGGTCCGGCGGAGAACGTCTTTATCTATGGCGGCGCCCGCGTGGGCGTTTATGACACGGCGACACGTCAGGAACTCAGCGTTGTCTATTATGACTACACGAACGGCGGTCTCAAGATCAACAACAGCGCCGTGAGCGGTATGACTTACGATAAACCGACTAACACCCTGACCGTCGAGAACGTCCATCAAAAAGACAATGAGCTTTTCATCTGGTATATGGGCGACGACTTCAAGCTCAATGTCAAGGGCGAGAATGAATTCGGCGTGATCTTCGTCTACAACGGTTTCAATTTCCACAGCACGAGCCTGAATATCGTCGGCGACGGTACGCTGACCGTGAACGAACAGCGCAGGAATGATATTGCGATCCAAATGGTTGCGAACGGCGATCACAGCCTCATGCACCTCGATATCGCCGACACCGTCACCGTTCATCTGTATTCCGCTCAGGGTGAAGAAGGAGAAGATCCGAATCCTGTCGCCGCTCTGAGCTCTACTCGCATCACCACCGCTGAGGGCGGTGCGATCACTGTCGGCGGCGTCGCGATGCCCGAGGCGAAGGGCAAGCAGATCGTCTTAGAGGAGCCGGACTACGTTCCTGCGCTGATCGTCGATAACTCCGGCACAGAGGTTGTACAGGGCACGATGGTAACGCCCAAGTCCAAGAGCGACGCAGAAGGTAAGTACGCGCTCAGCGTCATGGACGGCGTCATCTATCTCGTTTCTCGCTATATGTATGTGGAGGACCTCCGTATGTGGGTCGTTGATCAGGATTTCAGTGACAAGGGCTTTATCGGCAGGCGCTACACTAAGGAAGAATTTGAGGAGCAGTACGACTATGTCTACGGCATGGCGCCCACGCAGGTCGCGTTCATGGATACATACCAATATGAGAATCGCGGTTGGTCTGCCGCAAAGCTGACAAGAGCCGACGAGCCCGGCGCGGTATATGCCGGAGAGGTCGACTGGGAAGATGACTTCGACGATCCGCACGGCTTCACGGTCTATCGCGTTGTTTGGAGCGACGCGGACGAGATCTATTTAGAGGACGACAGCTATACGCCGAAGTATATCGCGCGCTCTGAGCTGGAAGCCGAGGGCTTCACCCTGCCGACTGAGGATATCGAGCGAAATAATGAGCTTACCGTTTGGAGCTCAGACGATCCTACGGATGACGACCGCTTCGAGATGACCCGCGAGGTGATCCGGCGCAAGTCCGCTCCCGACGATCTCTTTGTGCAAGTCGGCACCTACAGCTCCTCTTCCGGAGAGACCGGTATCTCCATCCAGAAGGTGCATTTCGATCCCGAAACAGAGGAATTCTACATTCTCTACGCGGACTATTCCTCCGCCGAGTATATGACGGTCTCCGACGCGGAGCTGGAGAGCGGCGAAGAATTTTATTATGATATCGAGAACGTGACGAGACCGGTCGAGATCCGTTATGTTAATGCGTCCTACAACTTTGACAATTATGCGGAAAAGGGCGTCCTGTTATCCAAGAAGGATGACCCCGACGCCGTCTATGCTTACAAGCAGTGGACGCATTTCTCCGATGGGATCGTAAACACGGATTATGCCGTCATCAGGCTTGAGTCCCGCAACGGTCATTACTTTGAGGACGAGGAGTTTGAGGAGCAGGAGTTCTATGATCTGAGCGATCTTGAATGGATGGGCTATGAGATCGTCGAGAGCTACCAGCCCCTTGATTATAAGACGAAGGGCAGCGTTGACCGTCTTGAGCTACCGCTCTATACCGATAACGACGGCAACCGTTATTATGCGGATTATAACAATAACGTATACAGCTTTACCGAGAGCGATCTCATTCAGATCGGCTCCGAAAAGTACTATTGGGGCATGCCTGAAAATACGCTGAGCGTGGATGATCTCAACGACACCGTCCACGAGGTCGTGACCGATAACTACAGCTACCTGATTCCCGGTACGGAGTACCACCACACAGGCGGCCAGGGAGAGTATACCGAGTACGCGCTCTGGGTCAACGGCGAACAGCTCAATTCCGACAGGCTTATGGTCCCCTGCGGCAAGGGCTCTGCGGTTTATGACCCTGCGAAGAACACGCTGACGCTGCATAATGCCGAGATCACAAAGGGCGCCGAGAAGGATTGGACCTACTCCGGCGTACTTAGCCAGATGGAGAATCTGACCGTTGTGATCAGCGGCGACTGTACGATCTCTGAGACAGGCGGCGACGGCATCGGCACCTATAACAGCGAATCCTATCAGATCGGCGACGTCATCTATCCCGCTCCCTATGATCTCACAATTACAGGCGACGGTACGCTGACCATCACCGAAAGCAACCCAATCTACGGTTACGGCTTTTACTGCACCGGCAACCTCTCGATCGAAGGCGTGAAGCTCCATATCAACTCAGCCGCTGCGGGTATCTGGGCTTCCGATCTCAAGATGAAGCAGGTCGAAGCTGATATCCACACCTCCTCGTGGTACTCCGGTATCGTTATCAATCGCGGCAGCTTCGCGTTCGATGACAGCACAGTGACCGCGGAGAGTGCCGAGGGAGCCGCACTCCTGCTGGGTAATGATCAAGATAACAGCGTTCTGACGATCGAAGGCGGCGAATTGGATCTGAGAGGAAAGCTCGGTGTGCAGGGCGTCGTCGATCAATGCAGCGTTGTCGTGAACAGCGGCACGCTGCGCGTTGAGGGCGAGAATGCAGCATTTGATGAAACCTATCTTGCCGATAACGCGAAATACATTGTCATGGGTGAAGGCGTCAGCGTTGTTTCCGGAGATATTTTCGGAAAGGCTGTTGTGATCTCCTCCGCATCACTTCTCGGCGATGTGGACGGCAGCGGCAATGTGACAATCGCTGACGCAACATATATACAGCGCCATATTGTAGGTGTACCGATTCCGTTTATTTTAAATGAAACGATTGCCGACACCGACGGTGACGGTGCCGTCACGATCATGGACGCGACCTATATCCAAAGATGGCTGGCGAATCTGACATCCAATGGTAATATCGGCAAGCCGATATAAAAACCAATTCACATCATTAACATTACGGGCGGGGCTTCGGCTCCGCCTTTTTCTCTTGAATAATCGACCTGTTGTGGTATTGTGTTGCGCAGTCGGGAGCCTGA
>DGUQ01000011.1:17588-33396 GCA_002394725.1 Ruminococcaceae bacterium UBA4306
TTTATTGCTACTTAGTATAAAGCGATGATTTCCTCAATAGGAAGTCATCGCTTTTTCTAAAGCCGAACCATCAAGTATAAATTCATAAAATACTGTCTGATCAGCATACTATTCTTGGTGATGTAATGAAGATAATCCTTCATGTTTTGGTTATGGTATTATTGGCGGTGTTGGTCATGCTATTTTTTTATCCGGCATTACATGAGGCGGCTCATGCGTTGGTTGCGAAAATCTGCGGTGCGGAAGTGGTGAATATCGAGGTGGTTCCGATAGCGCGCACGGATATAGTGACTGAGCATTGCGATCGGATGGAAATAATTCTGATCATGATGTCGGGAGGAGTGCTGCCTGTGCTGCTTTTGTTTGCTTTTCCGCAAGGTCCCTATTACATTTATCATATCAAGCTGATTGTCGCTTTGATCAGCGCTTCAAGCGCTGTTACGTCCGTGATATATGTTTTGCAGTATATGAAAGGAAAAGAATATCTTTATGATGATGCGGTAAGGCTGTTGAAATATGTTCCTGATGCGCAATTCGCTGTTTTGGCAATTCTTGTCGTACAATTCGTCGTATCGTTGGCATACTGTATTATGACCAAGCCTATCAACAGAATAACCGATATATTAAAAAATCAGCCGTTGAAAAACGACTGATTTTAATATGTAGAACTTGAGGTTCTGACATATTTTGCCTTTTACTTTAGATTGGATTATAACATTTGTGTCGAAATATGTCAATGAATTAATGATAGTTTTATGCAATTTATTGTAAATAAATGTATAAAATTTGAACAAAATGTCATATGCTATTCCTATCTATTGTAAAGCAATAGAAAATCATTATCAGGAGGGATAAGCGCAAAATGAACTATTCAACCAAACGAAAACATCCGAAAAGACATAGGAAACACTTTGTTTCTACACCTCGATCAAACAAAACCTTTTGCAGCATATACAACGAAGAACCTGATACATACGATTGTTTCGACAGTGAACGAACCTTATATGAGCTGCTGAACACATGGCTTGATGTTAACCGTCTCAAGCACAAACCGTCTACAGAATCCAAATATCGTTACATGATCGATAAACATATTTCTCCCTCACTTGGATATATCAGGGTAAGAGATATTACCGAAAAAACGCTCAACGATTTCCTTCTTGACAAGCTGAGCTCCGGAGGGATAAAAGGAGGAAACAGCTTATCACCCGCTTATGTAAGGACGATGATGGTCATTTTGAATTCCGCAATGCGTCTGGCATATGAAGAGGGGATGCAAAAGCAGATCAAAGCAAAGATTGTTTTCCCCTCAGTTTGCCATAAGCCCAGTATTATATCGGTTCAAGAGCAAAAAGCATTGGAAGAATACATCATCCATCATCCGACAACGACGGGAACAGGAGTTTTACTTGCACTCAGGATGGGACTGAGAGTGGGAGAAATTTGTGCTTTGACATGGAAAGACATTGATTTTGAAAATAAGATTTTACATGTTCACGCAACGGTGGTACGTGATTCTATCCATAAATCATTCCGGATAGACAAGCCGAAAACAGAGAGCTCAGACCGTTACATTCCTCTTTCGGATATTGTTGAGACCGCTCTCTTGTTATGTCGAAAATCAAACCAAGGCTATATCATGAGCGAAAATAGTGATTTTATGCGACCCAACAGCTTTGAATATCGCTATCACCGTTTGTTGAAGGATGCAGATATTGAGGATATTCGGTTTCATGCCCTGCGGCATACTTTTGCTACACGGTGTATTGAAGCCGGCGTTGATGACAAATCGCTGAGTGAACTGCTGGGACATTCTAACGTCAATATCACGTTAAACACTTATGTTCATTCATCATTAAGTCTAAAGAAAAAACAGATGAGCAAGCTCTCTGATTACCTTGAAAATTTATTATAGTCTTATGAAAAACATACTGATTTGTTTTAGAACCTCAAGTTCTGCACAAGAGAGCGGATTTAGAACGATTTGTCTTTATTATAGCAGACTTTTGCGTCGAAATGTTAACAGTTATTAAAAAATATAAGACATTTTTATAGCATAAGAAACAACTTGCAGTCGGATTCAATTCAGGTAGGGGTTTCTGCTTGAATCAAAATATTATTTTACTTCTTAGGAGGAATTGGGACATGACATTTAGAAAGACAAAAAAGCTCATCAGCTTGCTGATGGCGGTATGTATGATCGCGTGCATGATCTGCGCTGCTGTGATACCGGTCGGCGCATCAGAGGAAGATGTACGCGCCACAGCAGATGGTATCCTGCATTTCGGAAAGTATTATGATGGTGATTATTGGTCGAGCGGTTCTTGCTTTTTGATCAATGAAAACTATATCCTTACCGCTAACCACTGCGCCCGTTTATCCAAACTGGAGTATGACGTGTTAAGAAAAGAAAAGGGATGGACTGATAAGGAGATCGATAACAATTTCTCTAAGGAAAACGCAGAAATGGGTAAGGGATTTACCTATAAGGTAACAATAGCACGTGATTTTACGATCGACGCTACCTTTGTTAATAGCAGCGAAAATATGGATTTTGCTATCATGAAGTTAAGCCAGCCGATAAAAAACCGTAGATACTTAAAGCTACGCGATAGCAGTAATGTAAAGGCTGCTGAAACTGCCTATGCAGTAGGTTTCCCGTCAGCAAAAGACTCTGCGTCGATCACCTATCAGTACTACAATCAGAAGGATATTGCGTTTGAGTCCGGTACGGTTAACAGAGCACAATATACAGATACATATAAAATAGAAAGTCTGGCAATTCCGTACACATTTTCGGGTGAAGTTATTATGCTCACGGGTAGTACGATGACTGCCGGTAATTCCGGCGGACCCATGGTAGATGTAAACGGTAACGTTATCGGCATCTGCAGTGCAGGCAATCCTGACGGCAGTACCTGCTATGCTACTGCGATCAGTCAGGTGATCGAGGTTTTGGAGGCGCTCGGGATCAAATATGAAAAGGCAGACGATCCTATCCCCACACAGAACGAAGACGCAACAGTTGCTGCCACGGAAGAAGTAAAATCACAAGTTGAAACCGAAGCTGATGTTCAGGAAGAAACAAAGGCAGTTGAGCCTACCACCGGTGGCGGAACTAATTGGGGCTTGATCATCGGTATCATCGCAGGAATCATCCTTTTGATCGCGGTTATCGCTATTGTGGTTGTCGCTGTTAACAAGAATAAGAAGAAGGACGGTCAGGGCAACCAGCCGCCTACACCTCCCACACCGCCTACACCTCCCATACCTCCTGTCAATGAGGGCGCGGGCGAGACCTCTGTGCTCAGTGCCGGCGCGGGCGAGACGACCGTGCTCGGCGGCGGCGCGACCGGCTTCAACCTGATCAGAAAGAGCAATAACGAAGTGATCACCATCAACAAGCCGGAGTTTGTGATCGGTAAGGAAAGAAGAAGAGTCGATTACTGCATCTCCGACAACAACTCTGTCAGCCGTACTCACGCTAAGGTTCGCGTACGCTCCGGCAAGTGCTATATCACCGATCTTGGTTCGACCAACTGCACCTATGTCAACGACGTTAAGCTGTCGCCGAATCAGGAGCTCGAGCTCAAGTCCGGCGATAAGATCAAGATCTCTGATGTAGAATTTGAATTCAACGGTTGATCAAAAACTGAACTATGATATTTACAACAGCAGTACATACCGATAAGGGTATCAAAAAACAAACGAATCAGGACTCGTCCTTGATCATAGAAGCCAAGTCTGATTCCGGTAATATTCTGCTGACGGTAATATGTGACGGAATGGGCGGCCTTGCCAAAGGTGAGGTCGCCAGTTCGACCGTTATACAGACATTCTGCCGTTGGTTCGAACAAGAGCTTCCGGGCTTGCTCGCCTTTCCCGAGTCGCTTGAGAGCAGGATCTTCTCTGACTGGGATAGGCTGATAGACGAGTGTAACAGAAAAATCGCGACCTACGGACGTACGAACGGCGTAGGGATGGGGACAACGCTGAACGCGCTGTTGTTTATCGGCGAGCAGTATTATATCGTCAACATCGGTGATTCAAGAGCTTACCGTATTACGGATCACTTGGAACAGCTTACGAAGGATCAGACCTATATCCAACGAGAAATGGATATGGGACGTATGACTCCCGAGGAGGCTCGCGTCAGTCCGCAGCGGAATGTTCTGCTGCAGTGTATCGGCGCGAGTGATTTTATCGAGCCTGACTACAGCACAGGCGTCGCTTCTCCGGGACAGATCTATATGCAGTGTTCCGACGGCTTCAGACATACAGTTTCTGCCGATGAGCTCTATCAGTATCTCAATCCCGGTCTCTTGCTCAATGAGCAGGCGCTTTTTGATAACGCGGTCTATCTCGTTGAATTGAACAAATACCGCCGGGAAGTCGACAACATCACGGTTGTTGTAATCAGAACGGATTGAGGTGAACGAACTTGCTGGAAATAGGCACCTTAGTAGACGGTAAATATAAGATACTGAGAGTCGTGGGAAAAGGCGGCATGAGCGTCGTTTATCAGGCGGTAAACGAGAAAGCCAACAAGATCTGGGCTGTCAAGGAAGTCAGAAAGGACGGCACACAGAATTTTGAGGTCGTCAAGCAAAACCTGATTGCCGAAACAGATATGCTCAAACGCTTCAATCATCCGAATCTGCCGAGCATTATCGACGTTATCGATACGGAGGATTCTTTTTTGATCGTGATGGACTATATCGAGGGCAACTCACTGTCCAAGGCGATCGAGTCCTCCGGCGCGCAAAGTCAGGATGATGTGATCGAATGGTCAAAGCAGCTTTGCGATGTTTTGGGGTACCTCCATTCGCGCAAGCCGCCGATCATCTACCGCGATATGAAACCTGCCAACGTCATGCTCAAGCCGGACGGGAACATATCCCTGATTGACTTCGGCACAGCGCGCGAGTTCAAATCCTCCAGTGTAGAGGATACGACTTGTCTCGGAACACAGGGATACGCGGCGCCTGAGCAGTACGGCGGTCACGGTCAGACTGACGCGCGCACGGACATCTACTGCCTGGGAGCGACGATGTACCACCTGGTGACGGGTCATAATCCCAGCACACCGCCTTATGAAATGTACCCCATCCGCCAGTGGAATCCGATGCTTTCCTCAGGACTTGAGGAGATCATCATCAAGTGTACGCAGAGAAATCCCAACGACAGATACCAGAGCTGTGCCGAGCTGCTGTACGCGCTCGACCATTACGAGGATCTGGATATCGAGAATAAAAAGGTCCAGCGCTTCAAGTGGAAAACCTTCATTGCGTCAGCGATCATTACGCTGGTGCTGCTGCTCGGAGCGATCGGCTTCAAAGTAGCGGAATCCTCCGCAAAGGCGCAAACTTATGACGGCTATCTATCCGCCGCCGATGATCTGGTGACGGCCCAGACCGTGAGCGGCACCGTCACAAAAGGCGACGGAACCGAAGTGTTCAAGGAGGCGATCGATCAATATAAGTTGGCGATCGCCACAAACCCCGGCGAAAGCAGGGCGTACCTTGATCTGCTGAATAAGGTCTATCTCGCCGACAATGTGTTCTCTTCCAAGGAATACGCGCAAATGAATGATCTGATGAAGGGCGTTTCAGACGGCGCGAAGTATATCAAGACGGGAGACGCATTGTTGTCCGCCGACCCTGATGCTTACGCGAATGTGACCTCCGAGATCGGAGACGATCTGCTTTTCTGTTATGAGAATGACAACGGTATCGCGACCTCTCTCAACTGGTATGAAAGAGCCGAACCGAATTGCTCTGATACCGAAAAGAAAAAGCTGATAGAAGAGTACATCGTTATCGCGAAGGCGTATCTGGACGGCGGTCAGATCGATGATAAGGGCAGACCGACCTCCGACCCTGCCGAGGTGTTTGAAGCGCTGAAAAACATCTCAAATCCCGAGGTGGTCAATCCGACGGATAACTTGAAAGTGTCGCTGAAATGCTACAAGTTCATCTCAGGCTTCCTGATGAATAAGAACGACTTCTTCAGCTTGGGGATCAATGAATCGCAGTATAACTCCTTGCTCGATCAGCTGTCCGGCAATCTCGAGCTGATCGCTAAGAGTGATACTTATAAGAATAATCCGGGCTTGAACGAGCTGATGCAGGATGTGGAGAACAATATTAAATCAGCCCGTCAAAACGGATTGAGCGCGAAGAAAACTTCAACAGGAACGGTGGGACAGTGATATGAACAGTATTTCATTTTTTCATACAGGCTTTGTAGTTTGTCTTGCCGGCGCGATCTTGTTTTTGGTGATAACAGCTGTTCTTTTCTTTGCCTTTGATATCAAAACGATCTATGCGATACGTTCGGGAAGAGCTCAGGCAAAGACAGTGAAGGAGATGGAGCAGACAAATTCATCTACCGGAAGACTGAGAGCGGAAAAGAAGCAGCGAGCATCGGCACAACAGGCAAAAAAACGTAAGCCCTCCAAAAGCTCGTCTGAGATCCGTCCGCCTGCTGAAAAGCCTCCGGTTACCGAGAGTGTTTCACCGATCACGCAGAGTACATATTCGGATGATTCTCAGAGCGTAACGGAAAAGCTCAGCCCTGATACACGGTCAAAGAATGAAAAAGCCGAAGAAAATACGGTCGTACTGAATCAAGAAAATGCCGCAACTGCTCAAACTCAGAGCAGCGAGACCGTTGTACTTAACAACACAGGAGAACAGACAGCGCGTCAGAGCAACGCGCCTGTTCGCTTTGAGATTGTAAAAAAGATTATATGCCTTGATACCGATGAAGTGATCGGCTGACAGGCATCAGCCTCATCCTCGGCATGAAGATATGCCGAGGATTTGGGGCGCAAGGGGAAAGATATGAAAAATACAGTTAAACTGATGAAGCTCTCGATCATTTTTGTTGCGGTGTCATCATTGTCGTTGATCGGCGTTGCGTTTTCCGATTTCAACGCAAACAGCATTCGGCGTTTTACCGCGTATGTTACGGGAGCGGTGTTCTGGATATTTTTGATTGCGGGTTATATACTGCTGGCTATCGTCTCCAATAGACGGAAAGCAGACAAAAGAGCAAAGATTACGGATAAACGTCCGGGTATCATTTGTTTTTTTACAAGTAAAGAAGCAAAGATCGCTGACATAGGAATGTTCGCGGCGATCGTTTTATCATTGGTATTTTCGTTTGTTCCGGGAATAAGCACGGCTGTGCGCGTCATTTTTATCGCACTGCTTGTCTTATCGATTCAGATGCACTGCATCTTAAACGGAGTAAACTATAGATATATTCGATCATTAACAGAGGGAAAAACGAGCAAGAAGGAGAGTATCGTATGAAGATGTCAAAGTTTTCGATCTTACTGAGAGTTCTGGCTGTTGTGCTGTCGTTGATGCTGCTGTTTGGCTATTTGCCTGTCAGCGCTTTGGATGGCGATGATCCCGAGCCTACCGCGGTTCAGGAAACACAGGAGCCGACACAAATCGGAGAAGAGGCAACCGAAGTGCAGCAAAATCAGGACGAAACCACTCAAACAGCCTCTGAGTTCCCGACAGAGAATAAACCGGGCGGCACTGAGCCGGCTGTTTCACCGACAGAAGCGGCAGAAGATTCCGATACAATCAAAATCAAGGTCTTTTCCCAAGGCGGCAACCTGGTCAACTACGCAACGCCTTCTTTGGGAAGAATTGAAATCACGATTGATAAGGGTGACACGGAAACGGAAGATATCGATGCGCTTTCAGTCGTTTTTATAAAGAGTGATGATTACAGCGCTTCCCTGTTGGATGCCGACAACCTTATTCAGGGTTTTGATAACGAGCCGGATTGGGTTACATTAGGCGAAGATAGCGCTCAGCGCACCGTAAAACTCAATTTGCGCAACAGTTCGGCGCCCGATCTGACGGACGGTGAATATACGATCGCTGTGCGTGACGGGCATGGAAACGTTGAAAGGATGGATGTTCTGCGTTTGACAAAAGCGCCCGGGATCAGTTCTTTCTCCGGTATACCCTCTGACTGGACGAAGGATTCTGTAACGGTCGGCATTCATATAAATGGTAATATCGATTATGTCGACAGTGTAACATTCAAAGAAAAGAACGGCCCCACTTCTACAGCGACATACTCCGATGGGGCGTACTATGCTGCAATCCAGAAGTATGCCGCTGCCAACTCGTATTCTTTTACTGTCATTGATGTAGCAGGAAACAAGAATACGGCAACGCTGAATCAGACGATCAAGATCGATAAGGATAAACCCGATCTGAGCATCGTCAAGTACACGGACGGAAAGAATGACATTGTACCCGGTACAACATGGCTGACCGCAAATCAAAAGGTCTATGCTGTAGTAAAAGCAGAGGATAAGAACGACGATGTACCTCAGTCAGGAATCAATGAGAATTCTTTCAAACTTGACGGAAAAGAAGTTGCTGTTACCAAAGACGGCGACAATTATCGTATTGAACTTTCTGATCCTACAAAAATCAGCGAGGTATCGGTAAAAGATACCGCTGAAAACGTCGCGAAAGTAAATACAGCGCCATTTTCGATCGATTCGACCGCTTCCGTAGAGTCGGATATTCAGGTCGTTTTCTCTCCGGCAGAAACGCTGGCAGGAAAATTCCTGAACGCTCTTTCATTCGGCCTGTATTATAATGATTCCATCAAAATGACCGTGAAGGTCAACTCCAACGGCGAATCTGATATTGCCGATATCACAGTGAAGGATATCAACGATATCACTGAGAAGGATACCGGCAAGGTTCTCGACAGAAAAGACATCACCAATGATGGACACGGTGTTTTCAGTGCCGAATATATCCTTTCTACCCAAAATACAGAATACAATCTGACGATAGAGGCAACAGACGCTGTCGGAAACGAATCGAGCATAATCCCTCTGAGTGAGATCAAGAAGATTTATATCAAGGAAAACGCGCTGGGAGAGGATAAAACACTGTATGAAGTTGTCGCAACCAATCTGGCGCCCAATATGGAAGACGAAGATTTTGTCGTATCGGGTAAGCCGATCAACAACTTCTATGTGACCACAGACGGCAAACAGAAGGTATCCTTGAAGATCACGGATCCTTTGTCCGGTTTAGATGGTGACGTTGCCCTGTATTTCGCTAAGACGAGTGAGTTTGAGAAAACCGACGAACAATACACAAAGCTGCCTGAGAAGGTTAAGGATAAGGATGTAAAAAGAGTTTTGCATACCGATACTGATACATTCAGTGAAAAGCGTATTGCCGAAGATCTGGAATTCGAGCTGCCTGCCGATCTAGCGTCCGGCGACTACACCGTATTGGCGATCGCAAAGAATAACAGTGGCAAAACAGCTGAGTTCCCCAGAGGGATCAAGATCGATAATGACGGTCCCGTCCTTTCCGACGCGGAGCTGAGTCCCGACGGCTGGACAAAAGATGAGATCACAGTTACGTTCAAGGTTCAGGATGATTTTGCAGGCGTTAATGCTGACGACGTAATAGTGAAGAAGCCCGACGGAGGGACTCTTACACCGACTGATAACGGTGACGGCACATATTCCTTTGTCACTAAGGTGAATGGCGACTATATCGCGACAGCTGTCGATAAGCTCGGGAATTCCTCAAGCGAACTGAAAATTACCGTATCTAATTTTGATGATAAAATGCCTGATATTAATATCATAAAATATGAGCCCGACGGCGATAAGAACTGGACTTCCAGTGAAGTAAAGGTTTCGTTCGAGGTAACGGACAACTCCAATGCTTCTGTCAACCTGACCATAGATGACGGTACTGTTATCCACGTTGAAGGCAACGGCAAGTATTGGTTTATGGCAAACGCAAACCGCGTCTACAAGATAACCGCGACCGATCAAGCAATAAATTCAAACACTGTGTCGACAAAAATGATCCTTTTCGATAATCAGTCTCCTCAGATCGAAAAGGTCGTATTCGAAAAAGGAAAGGGCAATTTCAAAAAGTTCGGTATCTATGATAATGAAATCATAAAAGCAACCGTATTTGTTAGGTCTCCCGGTAACGCTCCCGTTGACGAGATCCTGTTGAAAAACGGATCGGATAAGATCGAGCACGAGGGAACGATCACGCAGGATAGCGAAGATAAAAATCTGTATTCGCTTACTTTCCCGCTGAAGATCAGCGAAAAGGCGTATCACTTGAGCGTGGAAGCAAAGAATAAATCTCAATTAAACGCTTCTGCAAATATCGAGGATCTCCCACTGTATATCGAGGGTGACGAAACCGCCCGGATGATAGAGGAAAAGTATAAGAACGCGTTTGAGCTTGTTGTGACAGATCACAAGCCTGCGATTGATTTTGATAACGATATTAAGAGCTACTCATCACAGCCCGATGAATCAAACGCGAACAGAAAGGTGTTTGCCGGCGCCGGAGGCGGAACGGTAAGCGCGACCGTTACCGACGATCTTTCCGGCGTGGAAGAAATCGTTTCCGTCAAATTTGACGGACAGATAGTTGACGCTGATTATCAGATCGATCAAGATCAAAAAGAAGTGTCAGTTCCCGTCAGCTATACGTTTGAGGATAAATTGAGCTCCGGCGAGCATACATTTGAGATCACAGCAAAGAATAACGCCGGTAATTCGAGAACGCTTCCTTATACCTTCTACCTTGACCAGACGGCACCCACAGGAACCTACACCGCTCCCGAGAAATGGACCAATCAGCATATTGAGGTCACCTTGAGTATCGATGATGACGCCGATGGGCTTGGCTATTACAGCGGCATTGACAAGGTCGAGGTGGACGGCGGCGACGTCAAGGTGGAGAAGAAGAGCGACGGGGAATACACCTTTATCGCTGAGTCAAGAAAAGATTATACAATCAGCATGACCGATAAGCTCGGCAACACCGGCACTTTTACCGTGGCCGCTGAGGATATCCTCTTTGATAACACAGCCCCTGAGCTGGTTAAAGACCCTGAGACGGGTAGTGGATTTACTTATGATAACGACGAAAACAAAAACTGGGTCAGCAAAGAAACGGGTGTTACCGTCAGCTTTAAGCTCACTGACGATCTGTCGGGCGTCGATACAGAAAGCATCGAGATCGCCGGTGACAGCAACAAAGAGACTTACCATGACAAAGATGGCTACAGCTGTGTAAAGAATACAGAAACAGGCGAAGTAACCTGTTCCTTCCGCGCGGATTATTACCAGACCTATACCGTAACCGTAACCGACAGCGTTATGTTGGAAGGAGATGATGTGAACAAAGCAACCTTTGAAGTTAATGATAAGGGAAAGCTGAAGGTGGACGGAACCGCACCTGAGATCAATTCTGTCACCTTTGAGTCAGCCGCAACCGCTACGGAAAAGATCCTGAACGTTCTGAGCTTCGGTCTGTATTCCAACAACGACATCAAGATGACCGTAAAGGCGACTGACGCGGCACCTTCATCCGGTATTGCCGATATCACGGCGGAGTATAACAATTCTGTTACGATCCAAGCTTCAGAAGGTTGGTCACCAACAGATGCGAGCGGAGAACATGATGTGACCGTCACGCGTGATTTTATCATCAAGAAAAGTAATGAGGCGATTGATCCCGGCAATATCAAATTAACGGCGACGGATAACGTCGGTTATGACAGCGATGTTATATCCGCGGCGGATACCGATAAATATGTCGTATATCCCAATGCTGAGAGCGCAGTGAAGGCGCCGGTTCAAGATGGCTTTGAGATCGTAGCATCCGATGAAAAGCCTGAAATCGGCACAATCAGTTTGGAAGGAAACGGTAAGCAAACTTTCAAAGATAATGTTTGGTTCATCGGAGAAGAGAACGGTACCGAGGTCACCGTTACTTCTGAAATAACCGCCAAGCTGACAAAGCTGCATGACATCCAGGTTTATCTCAATGGTAAAAGGATCACAGAGCAGGTAACGGGAGCAGGACAGATCACGGACTTTGGCAAACATTCAGGTGATCCGATTTCTTCCAAAACGATTTCCTTCTCGACAGGTGGATTCGATTGCGTTCATCGCGCTTCCTCCGGCAACGCCGAAAACGTTGTCAAGATCATTGCAACAGGAAATAATACCGATGGTAAAGAGGTTGTCAGCGAAGATTCCAGAACCTTCTATATCGACGACACGAAACCCGAGATCACTTCTGTCAGATTTGAATCGGCTAAGAGCGCGGCGGATTCCGTTCTGAATGTTCTGACATTTGGTTTATATTCCAACGATAAGATCAAGATGACGGTTAATGTCGTGGACGGCTCGGATAGTATCCCTATCTATTCCTCCGGCGTGCAGACGATTTCTCTGAACAATACCGGCTCCGGTACGATCAACGCAGAAAAATTTGATCGTACAGATGATTCTATAACCGGATCGACAACCGCAAGTCGTACGTTTACTTACACGATCAGCAAAGCAAAATACGATCCTTCATTAATTACATTAGGCGTTACGGATAATGTCGGCAACAAGCCCGAGAATGTTTCTGTCGCAACGCTGAATCAGGAAGGAAAAATCTTTACCAAAAACAACGAAACCGCGAAGATCTTTGATGAAGATAAATTCGAGATCGTTTCTACCTCCCAAAAGCCTACGGTATCGGATATTAAGCTCTCGGCAACGCCGGAGGCGTATTCCGACGGCAGCAAGGTTTGGTATCAGGGAAATACGTCCGATGAAGTAGGAATGAAGTTCACCGCTGAGGATAAGCTGTCCAAGCTCCATTCCGTTAAAACCGAGATCAACGGTCATAATATCATCAAACAGATCTACACCGGCTTTGAGAATGAGCCGGCGAATACGCCCGACGGTATGGACGCATGGGTAGGAGAGAATGAAGAGACCTACTCCGCCAATACCGCTCAGAGCGACGTGACAGGTTATCTGCATCGCATCAGCGAATCCGCTTCCTATAACCAATTCACGGTTGAGGTATGCAATAACAGCGGTATCACTGCGAAAAAAAAATCCGAACAATTCTATATTGATGACGTTGCGCCTTATATCACTGAGTTTTCATTCGCGGGTGACGGCTACAGCGACGTATATGCGGATGATGAAAACGGAGGCTTGAATCCTGCCGGCGTAGAGCTCAAGGAATACGGCTTCTACTTCAAGAGCACGACCGATGTGACTGTTACGGCATCTGATTTTGTTGAAAAAACCAACGTAGAGGGCTCGGGCGTGAAATACATCGGCTTCCGATTTGTCGATATCAATGGTGAAACCTATGATTACGGCGAGCGTGCAGTCGATAAAAACAATCAGGCAACCTTTACGGTCAATGCCGACTTCAAGGGTCAGATATTCGCTTATGCCGTTGATCATGTGACAAACAAAGGCTCCGAGATCACCCCTGCCGGTCTGATCGTCGAGAGCGGCAGCGCTCATAGCTCCCATTCCGATGCAAGCATTGAATTCGGATCGGCAAATTATCACGGCAAGGATAACAACGGGCTCGATCTGTTTAGCGGCGACGTGACGGTGAGCTTTACCATCTCGGACAGCATCTCCGGACTGAGAGACGCTTACTACACCGTTACCAACGGTTCACAGGTTGTTGATTTCCAACAGGTTACTGTCAGCAACGGAGGTTCACTGAACAATAACAGCTGGCGTATTGCTCAGCGTGAAACCGGCACGAATCTGATCACCCAAATGTCACTGACGGATTCGATCTCGGCATCTCGATTCAACGCTAATAATCTGGTAGTTACCTTGACAGCTCATGACAGAGCCGGTTATACGATCGAGGCGAAGAAAAGCCTCAGTATCGATATCACCAAGCCGAAGATCGAGGTCACCTTCAACCCGAGCGATCCCGTCAACACCGATTCCGGCAACAATTATTACAGCTCTACCAGAACAGCAACCATCACCGTTACGGAACGCAACTTCAACCCGAATGATTTTGACTGGTCAAAGATGATCGCGATCGAGGGTTCTGTTCCCTCTTACGCGGCAGGGGCTAATTGGAGTACCTCTTATTCGAATTATACCGACGACAGTCAGCATACGGCGACGGTCGCCTTTGCCGACGACGGAAAATATGAGGTCATTCTTAACTTTACCGATATGGCAGGCAACAAGGCGGATCAGGTTGACGCAGGGCAGTTCTATATTGATAAAACCGTTCCTACCATCAGCGTTTCTTACAGCCCCGATACCGAGTATTACAGCGGTACTGTTACAGCGACAGTCACGATCGTAGAGCATAACTTTAACCCGGACGGCAAGTATCTGACACTCACGCCCCATTATTACGCGCCTGACCAGTCTACCGTCAAATCGGGTCCCACACTGGCTGCGTGGAGCTCCGGCGGCGATACGCATACCGCGACGCTCACGTTCAGTGAGGACGGAAAATACGCGTTTGATATCGCGTTCAAGGATATGGCGTTGAACGACGCTCAGTCATATACGGGTAAGACCTTCTACGTTGATCAGACCAAGCCTGAGATTACCTTCGCTGAGGCGATAAAGGACGGTCAGGCGTATGATACTCAGGTGCAGCCCGGTTTTGACGTCTTTGACTTTAACTATGCAGGCGCCGAAAGCGTCAACTATACCTTGACAAAGCATTATTATGACTTTAATACCGGGAAGCAAACCGCTGAGGTTATCGACAGCTCTTCGGTAAAGGCAGAGTATATCGAGGGCGTGATCAGGCAGCTGTTCACCTATCCGCTGTTCGAAAAAACAGAGGGCAATGACGGTGTCTATGTCCTTACGGTTTCAGCAACAGACCGTGCCGGAAATGTTTCCGAGCCTGCTTCCCTCACCTTCTCTGTCAACTGCTTCGGTTCGGTGTTCCTGCTGGCGTCTGATGAAACCGTCCAACTCGCCGAATCCGGGTATACCAGTGATGCTCCCGATATCCTGATCAAGGAGATCAACGTCAATCAGCTCAAAGAGCAGAGCATGACGCTCTCGTATAACAACAGTAACCAGAAGCTGAGTGATAAGGATTACTCGATCACGTCCTCCGGCGGCGGTGATCAATGGTATGAGTACCTGTACAAGATCTCTTCGGATATGTTCGAGAACGAAGGCAGCTATACCGTTACCGCAAGCTCGACTGACGCAAAGCTCGGTACCGTTACCACCAACCGTACCGTCAACACGGTAGACGGAGAGAGTGCGGCGCATAAGAATTGTCCCGTCTCCTTTATCGTGGACAAAACAGCACCCAGCGTGACCATTAACGGTGTAGAGGAAAACGGCGCCTATTCCGAGGCTGAAAGAGAGATCCAGATCACTTGTCTGGATGACAACCTTGACAAGGATTCAGTCGTACTGAAAATCAACGGCGAGACAGTCGATCTGGAGTCGTCCGAGATCAACGATTCACTTGTCGGGCAGTTGGACATCAACCATACTATCCTCGCGAGCGGCCAGCAGACCGACTATAAGGTCGAGGTCGAGGCAAAGGACTACGCCGGAGTTACAGGCGAGGGTTCAGTTGATAAGTTCACTCTGAGCGCGACATGGCTCACGATGTTCTTCCACAATACCACCGCAGTGATTATCACAAGCGTGGTACTGGCGGCTTTGATTGCACTTGCTATCTTCCTGATTTTGAAAAAGCGTCGTCAGGAAAATCCATAAATGATTCTTATTAACGGGTGCTGCTGCCGTTGGCGGCGGCACCTTAGTTATTATTTGGTGTATGATATGAGGGTAGATTATGCTTGAAATAATCTTTGTATCCGCAATCGTCCTGTGTGCGGCAATAGCGGTTGTGGTGTTAGTGATGGTTGTGCGATCTGTTTACGGCAAAACCGATGATCAAAAAAAGACTCCTGCTTCAGAACCCAAGCAGGATGTTGA
>DGUQ01000168.1 GCA_002394725.1 Ruminococcaceae bacterium UBA4306
TCGACTGCCGCGGATACCAGCTCGCCGATTTTCAGGAACGGAATCTTTCCGTCTCGGAACAGACGGTTAGCGACTTCATTGGCACCGTTGGCGACAGCCGGATAGAGTCCGCCCTTCTTCATGGCGCGCTTGCACGCGGCAAGACAGCGGAATGTTTTGTCATCCGCCGAGAAGAAGGTCATTTGTGATAATGTCTTCCAGTCAATCTCGGGAACAAGGGACGGTACGCGCTGAGGATAAGTGATCGCGTATTGGATCGGGATGCGCATATCGGGCAAGCCGAGCTGAGCCAGAACGGAATTATCGGTGAATTCGACCATCGAATGAATAATGCTCTCACGATGGACGACCACTTCGATGTCGTCGGGATCGGTATCGAAGAGCCATGCGGCTTCAATGATCTCAAGCCCCTTGTTCATCATAGTAGCGCTATCGATGGTGATTTTCGCGCCCATGCTCCAGTTAGGATGCGCCAATGCCTGCTCGACTGTCACATCACGCAGTTCATCGGCAGTTTTGCCGAAGAAGGGGCCTCCCGATGCTGTCAGGAGGATCTTCTTGAGCTTTTTATCGGGCGGAGCTGCCTGTAAGCACTGGAAGATCGCGCTGTGCTCACTGTCAACGGGCAGGAGCTTGACGCCGTTTTCCTTGACGGCGTCCATCACCAGAGCGCCGCCTGCGACTAAGGTTTCTTTGTTGGCAAAGGCGATATCCTTCTTTGCCTTGATCGCTTCGAGAGTCGGCTCCAAACCGACCATACCGACAACGGCGTTGACGATCAGATCGGAGTGATCATGGCAGATCTCATATAATCCGCTCATGCCGCTGAGCACCTTGGTGGAGGTGTCGGCGATCTTGATCTTCAGCTCCTCTGCCCTATTCTCGTCATACACAACAGCAAGAGCAGGTCGGAACTCTCGTATTTGCTCTTCGAGCAGCTCGATACTGCTGTACGCAGAGAGAGCATTGACTTTTAAATTGAGTTTACGGGCAACATCGAGCGTTTGTGTGCCGATGGAACCCGTAGACCCTAATATGGATAAACTCTTTATCATAGTGAATCACATTATAAAATAGAAGGTTTGAGAAAAGATGTACACAACGGGAACGCATAACAAAACGGAATCAAATCGGTCGAGCAATCCGCCGTGACCGGGCATGATCGAGCCAAAGTCCTTGATCTTGCAGCTCCTCTTGATGACGGAGAAGGTCAGATCGCCGAAGATGGAAATGATGGAGTTGATGAACGCTACCAATACCAGTACGCCGTAATAGATCGTCACATCTCCATAGATCAGCTTGAAGATCAGACCGATCAACAATGCGGATAAGGTGCCGGTTAAGATGCCGCCGATGGCGCCCTCTACCGTTTTGTTGGGGCTGATGTTGGGGCACAGCTTATGCTTGCCGAAGTACGAACCGGCAAAATACGCGCCGCTGTCCGCCAGCCACGGAATACCCAAACAGAAAATGATCCAGAACGCTGTGTGCTTGGATCCGGTATCGGATGCGGCTCCTGCGTCTGTCCATACGATCACGTTCAGCAGTGAGATACAGACGGTGATCAGCGATACGCCGGCAAGGGTGAACATCATATCATCCATCCTGAACGTGCGGTGGAATACGACAGAGAAAACGCACATCGTCAGCACAAACAGATAGAACGGAACGAAACGATAACGATCAAACGGTTCCTTCATGTAAGACATCAAGGGAATGATCAGTGCAAAGAACAAGCAGGTAACAAACAGCTTGATATCTTTGTTCAGTTTTCTCGCCGATAAATACTCGCCGCATAGAATGACGCTGATCAGAGAAAGCGCAATCGTGATGATGATATTGAAGAACGATCCTAAGATAATGATCGCCAAAGCCAGTACGATTCCGATTCCCGAAGTGATTAATCGCGTTTTCATGTTCATCCTCCAATAAAAAGGCGTTGCCGATTATGTCGGCTCAGCCGTTATGTTTGAAATAGCGTTATACGCCGCCAAAGCGTCTGTTGCGTTTCGCGTACTCGATCAAGGCACGATTCAGATCATCCTGCGTAAAATCAGGCCAAAGAACATCCATGATCACATATTCCGCGTAGGCGCTCTGCCACAGCAGGAAATTCGAGGTTCGATTCTCGCCGCTGGGACGAATGATCAGATCGGGATCGGGTTCTCCCTTGGTATACAGGTGATCGGAGATCATCGCTTCGTCGATATCCTCGGGCTTGATACTGCCGTCAGCGGCTTTTTGCGCGATCTGCCGCATAGCGGTGACGAGCTCGGCTCTGCCGCCGTAATTCATCGCGATATTCAGCACCATGCCGTCACGGTCGCAGGACTCCTCCTCATTCTCATTCATCAGGCTGAGCAGCTCGGGAGAGAACGCGGAGCGATCGCCGAGGAATCGCAGCACAATGCTGTCATCCTTGAAATCACGGATCGCTTCCTGCAGATAATCCTTGAACAGGCGCATCAATGCGTCCACTTCATCGGGAGGTCGGCGCCAGTTCTCGGTAGAGAAGGCGTAGACCGTGAGGTATTTGATGCCGATATCACTGCAATAACGGGCAATCTTGCGAAAGGTCTGGGCACCGGCGGTGTGACCTGCCGAACGCGGCAGTCCGCGCTTTTTTGCCCAGCGTCCGTTACCGTCCATGATAATGCCGATATGCTCAGGCAGCTTTATATCGGAGAGCGAAATTTCCTGATTCTGTTTCTTTTTGAATATTGCCATGGTATCAGGCTCCTCCCTGTACGTTGCAAAAGGCGGAATAAAGGACACGCGTGTCCGCCTTAGATTTCCATGATCTCCTTCTTTTTCTTATCGGTGATCGCATCGATCTCCTTGATGAAGTTGTCGGTGGATTTCTGAACCTTTTTCTCTCCGTCCTTGAGGTCATCCTCGGTGAGATCGCCGTTCTTCTTCATCTTCTTGAGCTTCTCAACGGTATCGCGGCGGACATTGCGGATCTGCACCTTGCTGTCCTCGGCGATATGCGCGATATCCTTCGCGATCTCTTTACGCTTATCCTCGGTGAGAGGAGGGAAAATCAGTCGCAGAATCTTACCGTCGTTCTGAGGATTGATGCCGACGTCGGACATCTGGATCGCTTTTTCGATCGATTTGAGCGAGGAAGCGTCATACGGCTGAATGACAAGGGTTCTCGCCTCGGGAACCGAGATGGAAGAAAGCTGGTTGATCGGAGTGGGAACGCCGTAGTAATCGACGGTCACCTTATCCAGTACGGCAGGATTTGCTCTGCCGGCTCTGATCGACTTGAACTCCTCGACCAGATGGTCGATACGGCGCTGCATACGCTCATCATTTTTTTGTAAAACTTCTTTCATGTTGATCCTCCTTAGTATATAAATTGAACAATTGATTTATTCAGTTTGTGACCAGTGTGCCTACCTTGGTATCACAAACAGCTTCGTAAATATTTTCGGGCTCAAGGATACTGAATACCATCAGATCGATACTGTTATCCTTGCAGATCGCCGCTGCGGTCGAATCCATGACCTTCAGATCCTTTTCGAGTACCTCTTGGAACGAAAGGGTATCATATTTAACGGCGTCGGGATAGGTGTTGGGATCCTTATCATATACACCGTCCACTAAAGTAGCCTTGAGGATGATCTCCGCCTCGATCTCGGCAGCTCTGAGCGCCGCGGCTGTATCGGTGGAGAAGAAAGGATTACCGGTACCGCAGCCAAAAATGACGACTCTGCCCTTTTCCAAATGACGGATCGCGCGATTGCGGATATAAGGCTCCGCAACCTCACGCATCGAGATGGCGGTCTGCACGCGGACATCGACGCCGATCTGCTCAAGAGAATCGGCAACTCCAAGCGCGTTGATGGTGGTCGCGAGCATGCCCATATGATCGGCACGGGTACGATCCATCTCACCGCTGGAGCGACCGCGCCAGAAGTTGCCGCCGCCGACAACGATGCCGACCTGTACGCCGTCCTCTACGAGCTTTTTGATCGGCTCACAGTACGCGGCTACGGTCTCAAAATCAATGCCGTGCTTGTTTGCTCCGGCAAGGGATTCACCGGATAATTTTAATAAAATTCGTTTGTATTTTGGTTTCACCTATATCACCCCATGTTATTTTTCATAGTTGTATATATTGTACTACAAATTGGGGGTATTGTAAAGTAGAAGTTGGCAAGTTTTCATGGTTATAGGAAGAATTCATTCTTCCTTCACATCTTATACTAATTTCAAATAAAAAGCTTAAATAAGGTGTTAGCGGAGAATTTCGTAGAACGCGGCGGAGGACGCAGGCAGGCTGGCGCCTGTCAAGTCCGACAACAAAGTTATACGGAATTCTCCGCAACAGATGTTAAAGGGTTTTATTTGAAATTAGTATTAGCCTTGTTTACAGGCAAAAGAAAACCGCCCCCATTCGGGAGCGGTCATAAGAGTGCAATTCGATTATTTTACCATGCTGGCAACTTCCGCGGCAAAGTCATCCTGACGCTTCTCGATACCCTCACCCTTCTCAAAGCGTACAAACTTCTTGATGGTGATAGCGCCGCCGAGCTTCTTAGCGGTAGCCTCGGTATACTTACCGACGGTCATAGAGTTATCCTTAACGAACTCCTGATCGACCAGGCAGTTCTCCTTGAAGTACTTGCCCATCTTACCGGAAACGATCTTCTCGAGAACCTGCTGGGGCTTGTTAGCCATCTTGGGATCGTTCTTCATCTGCTCAACCATGATGCTCTTCTCATGCTCGATGACGTCGGCAGGAACATCAGCTTCGGTCAGGTAAGGAGTGTTGAGCGCCGCGATCTGCATCGCGATATCCTTGCCGTAAGCGACAAACTCGGGGTTGGTGGTGTCGATATCGGTGTCGAAGTTAACGATAACACCGATCTTACCGCCGGCGTGTACATAAGCGACGCAAGCGCCGTCGATCTTCTCAAAGCGGCGGATCTTCATATTCTCACCGATGGTCTGGATCTTTTCCTGCAGCATCTCGGCAACGGTCATTTCGGAACCGTCAGCCTTGGTAGCAAGGAGTGCCTCAACATCAGCGGGATTCGCGTTCATAACGGTCTGAGCGCAGGTGTTGACAAATGCCTGGAAATCTGCGTTCTTCGCGACAAAGTCGGTCTCAGCGTTGACCTCGATAACGACACCGGCAGTGTTGTCGTCGTTGGTGATCGCCAGAGCGATACCCTCGGCAGCAACACGGTCAGCCTTCTTAGCGGCCTTAGCAAGACCCTGCTTTCTTAATACGTCAATAGCGGCTTCCATATCGCCGTTCGCTTCGGTAAGCGCCTTTTTGCAGTCCATCATACCGCAGCCGGTCTTCTCACGAAGTGCCTTTACATCCTGAGCTGTAAATGCCATATATACCATTCCTTTCAAATTATAATAATTAGCGAGTATTGCAACGGGAGGAGCAGGAAATCCTGCCCTCCCCTATTTCTTACGATTATTCTTCTACGATATCCTCAGCCTTGGGCTCGACATGCGCGTCCTCTGACTCAACAGCGGCAGCACCCATCTGGCCTTCCTTACCCTCGATGATCGCATTCGCCATAGCGCCGGAGATCAGCTTAACGGCACGGATCGCGTCATCATTACCGGGGATGATATAGTCAACATCATCGGGATCGCAGTTGGTATCAACGATCGCGACGATCGGGATACCGAGCTTCTTCGCCTCAGCTACGGCGATCTTCTCTTTTCTCGGGTCAACGATGAACAGAGCGCCGGGCATCTCGGTCATATCCTTAATACCGCCGAGGAACTTCTCGAGCTTCTCGATCTCGAGGTTGAGCTTGATGACTTCCTTCTTGGGAAGCAGATCGAACGTACCGTCCTCTTCCATGGTGCGCAGCTGCTTTAAGCGAGCGATTCTTCTGCGGATGGTGGTGAAGTTGGTCAGCATACCGCCCAGCCATCTTGCGTTGACATAGAACGCGCCGGCACGGGTAGCCTCATCCTTAACGGACTCCATTGCCTGCTTCTTGGTGCCGACAAAGAGAACGCTCTTGCCTTCCATCGAAAGATCTCTTATAAAATTGTACGCTTCCTCGAGCTTGACAACGGTCTTCTGCAGATCGATGATGTAGATACCGTTACGCTCAGTGAAGATGTAGGGAGCCATCTTAGGGTTCCATCTGCGAGTCTGATGTCCGAAGTGGACGCCTGCTTCCAGCAGCTGTTTCATTGAAATTACTGACATTGTTGTTCTCCTTTCGGTTTTTTGTT
>DGUQ01000067.1 GCA_002394725.1 Ruminococcaceae bacterium UBA4306
GTGTTGTTTTTTTATACTATACTGCAACCCCCCGTTAGTATAGAGGAACAGATCAATGATAAGTGTTATTATTCCTGTTTATAATGTTGAGAGATTTTTACCTAAATGTATTAATAGTGTGATTCGTCAAACGTACAAGGAGCTTGATATTATCCTTGTCAACGATGGCTCGACCGATTCCAGTGGTGATATTTGCAACGATTACGCGGCTAAGGATAAGAGGATCAGAGTCATCAATACGGAGAACAGAGGGCTTTCCGCCGCGCGAAATATCGGGATCGACAACGTTTTGCCGCAAAGCGAATGGATAGCCTTTGTTGACAGCGATGATTATATCGAGCATAATATGTTTGCAAAGCTTCTGAAAAA
The DNA here is from genome assembly GCA_002394725.1 of Ruminococcaceae bacterium UBA4306. GTDB lineage: Bacteria > Bacillota > Clostridia > Oscillospirales > Acutalibacteraceae > Ruminococcoides. The sequence goes on from DGUQ01000067.1 coordinate 370, forward strand.
AGCTCCCGATTCGGATATCATTGAATGCGGCCTGATTAAGGAGTACAGGACAACACAAAAGGTCGAGTCGCTGAAAAAAGGAACATACAGCACGAGAGAAGCTCTTGTCATGTTGATTAACGGCAAAATTCGAAATTATGCATGGGATAAATTATATCGCAAGGAGCTCTTTCGTGAAATACGTTTTCCTCGGGGAAGAAACTATGAAGATGTAGCCATACAACACCTGCTGGTTTCTATATGCAAAAGATTTACAATCGTTGACGGCTGCTATTATCATTATGTCCAAAGATCCCATTCGATAACAAAAGGGTATAGAATGAATGATCTCGCGGACAGATGGGTTTCATATTACGAAAGATATGTGTATGCGTTGAATATATCATATATCAATCAGGATAAAGCAGCCTGTGACAAGTTGTTAAAAAGCTTGCGCGGCTGTGCTGAAATGATCTGGGAATGGTTCTATCACAGTCCGAAAACCGAGAGGAATTACTCAATTCCCGTTATTCGTGATATTTCGCTCTTTTATCGAAAGAATATCCCGTTTTGGGGCTTTCCAAGTATGAGCTTTGGAGAGAAGCTGATCGGCGTTCTGATTCATTCGAGCAGCAAGGCTTCTTTAGCTTTCGCTTATTCTATCTATCAAACCTATATGAGATTGTTCAAAAAAACCGAAAGGAACAAACTGGTGTAGTATAAGAAAGCCATGCCTCGATATCAATCGAAGCATGGCTTTTTGTATAGCTTGGTGCGCCCGACAGGATTTGATACTTAGTATCAAAGGTCTTCGGTTCTTTTGTTGGAAGACGACCCATTTTCAGTAATGTCATTACTGTGGTCTGCTGCTTTTTCTCCTTGAGATAAGCAAAGACAGAACGCACTACCTCAATCTCGTCTTCAGAGAGGCCGTGATCCTCCGCAAAACCTGCAAATTCCTCTGAGGAAAAGTCCAATTTCAGCGCGACAGCAGCCTGTGCAATAGTTTCATATGCCGTTTCATTCATACCGAATCCTCCTCGTCAAAGTCAAACTTGGCAAAGGAAAGATTGCTTTGCGACTTGGGAAGCCGGAGAATTTGTGTCTTGACCGGCATCGTGGGGAACTCCTCCGGTTGAGGAAGATCCTCGTATTGTCCTTCGCAGAAGCTGTCCTTACGGCTCCATGTAACGTTATGCGTAACCAGCAGAAGACGCAAATCAGCTGAGTAAATATACAAGGTGTCGCCGTTGTGGAAAATCCTTGCTGTTTTGCCGGAATAACTGTACAGAACACCGAATCGACATCCTCATAGTTGACAAAGCCGTCAAATGAGATTTTTCGCTCCGGGCATAGATAAAATCGTATTGCGTCCGTCTTTGGAAGCTCATGCAAACGAACGGCACAGTTCGTCATATGAACCTGTTGCGGAACGCTGTCAGTCGCTCTGTGGTAAAGATTGTTTTGGTAATTTCACCAATCCAATGCTTGCCAATTCAGGTCTGTGATGTTGAACACGCGGTCAACAAGGAAATTATCCTTAACAAAACGGACAAGCCGCTCAACCTTGCCCTTGGTAAACGGGTGTCGGGGCTTGCAGAGCTTCGTTTCAAAGCCGACCGTCTTCATAAAGTTCTCGTAGTCTTTCTGCCGGATGGGATGCCCATCCATTCCCGTCGCAAGACAACGCTTTTCATGTTATCTGTCAGAACAAATCTCGGGATAGGGTGACGGGAGTTGAACTCAATTGCCGATAATAGGTCGTTTTCAGTCTTTATCGGCTTATCGTTGATCGTGACACGTCACGTTTTGGTTCCGATGTATCGCCGTTACTTGCTCCACGGATAGCGCACGTTGGGCAGATCGAGCTTCATCACATCCTGCAGGTCATATTTGATACCGTTATCCTCTAATTCCTTGAGGAACGCGTTGACGTAGAGGGGAGAGGAGAAGGGCTGCAAAAAGTCGATCATGAATCTGCCGCCCACAGCCGATACCTCGATCAGCAGGGTCTTTCCGGCACCGCTCGTCCATCCGCGGAAGTCGCGGATATACTCCTCCGAATCCCTGAAGCCGGCCTTGCCGGTATAGCTGATGGTAGCGGTGGTGATGCGGTCGGTCATGCCGCTGATCGCGTTGGTGATCGCCAGCCGCTCCTGATCGGTCGCTTTCGACATCAGCATTTGGTTGATGCCCTTCATCGAGGCAACGCCTGCCAACACGTTTTCTCTGATAGTCTGCGCGAACACCATGCCGCGGTAGGCGGTCGCCTGGCGCTCGATCGACCAGTCCTTGAGTGCGTCCTTGTACTCAAGGAACACACCGCCGACAAGGCTTTGATGCGCCCGGGGCGTGCCCAGCGCGCCGCGCTGATTCAACGCGAGGGTCACGCGGATGATGTCCTCTCGGTCGGGATAGAGCCGTGCGACGGCGCGGCTGAACAGCAGCGCGATCATCGTAGCGGGACTGCCGTCGTTCTCGATATTGAACCGCATGAATTCCTTTTCATCGATGGAGATATTGTAGACCGTCCGTTCGGTGTCATCCTCCAGATGGGCGGCGGTGACGGGATTGATCGTGGTGGGCATGTCGAGACGCGGTGGGGTCGGCAGATCGGTCGCCTTCTCCATCGGATCGTCCCATTCCTCCTGTGTGATCACATCACCCACCAGACGAACGCCCTCATCCGAGATCGTCACATGATAGCGCTGTGAGCAGTAATAATACAGGAAGGTACGAATGACCTCATACGCGCCCGTGCCGTCGGTCAAGGCGTGTGAAACATCGAGGATGATCCAGTTGTCCTTCCATGAGAACGAGATCAAATGATAGTTGGATGCTTCCGAATTCAGCTCGACGCCGCTGAGCGAATTGGTGATGACAACGGGTCGCTTGTTGTCGATATACTCCCATTTGTTATCCTCGCCGTTATGCAGCTCGACGCAAAAATACGGGTAGCGCTCCATCGTCGTGTCTACCGCGTACCGCATGCAGTCGGGATCGATCAGATCGCGCATGCGGATGCGGATCCTGATGACGGTCGGGTGCTCTTTGTTGGAGGAATACATCGATCTGTATTCCGAAAAAAGTGCTCGATTCATTTTTATCACCTCATTCATGATTTGCCGCGCTTGGAATACAACTATTATAGCAAAAACTCGTTCACTGTCAATTGTTTTGCGGCTCATCCGGTTTAATACTAAGTATCATTAAAACAC